>JAYVLZ010000365.1:0-6289 GCA_043759175.1 Chitinophagaceae bacterium | reverse complement strand
CATGGCAACTGCAAACCTGCTGCTGCAGCTCCGATCTTTTTCAGTATTTCCAATTCCTCTTTAGTACATTGAATATCCATGGCGGCAAAAATAAGTTGCCCTTTTGAGGTTACAAGATTTAAAATAAAAAAAGTAAATTTGTATAAACAATATAAAATTATGAGTTCAGCAGAAATCAGGAATAAAGTGCATGAAATTATTGATGAATCCGATGATACTATTATTGATGTGGTTTACACAATGCTGAATGCCTACAATGCAAAAGCTGTTTTGGGTTCCAGTATAGAGGATTACAATAAAGAAATTGAAGAAGGCGAAGCTGAAATTGAAAGGGGTGAATTTTTCAGTCACGAAGAAGTGGTTGCGATGTCTAAAAGCTGGACAGATGCAAAAAAGTAAAATCACCTGGTCAAAAACGTCGTTGAATCAATTTGCCAAAGCCATAAAATACATCCATAAACAATCCGTACAAAATGCAGAAAAAGTTCGATTGGATATTGTAGAAAAAATTTCTTCACTTTCGGCCAATCCTGAATTTTATCCACCTGACAAATACAAAAAAATAAATGATGGGAGTTACAGGACTTTTGAAATCCATCATTACAGAATCTCCTACCGTATTTTACCAGCTGAAATAATGATTGTACGTTTCAGACATGTCAAAAGGCAGGCTGCAAAATATTAACCAGGTATTAAATGTTCAGCAATTAATCTTCAAATAAATAACCCTTGGAGTTATGTTGTTTTTCGTAATTTAAATAAGATGCCAATTAAGGTTTACAACAACCAGCCTCTTCTTTCGGCACTATACTTGCCAATATAGGTATCCACGAAAAAAACAGTCAAACCTTAGCAGTTTTGACAATTTGGCCTTATTTTGAATTCAAATGATGAATAAACATTTTTATATGCAGCGACAGGAGGAGGAAATGGAGTTTTTACCAATCATCCCACTAAATGAAGAAGAGTCAGGAGAGAACGACTTGCAAAGCATTCCAGGGGAAATACCTTTGTTACCATTAAGAAATACGGTGCTTTTTCCCGGTGTGGTTTTACCCATCACAGTGGGCAGGGATAAAAGCATAAAAGCGGTAACCGATGCTTATAAGGCTGACAAATTGATAGGCGTGATAGCGCAAAAAGACAGTACGGTAGAAGAACCAACCGTAAGCGACCTGGAAGAAATTGGTACCATAGCAAAAATTGCCAAGCTGATCAAAATGCCGGATGGTGGTACCACAATTATTATTCAGGGTAAGAAACGTTTTAAAGTAGAAGAAATTACTACTGACGATCCTTATTTCAAAGCAAAAATATCCGCCATTAATGAAGAAGTGCTTAAAAATGACGAAGATTTTGATGCGTTGGTTGGCAGCATCAAAGACCTTGCGGCCCAGATTGTAGGCATGTCTCCCAACCTGCCCAGTGAAGCAGCCATCATTTTAAAAAATATTGAGAATCCTGCATTCCTGATACATTTTGTAAGCAGCAATCTTAACAGTGATATTAAAGACAAGCAACGCCTGCTGGTAATCAATAATATCAAGGCAAGGGCTGAGTTACTGATGAATTTAATGCATACTGAATTGCAGTATACTGAGCTGAAAAATAAAGTAACCAATAAAACCCGTGCTGAGCTGGACAAACAGCAAAGAGAATATTTTCTGCAACAGCAGATGAAGGCCATTAAGGAAGAATTAGGTGGTGATAATGTGGCTGAAGTAAAAGAAATGCAGAAGAAAGCAGAGGGTAAAAAGTGGCCCCTTGCTGCTAAAGAAATGTTTGCTAAAGGTATTGAGAAATTAGAGCGGATGCATCCCAGCACTCCTGATTATTCCATTGTTTATAATCACCTGGACCTGATGCTGGACCTGCCCTGGCAAGATTATACAGAAGACTCATATGATCTGAAAAAAGCAAGAAAGATACTGGACAACGATCACTACGGAATGAACAAAATAAAGGAAAGAATACTGGAATATCTTGCTGTATTGAAATTAAAAGGTGATATGAAAAGCCCGATACTGTGTTTTGTTGGCCCCCCGGGTATTGGTAAAACCAGCCTGGGAAAAAGCATTGCTCATGCGGTTGCCCGTAAATATGTAAGGGTTAGCCTGGGTGGATTACATGATGAAAGTGAAATAAGAGGACACCGTAAAACTTATATTGGTGCAATGCCCGGCAGGATCATACAATCCATTAGAAAAATAAAAAGCAGTAACCCTGTAATGATTCTTGATGAAATAGATAAGATAGGCAGCGATCACCGTGGCGATCCTTCTTCTGCTATGCTGGAAGTACTGGACCCTGAACAGAACAACAATTTTTATGATAATTACCTGGAGCTGGAATATGACCTCAGCAAAGTGTTGTTTATTGCCACAGCCAATAATATCAATGATATATCACCTGCATTAAGAGACAGGCTGGAGATCATAGACCTGAGCGGTTATGCTGTGGAAGAAAAAATTGAAATTGCCAAACGCCACCTGTTGCCCAAGCAAAAAGATGCCCACGGGCTGAAAGACCGTAAACTGATTGTGAGTGATAAAGTGCTGGAGAAAGTTATTGAAGACTATACCAGGGAAAGCGGTGTACGGGATTTAGACAGGCAACTGGCTGGCATCATGCGTAATCTTGCATTACAATATGCAACAAAAAATAAATTGAAATCACTCCTTTCTCAAAACGACCTGGAGAAGATACTGGGAAAACCTAAGTACAGCAATGATATGTACAAGGTAGCCAACATGGCCGGGGTAGCAGTTGGGCTTGCATGGACCTATGTGGGCGGAGATATTTTGTTTATTGAAACAAGCCTGAGCGATGGAAAGGGGGAACTGAAATTAACCGGTAACCTTGGCAATGTGATGAAGGAAAGTGCATCCACAGCTTATACCTGGCTGCAGGTAAATGCAAGAAAACTGGATATAGATGGCGAAATGTTCAATAAAAAAAATATACACATTCATATCCCTGAAGGTGCGGTACCAAAGGACGGACCAAGTGCCGGCATAACGCTGATGACAGCTCTTGCAAGTGCTTTTACAAACAGGAGGATTAAACCTTATCTGGCAATGACCGGTGAAATCACCCTTCGTGGGCAGGTATTGCCGGTGGGAGGCATTAAAGAAAAAGTGCTGGCAGCTAAACGGGCTGGTTTAAAAGAAATTATCATGTGCTGGCAAAATGAAAAAGATGTGGTGGAGATTAACCCGGCATTCATTAGTGGCATTAAATTTCACTATGTAAAAACCATGCAGCAGGTGCTGGATATCGCATTAACATAATTTTATTTCGTATAGAGTAAACCATTTGCAACCTTCTTACGTATTTTACGTTGTATAGATATCAACATCATTCATGTTGGTTGTTTTAAGGGTTAAAAGAAATTCCCCCTGATTCTTCAGGGGGAATTTTTATGGCTATACTTTTACTGTCATACCGAAGAACGAGGGATATATTTGGCTTTAATAATAATGTGGAGCAGATGCTGTCTCTACCTATGTGGTTTTGCGTTTGTGTTTGGGTTTTTCATCATCCATATCTTCCTGGTTTGCATCGCCCAGAATAATCTTTCCGAAGCTGTCTTTTATCTTAACGGGTACTGAGCCATTGCCTGATTTACCTTCATACCTGAAATCAAATTTAGGCCCGTCTTCATCATCTTTATCACTGTCAAACTTAATCCCTGACCTGTTTTTAAAACTTCCAAAGCTTGTGTTCACCACATAAGCAGCAGATAAATTAGCTGAAGGACGAAGATTAATGGTAGAATAAGAGGTATTCAATTCAAGACTGGTAAGATTATTTTCTAAATTAACTTTTACTCCTCCACAAAAATCAAAGTTGAGTTTAACATTGCCGGATACTTTCCCGAGGCTTGCTTTGGAATAGCTAACATGAACATCTCCGTTATTGATACTTGCGATGGAAGTTGATCCAAACTCTACGTTTATCCTTTTTACATCGGCTAAAGTTCCTGCATTTAATGACCCAAATTTGCTGGTCAATTCTACTGTACCTTTCATATCAGGGATAACAGTGGCACCAAATTCATTAGACAATTTTAATGGGTTAGACTCCGGCATGTAAACGCTGTAGTCAACACTCATACTGCTCTTCTCATTTTTTGAATTGTTGCTTCCATTGATAGAAGTTTTGAAAGAAACCCCGTCCCCACCCTGGCTGTTAGATACCGTAATACCATCAATTAGTTTTTGTGCAAATGCTTCTTTATTAGAAGACACTTCTATTGATACATCCACTTTTATTTCATTCTTATTCCAGGTATGTACTTCCACTGTTCCAAAAGAATTTGCAATGCTTAATTTATCTGTTCCTGAAACTGTATAGGTTTTATTAACCGATTTGGTTTTTACAAATTCATATTTGGTCTTTTTGTCTTTTTCGTTTTGTGCCAAAGCCGGGGCTATTGCAAAAGCAACCAGTGCCAGGCTACATAAAAATTTCATTTTTTTCATGACTATCATTTTTTGAATTTTTAATTTGATTGATAATGTGGAGTTGTTGATTCAGCACCTGTAGCTGCAGTTGCAGGTTCTGTATCATCGCCTCTATCAGCAGCTCTTTGTTAGGAGCAATGCTGAGTTGCTTTTTAAGGGTGACGTATGTACTATCCAATTGGATAATATCCTTTGTAAATTTTTGATACAGTTCAGGCTGTTCTGTTGATAATTTTTTTAACTCATCCTGTTTCAGCGCAATTAATTTTGCAAATTCATTCATCTCCGGCAATGATTCGGGTGCCACTTTTGCAAGATCTGTTGATGAAGTTGTATCTGTATTTACTGTGTCAATTTTTGGTACTGAATTTTGCTGCATCTTAAAAAATATACCAATGCCAGCCAGTATCATTACAGCCGCAGCTATACTCAATTTTAATTTTGATGATATGTTTACCAGCTTAACTTTTTTATTCTGGGTCATTGAAGCCTCAACACCCTGCCAGATTTTATCAGCAGGAATATCATCATCAAATGCATTCCTGTTTTCTTTAATAAATTTTTCCAGCCTGCTCATATTCTTTGTTTAATAGTTGAAGTAATTTTTGTTTTGCACGGATGTATTGCGTTCGTACAGTGGATTCTGCCACCTGCAAAATGCCCGCTATCTCTTCATGATCATAACCTTCCAGCAGGTATAAACTTAACACTGTTCTGTACCCGTCCGGTAGTTTCATCATACTGTTTTTAATAGCAGCTACTTTCATCATTATTTCTGTTTCATCCGGTGCCTCGCCTGCAGGTATTTCATGTACTGCCGTTTGTTCCATATCTACAAAACTTACCCTTCTTTTCTTTAACTGGTTAATGGAGCGGTTGATGCAAATCTGCTTTAGCCATCCTCCAAAACTTGTACGCTGTTCAAAGCTTTGCAGATTCTTAAATGCTTCTGTAAAGCTCTCCTGCAGTACATCTTCCGCCTCCTGCACATTGTTCAAAATACGTAAGCAGGTATTGTACATGGCCTGTGCATAGCGCAGGTACAATTGTTTGTAGCCAGACATATCGCCGGTTTTACATCGCTTTACCAGTTCAAGTATTTCTGCTGCTGCCAAATTTTCCAAAATGCAGTGTTAATTTATATTAGTGACAAAGTGTTTTTTGCAATGTTGCATGCAGAACAAAAAAAATATTTTCCCGTGGAAAATTCACCGGAATTATTTTAATGGTAACAATATATGGATAGAATGAAAAGACTTAACAGTAAACGAGAGAAAAAAATTATTTACTGTCTTCATGAGGATTTAGAATAACAGTTAGTACAAACAATATGATCTCGTTAGAAATAGCATCGTCTGCACTCATAGTTTTGGCAAATTCATAGCGTTCATCATTACAGTTTACGCAACCTAAAATGACGCCTTCTTTTTTAAAATCCAGTTCGCCTGTTTTTTGAGGAAGTACTGCACCTGAGTTGGCGGAATTACCGGCGCAAAAACTAAAATCATTTTTATTCAGCATTCTTAACTGATAAATTGTCATACCGGGGTGGATGCCGCTTTTTAAAACCCAGTCATTTTCAGCAATCACTTTATCATAATTCATCAGACTTTTTAATTTCTGCTGCCCGCCAAAAAAGATAGTGGCCATACCTGTTTTATTTAATTGATCCTGCCAAATAAATACCGCTTGCCTTTTTGTATTGGGAAATAAAACAGAACAGGTAGCTAATTCATTGCCGGTAAAATAGTAAATATCTGTTGTTACATTTTGTTCGCCAAAAAAACCAGCCAGGTATTCATGAGATGAAAACACAAGCAGAT
>JAYVLZ010000364.1:0-4053 GCA_043759175.1 Chitinophagaceae bacterium | reverse complement strand
GTAGCCGGTATAAAAAAAACAATCATCATGAGGAATAAAATTGGAGCCATGCTGCAAGGCATGGCTGTGTTATTTTCTTAAGTTGACGGCTATGGTGGGAACACCGACCACGGCTGGGCGCCGCCGTTCGTGTCCTCACGAACGGCTTACATGGTGAATCAAATTCTATTTTTAAAGAGCTTCTAAGTAAACAGGATAAAATATTTTTATACGAATCAAAATAAAATACTTTTGGCAAATAATCAAACCAATTTGCGACTACCCGGTACATTTATTACTTCAATTAAAGATTGCAATGGCTTTGATGCAGTTACATTTGAACAGGTTCATCAATCCGGTGAACAGATAACTTCTATACGGATAAATCCTGCCAAATCTTTAAGTATTTCTAAAGCTTTCCCCCACACAGAAAATTTAGAGAAAGCCGTGCCGTGGTGCTCCAATGGGTATTACTTATCAGCAAGACCATCCTTTACCAGCGATCCGCTTTTTCATGCAGGAGCCTACTATGTGCAGGAAGCCAGCAGCATGTTTTTGGAAGAAGCATTAAAACAAACGGTGGATCTATCGCAACCCTTAAAAGTGCTGGATCTCTGTGCTGCACCTGGAGGAAAATCTACTTTGATCCAGTCAGTGATCAATAATAAAAGTTTACTGATTAGTAATGAAGTGATCAAAACAAGGGTAACAGTTCTTACAGAAAATATTACCAAGTGGGGTAGTGCCAATGTAATTGTTACCAATAATGACCCCAAAGATTTCCAGCGGCTGCAAAACTTTTTTGATGTAATCGTAGTAGATGCACCCTGCAGCGGCAGTGGGTTATTTCGTAAAGACCCGGATGCCGTCAATGAATGGAGTGAACAAAATGTACAGCATTGCAGCCAGCGGCAGCAAAGGATACTGGCTGATATTTTTCCGTCATTAAAAGAAAATGGTATTTTAATTTATTCCACCTGTTCTTATTCAACAAAAGAAGATGAGGAGATTGCAGACTGGATGGTGGAAACGTTGAAGGTTGAAGGTTTAAGGTTGAAAGTTCATAAGGAATGGGGTATTGTAGAAACACAGTCAGCAACGCATAACGCTTATGGCTACCGCTTTTATCCCGATAAAGTAAAAGGTGAAGGATTTTTTATTGCAGCATTCAGGAAAGGGGCAATGGAGAATGGGGAGTGGCGGGTGGGAAAAAATAAAAGTAAGCTGGAGAAATTAACTGCGAAAGAGATGGATGTAGTAAAGTCTTATTTAAAAGATGCATCCGGTTTTTTCTTCATCAAACAGAATGAAGAAGCGATTGCCATACCAAAACAATTTGAAAATGATCTTGCTGTAATTCAATCGGCCTTGTATATTAAAAAAGCTGGTGTGAGAATGGGAGCAATTATCCGCAATGAATTGATCCCCGATCATGAATTGGCAATCAGCTCCATCATCAATGATGACATTGCTGTAACAAACGTGGATGAATCAACCGCACTGCAATACCTGCGAAAACAGGAAATAAAAATTGATACTAATTTAAAAGGCTGGGTACTTATCAGCTACTGCAAATTACCCCTTGGATGGATAAAAATTTTGCCCGGCCGTGTAAATAATTATTATCCAAAAGAATGGCGTATACTTAACAAGTAGCGTATCGTTAACCAACTTATTTTCCCATCTTTGCGGTGGAAAAAATTTTAAGTATGAAGCGTTTATTAATCCTGATTATTTGTTTACCTGTTTTTGTATTAGCCCAGCATAAACCATTGATGATAGAAGGTTCCGCTCCGGATTTTTATGTAAATCATACCGTAGCGGCAAAAGAAAATTTGTACAGTCTTGGCCGTATGTATAATATCAGTCCTAAGGAAATTGCACCCTTTAATAAACTGGATATAGAAAAAGGATTGAACCTGAATCAATCTGTAAAAGTACCTCTCACCATTGCTAATTTTGTTCAGGAAAATAATACCGCAGTTGATGAAGTGCTGGTGCCTGTTTATCATACCGTAAAAGACAAAGAAGGATTATTTAAGATCAGCACCAGTTTTAATAAAGTGCCGATGGAAAAATTGAGACAGTGGAACAATATTAAAGGTGAATCCGTATCCAGCGGAATCAAATTAATTGTAGGTTATTTGAAAGTGAAGAAAGACCTTTCTCCATTATCCAGTATGGCCAAAACTGTAGTTGCAGTTCCTAAAAACGTTACAGTAAAAACGCCTCCGGTACAAGAAATACCAAAGCCGGTAGTATCGAACGAAACACTGCCAGTAGTAAAAAATCCGGAAAAAGAAAAAATGCCTGAAGTAAAGCCTAAAGAAACTGAGACGGTGAAGGTGATTGACAAACCGGTGGTGGAAGAAATGCCGGTGAAAAAAGATTTGCCACCCCCTGCAGAGAAATCTGCTGCAGAACCTGCAGCAAATCGAATTGCGAAAAACTTTAATGGCGGCTATTTTAAACCCGACTTCGAAAAACAAAGCCGCAGAGGTAATACAAAAAATGAGTTCGGCAGTGCTGCCATATTTAAAAGTACCAGCGGCTGGGAAGATGGTAAATATTATTGCCTGCACAATACCGCTGCACCAGGAACTATTGTAAAAGTTACCAATACTGCCACAGGTAAAAGTATTTATGCGAAAGTGCTGGACCTGATTCCTGACATCAGCCAGAACAATGGTCTGCTCATCAGGTTGAGTAATGCCGCCGGTTCTGAATTAGGTACAGGAGAAGCCAGGTTTGACTGCACAGTAAGTTTTGCAAAATAAATTTTAATTATCTCAATTATGCTGATATAGATAACAATCTGGCAGTATAAAATATTTATTTCCCCCTTTTATCTCAATTTATTCCCTTTTATTTTAACTTTCGATCCTGCCTAATGCCCCTTAAAATATTTTAGTAATGGTAACAATTGTCAAGATTGATTGCCTATAGTTCTTGTTTTCAACAAATTAAAATTATGACAACAAAATTATTGTTCATTTAATTTGACAATAAAATTATTGCTAAATATGAATAAATGGGTTTCGCCAAATACCATAGCCGGAGATGCCGCTACCGGAGCCAAATACTTTAAAAGACCAGATATCAATGAAGATTTTTGGACAGAAGTAAAGAAGGGTAATCATATTCTGTTTGTTGCTCCAAGAAGAGTTGGTAAATCATCAGTAATGAAAGATTTAGCAGAAGATTGCCCCAATGGTTTTTATTGTATCTACCAGGATATAGAAGGTGTAAAAAGCAGGAATGAATTTTATCAACGCTTGTTTGAAATGATCCTTTCCTGTGTAAATAAAATTGATAAAGCGAAAGCGATTGTATCCAAATGGCTGAAACTATACAGCATCAAAGAAATTACTTTGTCGTCTGTAAAATTTGACAAAAAGGAAATTGATTATGAAGCTGAGGTAAGAAACATTATACCTCAACTGAGTGATTTGAAAATAAATGTGGTAATGTTTTTAGATGAGTTTGCAGAAGTAATCAGTAAGCTTAATAAAACTAAAAAGGCAGATGATGCAGTTGCCATTTTACATACCATCAGAGAAATGCGGCATGATGAAAATTTCAGGCATTTTACATTGGTATTTGCAGGCTCCATCGGATTACACTACGTTGTAAAATCAATTGACCGTCCCAAAATAATCAATGATTTGCATGATATAAAAGTAGGTGCTTTATCAGCAGATGAAGCCAGGCAGATGGTACAGCAATTAACAAAAGGAGCCACAGTACAATATTCTGAAAGCCACATTAATTTTTTAATTGGGAAAATTAAAAATCTATTGCCTTATTATATCCAGCTAATGCTGGAAGAAATAGATTTGCTTGCAAGAAAAAGTAACAACCCTGAAATAAACCAGCATGTTATCAATACCGCATTTGATAATGTTTCTAAAAAGGGTTCCAATTTTGAAGACTGGATTGAACGGCTGAAAGATTACCTGCCTCAATATTTTCCTTTTATTAATAACATGCTGGTGCATACTGCACACAAAGGAGAAATATATATCCAGAAAATTTACGACATCGCATCACTACCGTCTTGTTAAAAAGTATATC
>JAYVLZ010000363.1:0-20315 GCA_043759175.1 Chitinophagaceae bacterium | reverse complement strand
ATCCATATAATTATTTTTCAGGAATGATTAATTGTTGTTGTTCTTTCACGGTTTCCAAAACGATGGTGGTTCTGGTAGAAAGTATATTGGAGATCTTGCTGAATTCATTCCGCATCAATTCCATCAGCGAAGCAGAATCAGCCGTTCTTATTTTTACGAGGTAACAATCTTCACCGGCTACATGATGTACTTCCTGTACTTCAGGGATTTTTGCCAGTGCCTTTCCCGTAGTACTGCACCCAAGACCATCGGCTGCTTTCATAAAAACAAACGCCAGCAGCTTTTGCTGAAGCAGGGAAGGGTTTAATCGTGTAGTAAATTGAAGGATCACTTTTTTCTGTTCCAGCTTTTTCACCCGTTCCAATACAGCAGAGGGTGCCATGTTTAATTCCCTTGCTAAATCTGCATTGGATATACGGGCATTCTCCTGCATCAGCCTCAGTATGCCCAGGTCAACCTTGTCCAGTATTATTTCATTTTCCATAACGATTTGTTTTGACCGACTATTGTTCTGTAAATTTAAATACTTTCCGAATAAAATTCAAAATATTTTATTAATAAATTATTAAAATTCTGTTTTTATATAAATAGAATGGGAAGCAATGATTAAGTCCGTCAATCTTTTTAATTGATTAATTACTCCTGATAAAGATAATTTTCAGTGGTACTTCCTGTGGTTTCAGGTATTATAAACATTGAACATTAGGGGATACTGTGATGGAATTTCAGGTATATGCTGAAATACATGATTATCTTTTTACCGGGTCCAATTCAAGTAGGCTGGTGCTGCTTTTTTAGAAATGGCAAAAGAACAAATAGTTCCATACCAGCCGCTGGTGGTCGTTCAAAAACAAGTCGTTATTTGATCATTATTTTCAATGCAGTAAAAGCGACTTGAATAGAAGTAATCAGGCTTGATTTTAAAATAAAATTGTTTCTTACACTTATAACATTCAAAATATTTTAGTGAAGATCAAAAACCTTTATAACAAAAAACCTGAATAAATTTTAAAATTTATCAGGCTTTACTTTTTTATTTTCAAAATGACAGAGATTATCCAAAACAATCACTACCTACTTTGTTATAATCATTTGTTTAGTGGCAATCTTTTTTCCATTTACCAGCAATGTATAATTATAGGTTGCTGCAGGCAACTCACCGGTGCTGATGTTTATTTGGCCTTCACCTTTTGCAACAATAAAATTTCTTATCAAGCTACCTGTAATATCTGTCAAAATAATTTGTCCAGTGCCTGTATCATCAGGAATGTAATATCTGATGGCGGTACTTTTGCTGGAAGGATTTGGGGTATTTTGTTTTAAAAAAGCTTTGGAAGATGAAAAATTTGTCGTGTTCTGGCCTGACTGTTTTGTGATGGATTGTATCAAGGCTTTTAACTCCTCAATTTGCTTTTGTTGTTCATCTATTTGTTTTTGCTGTTCCTGCATTGCTTTCACTAAGGGCACTATAAAGTCACCATAACGCAGAGCGTAAAAACCTTTTTCAGTTTTAGGTTTATCCACGCCGCTGAAATCATATTTTAATTTTTTGGCTGCATCTTCTACTTCCTGCGCTATGAAGCCAGTATAAAACTACTCTTGCTTTTTCCTGCTTTGCCTTTAATTCTTGTGATTGTTGCTTTCCGGATTTTTCAAAAGCAATATCAGGAATTGAAATATCGCCATGCGGTCCAGGCATATTGAAATTTCTTTTTCTTTCAAGAGTAACTTTTTTTGTGTTGTCTATTTTATCTATATCAAGCGTATAAGTAACAGGTCTTAATTGTGTAATGAATTCAAGACCGGGTACATCTTCCCGTACATTCTTTTTATACCTCCCATCAGAAAAATTGCTCCAGTTAGCATAGCCACCGATAGAAGTAACAGAACTGTTGCCTACCATCACCTGGTTGGAGGCAGTGGCATATGCATTATTACCAATGACAGTAAAATTTGCCAGGCCGGAGTCAGCATTCGTCCATCCACCCAGAAAAGTAGCACTGGAATAATCCAAGCTGCCTGTTCCGGCATTGTTTCCAATTCCAGTGTTGTCATTGTTGGCAGTATTACCCGCTAATGCACCAGTACCTAAAGCTGTATTGCCCCAGCCGGTACTGTTCAGCCCTAAAGCATAATTACCAGACGCCACATTGTAAGACCCCTCTGTATTAGATATGAGAGCCACTATGCCAATTCCTATGTTGTCAGTGCCGGTAGTATTGTTCCACAAAGCACGGCCACCGAATGCACTATTAAAATATCCGGTAGTATTAGCTTCCAAAGCTTGCGTTCCAAACGCAAAATTACCAAACCCTTCTGTATTGCTAAAAAGAGCATGATAACCACAGGCCACGTTCCATATTCCCGTAGTGTTGTTAAACAAAGCCTGGTAACCACAGGCCACGTTCCATATTCCCGTGGTATTGTTAAACAAAGCCTGGTAACCGGTTGCTGTATTTTCACTACCGGTAGTATTATTGAACATCGCATTCCCGCCAATAGCCGTATTGCCTGGACCTGTATTAATTTCACCAGCTAAAGTACCCAGGAAGAGATTTCCTGATGAGTCACTGCTTAGAAAGCGGGAACCTCCTTTGTAAAGACTTCCTGCTAAATAAAAGTTCTTCCAATTTTTGTAAGCCGAACCCAGGTTTATTTGGTTGGTGCTTTGAGGAAGTAAGGGTACATTAACGGCTGTATGCTTAGAAAGATTGGAAAGGTGCCGGTTGGCAAATGGTCGATGGCTGTATTGTGTATAACCGTGCAGGAAAAAAGCCAGTGAGGCGGCAGTTAAAATAAAATAGTGTTTCATATAAATAAAATTTTGGAGTGAGAATTAAGTTTGTGAGCAAAGAAGAAAGTAGCGACTATTTATCTTTCAATTTTAGTTTCTTCAGAATATTCTCTGCTACTTTTCTACCCTGTATTTGTGCTGCTTCAAGAGAAGGTTGGTAATGAATACCTGCATAGAATCTTGATATACTCGCCTCAGCAGCCATAGTATCAAATGAATTAAATGTTCTTGGGGCAAAGCCCAGATAATCATAAGTATGGTCTGTAAAGCTGCCGATATTACCATACACAGCAGTAAATGCCTTTGCTGCAGCTACCGAAAGAGAAGTTTGGGCTGAAGTATACTCAGGATGTGACGGCGTAATTATAAGCGAGTTCCAACTTGGATAGCCCATTACATTTTGTATATAGGTAACAGGCCGTACAAGATTATAATGAAACCTTGTTTGCCAGGAACTGATGAGAGCATCATTTATACAAATGCCAGTTAATGCATAAACAAACGCAGCTTTATCAAGAGGGCTGTCCGTCTGTTTTAATACCTGTTGCAAAATACTTAGCCAGTGTCCGCCCGGAGCATAAACAGGTGCATCCCTCCAAAATAAAGCCATTGCTATTTGGTCAGGCGTTAAGTTTTGTGATACATCATATACCTGCTTTGCCATTTGAAAAAACTCAGATTTGGAATTCTCAGAATAAGGAGTAGGCGGGCCAGGTTGTGTGTTATCACCACTGCCTGCAATGATTGGTCGGTTATTTCCCCAATAAGGTGCTAATGGAGGAGCAAAAGCAGGTGGCGTAGGAACCCATAAACCAGGGCCCGTAGGTGGGGTATAAGGATCATTTGCATGCTTATATCCATCCGTTTCAGACCAGCTAAAAACTGCATTCGCAACATCTTTTCCAAATGCATTTGATTCAGATATCACTACAGAATTTTGTGTGAAAAGAAAAGAATTGTTTAAGGCAGTTTCCAAAGAGTCAATAGCTGCTTTATCATTGTCAGAAGCTGTTGTAAAAAAAACTCTGTTCATTGAAGCTAATGCAGCATTCACAGAGGCAGGCCAGTAAACTCTTTTAGTTTTATCTGTTACCGGCAACATTGTTAATCCATTAAATTTTCTATCAAAAGAATTTATAGAAGTACCTGGTTGGAGTGATAGAAAAGCGGCTACACCTGAATATGCATAATATCGCCCAATAAGTAAACCGTTTATTCCAGAGGTATTACGCATCAAGCGCAATTGCATAGTAAGCCATTTATCTATTACTTCTGAAGAATAACGGGATGCATTGTTGCCTCTATCAAATGGGTTATCGTGTTTTTTGCAGGCAACAAAGCTGCTTAGTAAAGCTGAACAAAATAGAATGTAAAGTAGTACACGACTACTTATTGAAAATGATTGTTTCATAATGTTTAATTATTTAGTGTTAGTAATCCGGTTTTTCGGAACCGTTTCAAAAGAGAAAATATTTTATAATTGCGCAATCAGAATAAATAAAATTATTCTCACAGTTAACAAAAAGAAAACTGGAATTATCGGTTAGCGGAAATCAATAACAGTTTGCCGGAATGAATGAGTGCAGTATAAGATGTAACTAAAAAAAATAATAATCGCCCAACTAATCAATCAGCGCCGCAAATTATTTACCTGGTGAGCAAACGGCTCATTTACTTTAACGCACAGGCAAAAAGTAACCTAAATTGAGCAGTATAATTATTGTGAGATAAAAGGTAAATTTTGTGTAATTTAAAAGTGGATTTTTCATCCGGAGGCCTGCACCTGCAAGCTTTGTATTCAGCTACCGTTTATTGTTCGTCATGACAAAATTAAAAGCGCTTTAATGAAGATGAGGTTTACCATAATAGCCATTTCTTTGTTCCCCATATTTGTGAACGCACAGACTTTTCAAATTGATAAACCGGCCCTTCCCATTGACAGCTTAAAAAAAGTATTGCCTTTATTACATGACAGCGCAAGGGTGGATTGTTTGAATGAATTAGCCCGTGCAAATATGGAAGTACTTGAATATATGCATTCTGATTCCGCTATTCTACTTGCCAGACAAGCATATGCGGATGCATATGCAATCAACTATATTAAAGGGCTGGGTGATGCCTGTCTCCGGCAAGGACTCTACTCTCAATGGTATCTCTGGAATTCCGGGGAAATGGAAAAATACTTTCGGGAGGCTATTATCTGGTATGAAAAGATTTCAGATCATGACGGATTGGGACATGCCTTTTATGGTATGGGCGCCGCACTTCTTCATAAGAGTTTTCCTGATGAGGCAAAGAAAACCCTTGAACAATCTGTCTTCCACTTCAGGAAAACCGGCAACCGGATCATGTTAGCTGAATTAATTGATCAATTCGGTTATGTATATAATGACAAAGGGGACTTTGAAAAATTCTTCGAAAATATAAAACAAGGATTAAGGGAAAAGAAAAGAATCAATGATAACAGGGGAATGATCTGGTCATTTTATCGTCTTGCTCACATTTATCAGTCAGTTGGCGATTTTGAAACAGCCCTCGATTATTTCACCATAGTTTCCAGCAAGCCAGCAGTCAGTCAATACGATGGAAGCCCTTCAGGTCAATGGGTAACATATTTTTATACCTGGAAAACTATGACTCTTCCATCTATTATTTCCGGAGCGGCTTACAAATGTTACCTGACGATGGTCCGTGCCTGGCAGGACTGGGAAAATTGTTTTTGCTGCGAAAAGAATATGATTCAGCCGTGAATTACCTGCAGAATGCCATAAACAATTTTAAGAGCCGTAATAATGATGGTGGAAGAATGTGGGCAATGGTTGATATGGCAAAAAGCTATTTCGGACTGAAACAATACACAAAAGCATTGCAATCTGCAAGAGAATGTTTAGCTATGGCCGGTTACCTGCATTCAAAAGATGTGATGCAGTATGTGTACGAGATTCATTGGAACATATATGAAGCCTTACAGCAGAAAGACAGCGCATACTTTTATTTCCAAAAATTTGTACCGCTGAAAGATTCTTTAGAAGGCGCTAAGTTTAAACTACAACATCTTCAAAAACTAACATTATACAAAGTAGAAGCCAAGGAAGAACAGCAACAGGCCCGGATAGATCTGCTAAACAAAGACAACCAGATAAAACAACAGCTGCTGCAAAAAGAAGCACTGATGAAAAAAATTTTAATTGGATCTTGGATTGCTTTTGTATTGATTGGCATCATCATTTTCAGGAACATTTTATTGAAACGCAAAAATGAAAAGCACCGCCGGGAACTGGCAGAGAATGAATTACGGATTGAAAAGCTTGAAAGCGAAAGAACAAAAGCTGAATTACAACAGCAGGCAACAGAATTAGAGATGCAGGCCCTGCGTGCACAGATGAATCCGCATTTTATTTTTAATTGTCTCAGCTCTATCAACCGGTTCATATTAAAGAATGAATCAGAAACTGCCTCTGATTATCTTACCAAATTTTCCAGGCTGATCCGGATGGTGCTGAACAATTCTAAAAAAACATCCATCATACTGGAAGATGAACTGGAAATGCTCCGCCTGTACCTTGACCTGGAAAGATTGCGTTTTAAAAATTCTTTTGATTACAGTATTACTTTTCATAACAATTTTGATGCAGGGTCTATTTTCGTTCCACCTCTGCTGTTGCAACCCTTTGCAGAGAATGCTGTCTGGCATGGCCTGATGCAGAAAGAAGGGCATGGTATCCTGGATGTAGCTTTTGAACTGAAAAAAAATATGCTGAATTGCTATATTACCGACAATGGCATTGGAAGAAAAAAAGCGGAAGCGTTAAAAAGTAAATCAGCAGAAAAACAAAAATCTATGGGTATGCAAATTACTGCCGAACGCCTTGCACTGCTTAATAAAGATGTGGAACAAACAATTTTTAGCATCGAAGACCTGGTGGATGATGAAGGACAAGCAGCCGGTACAAGGGTTACATTAAAGATCAGGTATAAAGATTCAGTGGAAGAATACATTGCTAATTAAAAACTCCCCGCCACGGCGGGGGATGTGGTATGATAAAAGCTGTTATTGTTGACGATGAGCCTTACTGTTGTGAATCATTGGTTACACTGCTGGAACGGTATTGCCCTGCCGTGACGGTGGCGGATATTTGCTATTCCGGCGAAGCCGCTTTGCTGGCCATAAAGGAACAGCAACCGCAAATTGTTTTTCTTGATATTGAAATGCCCAGGATGAATGGTTTTGAAATGCTGGAAAAACTGCCGGAGATACATTTTGAAATCATCTTTACTACCAGCTATGATCAATACGCCATCAAAGCCATCCGATTCAGCGCACTGGATTATCTTTTAAAACCTGTTGACCGGGAAGAATTACAAAGGGCTGTACAGAAAGTTATACAGCGTTTGCAATATCCCCTTCCCCAGCAACTGGAAATTCTTTTACATAAGCTCCATCAGCCTGTTTCTGCTGTTCAGAAAATTGCACTGCCTACTATGGAAGGGTTGCAGATGATTGATGTAGGCGATATTATCAGTTGTGCATCCGACAGTAATTACACCATTTTGCTGCTAAAAAATAAACAAAAAATAATTGTATCCCGTACCCTGAAAGAGATAGAAGAAATGCTGGAAGAATATTCTTTTCTCCGTGTGCATCATTCTTATCTTGTTAATCTGAACGAGGTAGAAAAATATATTAAAGGCGAAGGTGGTTATTTAATAATGAGCGATGGATCATCTGTAGATGTTTCCCGTAGCAGAAAGGAAATGCTTTTAAAAAAACTGCAGCCCGGCAAAACCTGATGAAACCCTTTTGGATATTGAAACTTTCGATTTCCTCTATTATTGAAAATTTAATGAACGGCATACAATTTATGCAGCAATAATTGCTTTTGCAGGCAAATTCCATATCCATAAAAATAAAAAAAGTAAAGAAAACAGGAAGAAAACCATTTCTGTAAATATCAAAATCCTGAACCATCGTTTTGCAGCAGGGTAGGAGAATATTTTTATTTCGGTGGCCGCATCAATTCTGTCGGGTATATGTTGTTTTAACTCTGCAGCAAATATTTGTATAAACCAGGAACTGAGTATTGTTAAAATAAAAAAGGCAACAGCAAATTTTATATTGATGATATTGGCAGGGCCAACACCCTTGGTTAATAATATACTCACACAGCCTGAAACAGAGAACATGCTAAGACCCGTTACCCATTTGCTCCAGTCGGCAACAGCATCAATGGTTAACTTTTGCGGACTGTCGGACATAATAATAGTTTAAAATAAAATACTGTTTCTTTATTATTATTCACAGTATAATTTGCAGTCTTAAAATACCGTGGAAATATTTATTTAGCACAATCCAGTTTTACCGCATACTTGCTCCAGCTGTCATAGCAGTCTATCCTCATGGCGGTTTTGCCATTCACCGATATCCAGCTCATCTTTAAAAAAGCCACATCTTTTTTTGGAAGTTTTAATTCGTAGTAGTAATAACCGGTGAGTGTTTTTGTATCACAACTTTTTAGCAGTTTTGCTGTGTAGGGTTTATTGCTAAAGATGCTGTCGATATTAAATTTAGGCTGCATATCAGTACCGGGAGAACTGATAATACTGAAAGAAGTATATCCCATCCGTGGTCCCTTGAGCATGATGTTCCATTTAACAGGCTGAGCTGCTTCCCTAAAATTGCGTCCCTTAATAGTAAGATCAACCGTGCCCGACCTGAAAAAATTGATGCTGGTGTCATCACTCATTATTACCCTGTCTTCTTTCCATTTTATCGGAAATTTTTTAGATTCTCCTACAGACCAGGCGCCAACATTTTCATAACCGGTACTGTCATACAATAGTTTTTTTATAAGATCGTACAGTTCTGTTTTGGTGGATTGTGCGGAAGCTGCAAGTGTGCAGCACATGAATAGAATTTGAAGGATGTGTTTTTTCATGCTCTTAAAGTTAAAGCATATTTTTTATAAGTCATAATTGCTGTTGATAAATTAACCGCAATCAAAATAAATCTCACTTTACTTTATACTTTGCAGTTCTTGCATCTTTAATAACACCTTTCCAGTTAAGGCCAAATCCAAAATTATACACCTGTCCATCTGCGTCTGCATAACATTTCATATCATGTGGCACATCTTCCTGTTGTTTTTCTACTGCCTGCATATTAACTGGCATTTGCAATGGCAATAAACCAGAAGGTTCACTGTTGCCGGTTAATAAATTCAGGATGGCCTGATCCTGTACACCAAAGTTTACAAGAATAGCACTGGCATCTTTTTCAAATTCTGCAAACACCATTGGGTTGCTTATGTTTACTGAAACGATTATTGGTTTACCTTTCATTTTTTCATACGTATCAGTCACCATTGCCAGGTCTGTAATATTAATGGCCTTTACAGATTTTCCTTTGTAACCCCGGTTGGTAAATGTTTCCAACGGATCACCACCTGCAATGCTGGTATCACGGGCACCAGTAGCCGTATATTCGCCGTATTGCAAACTGATGGGCAGGTAACCATTACCGCCTGCTTTTACATTATCTTTTTTATATCCATTTCCACTGTTGGGGCTGCTGATAAACACCAGCGCATAATCTGCTTCCTCTGGATTATCTGTTACACTGAAATATTTTTTTACAATATTCATGTTTACAGGATAGTCCAATTTCTCAGGCGTTTCCATTCCAAGAAAATTTCTTCCGGCAGGAGTAAATTTTTTAGGCACATATACGGTTTTGTTTTTTGGCAATGGAAGAATATGTTTATTGTTCTTCAGCAACACCATTGACTTTAATTGTGCTTCATAACCGGCTTTCATAAATTCGGCATTACCAACAATGCTTTTAGAAACAGCGGGGTCCAGGTAAGGATTTTCAAACAGTCCGGTATGAAAAATATTGGTGAGTAAACGAACAGCAGATGTTTCAAATCTTGTACGCATGAATTGCTCACCATGTTCTTTTACACCCATATTATAAGCTTCAATAACCGGCACTGCATCATTGTTGCCGCCAAACTGATCCACACCGGCCATCAATATTTTGTAATGTCTTTGTGCAATAGATAATTTTTCAACGCCCCATGATTTGCCTGTGATAAAAATATCCACTGCTGTTTCATCACCTGTTACCAGCCAGTCTGTACAAACCACTCCATCATATTTATATTTTTTTCTCAGCAGGTCTGTGATGATATAGGAGTTATAATTGTTGGCAACATTTTCATGATTCTTTGTGTCCTGGTTATAGGAGATAGTATAGTAGGGCATTACCGCAGAAGCCATTCCTGTTTTTCCATTGAGTTTAAAAGCTCCTTCCGTAAAAGGAATAAAATGTTGTTTGAAATTATTGCCGGGATATACAGCATATTTTCCAAAGCCGTAATGAGCATCCCGGCCTGCTTCGCCGCTGCCTCCTCCCGGCCAGTGTTTTACCATTGCATTTACACTGTTATATCCCCAGCCGCCCGCTATTTCTTTATCACCAAAAGAAGTTTGAAAGCCATCAATATATGCTCTTGCCATGTCTGCTGCCAGTTTAGGGTCTTCACCAAAAGTGCCGCTTACCCTGTTCCAGCGGGGTTCACTTGCCATATCCACCTGTGGAGACAATGCTGTTGCAATGCCCATCGCCCTGTATTCCATGGCAGCGATATGTCCAAAGTTTTGTACTATGGCAGGATCGAATGTGGCGGCCAATCCAAGTAACCCGGGCCACATAGAAATAGTACCTCCTGCACCAGCATTAAATTCTGCATTGGCAATTGTTCCATGCCTGGGGTCAGTACTGTTATTTGCAGGAATACCCAGGCCAATACGCTCTGTTAAAGCCTGCACATTATTATTCCATTCTGCGACCACTTCAGGGCTTTGTACAGATGTAATGAGCACATGCCGAAGATTATCTTTAGTTAAAAAATTTTTTTGCTGATCGCTTAGGTCAGATGGCTTTGCACCGCTTTCAGGAAATGGCTTACCATTGTAAGTGCCGGAAAAAAAACCACCTGGCGGATTGGGTATTGGCTGGTGCCGGCTGTACAACATCAGACCAGCAATTTGCTCCACCGTCATTTGTGCTGCCAGGTCTTTTGCACGGGCAGCTACCGGCAGGCGCCAGTCTTCATATTTATCAAGCCTGCCATTTTTATTAAGATCCTTAAATGCAAAACCATCAACAGTAAGCAGCTTAATGCCAGATGCAGTGGAGTAACCCAACGTTTGTCCTCCTTTATTGGTAACTACAGCAATGGTTCCATTAATTTTTTCACTCCATTTTTGTGCAGGCAGTATGCCGGCCTGTAACAAAAAAAACAGGATAAGGCTGATAGTGATCTTTCTCATAGCAATAAGTAGTTAGTGTTAAGATAAAGTTGTTTTATTGAGATACTAAGATAAATCATCCACGGAGGTTAATTCACAAATATTTGTACAGGGAATGATCAATCAAAACAACCTTAACTTTTTCTTCCTTAAGCAGCAGGCACTTTTTTGTTTTTCAGTATTTGCAAGTCTGTATGTTGCAACTGTGATGTAACAGCAAGCGTCTTTTGTAAATAAATATTTGATACCACCAGCAATAATAAAAATACAACCGGCGCCGCTGCCATTGAAACAGGGTCGCCACGCTGCACATGTGCAATAAACGCTGAGATGAACACAATGGCAAAACCTGTATAGGCCCATTCTTTGATCCTTATCGAAATTTGTGGTGCAAGTAAAACAACAGCACCAGCTATTTTAGCCAATGCCAGTTCAGTCCTGAACCAGTCAGGGAAACCGAGGTGTTTAAAAGCTGCTTCCATTGCAGGTGCGGTGAGATACATATAAGCACTGAACAGCATCATTACACTCACTATAACGGTGGTGGACCAGTAAATAATTTTGTCTTTTTTCATTTTGTTGAGATTTAAATTTTGAATGATGATGCAAACTTATGTACATTTGCTATCTAAAAGATAGCACTATCTATTTGGATAGCACTATCCTTTAGGAAAGTAACATACAGAAAGATGGCAGCAATTAAAAAAGAAAATGAACGGACTTACGAGAAATGCGTAAATATGATACTGCCTGTACGTGATGCACTGGAGGTATTAAATGGCCGTTGGAAACTGCCTATTCTTATATCGCTGACTATGGGTACCAAGCGGTTTAAACAAATTTCAAAAGAAGTGCATGGTATTACGGATAAGGTGCTTTCGAAAGAGTTGAAAGACCTTGAACTGAACCAGTTGATTAAAAGAGAAGTGTTTGATTCTTTTCCGCCAACGGTTGAATATTCTGTTACGGCCCATGGCAAATCACTGGAGAAAGTAATTACTGAACTCCGCAGCTGGGGAGTTATTCACCGGAAAAAGATTATGGGTAAGTAATGAGAAGAAATTACTGGCTCACATATAAACTGTCATTACCGTCTTTATCGGTAACCAGTTGTTTCCACAGCTGCATACCTTATTGCAGGTTGGTTACTTAGACATATCAAAAAATGAAATAATGAAGGGCATATTTGAAGTAATGTTGTGGAACTTTTTACCCTTTTATATTCAACCTGTTCAATAATGCTGCTTTTCTGTAACGGCACGATTGTAGTACCAGTAATATTGTTAATAACCATTTTAAAACTGGCTAACACGCCTTAAAATTTTGATCTATGAAAAAAATATTTTTTTTAGCTGTCATCATTTTCAGCAGTCAACTGGTTTCAGCACAGGAAAAACAGGATACCATTCCGCAAACGAAAGACTCATCCAACTATAAAATGAAAGGAGTTTATATTACGATGCAGGCAGGTCAGGTGCTGATTGTGAAACAAGGTAAAGCAACAAAACTTGAAAAGGACAAGACGTTAAAAGATGGAACTGTAGTTACAGTAGAAGGCAAAGTTAAAAAAGTTGATGGCAGTATAGTTCAAATGAAAGAGGGAGATAAGCTGTATGTAAATGAAGGAATGTTGATAACTGATAAAGATCCTATAAAATAAATTTTTAAAAAAAAGGCTTAAAAACATTATATAAAATATTTCCTGTACCTCATGATTCAGAATCATTCATATCAACTGAAATAACCAGATAGTCAGGTGGAATTTTCCATTCTTTAAAGCCTTCCTCTTTATTGCAGGAAGGCTTTTTTTGATTATTATAATTATTTCTTGCCGGTCATTCTATGTTGTTCCGGTGTTGTTCCATAATTCTTATTTGTACTCAGCCAATGCCAATCTATATTTGTATTATTTAGCCAAACACACAATCTTCAACCACATCATTTGCAATGGACATATTATCTATCATTACTTTACTCATTATTATCAGCGCAGGATTTTCTTACCTGAATGAAAGGTTCATCAAACTGCCGGGCAGTATTGGTGTGATGACCATATCGGTAGTAGTATCTGTGGTGGTATTGATCATCGGAAAGATCGGGGATGAAAAATCTAACCTCATAATAACGCTGGCACATAACATTGATTTTTCTGAGGTATTGCTGGATGTGCTGCTGGGCTTTTTGCTTTTTGCCAGTGCCCTGCATTTTGACTATCAAAAACTAAAGGCTTTAAGACGGCCGGTATTGGTATTGAGTACGCTGGGCGTGCTGGTTTCTGCAGCTGCTTTTGGTGGGATGATTTATGGTGCCACATTGTTGTTGAAGATTGACCTGCCCATGATCTATTGCTTTATTTTTGGAGCATTGATTTCTCCTACCGATCCCATTGCTGTGAGTACCATTCTTAAAACTTCAAAAATTCCACCCAGGCTGGCAACAATTATTTCGGGAGAGTCCATGTTTAACGATGCCGTGGGGCTCATTCTTTTTGTTACACTGGTTGGTATTGCAAAAAGTTCGGTTAAAGAATTTCCTGTAACAGAAACGTTGCGGTTATTCGGCACCGAAGTTATCGGCGGTATTGTTATCGGGTTGGTGTCGGGCTTTGTTGGTTACCGGCTCATTAAATCTATTAAGGATTATCAAACCATGTTTTTAATTTCACTGGCTGTGGTGCTGGGCATTGCTGAAATTGCCAGCAGGTTTCATGCATCCATCCCTTTAGCGGCGGTAATGGCAGGCCTGGTAGTAGGCAATAATAGTTTTGGAAAAGACCATCCCGGCGACCTGTTCTTAGAGCGTATCTGGCAATTGCTGGATAATGTACTAAACACCATTCTTTTTGTAATGATCGGTCTGCAACTGGTGTTGTTACCTTTCCTTAATCATTACTGGCTAATTGGATTAATTTCTATAGTGATCATACTGCTGGCAAGAATGTTAAGCGTTTCTTTATACGCCATTTTTGAATTGCGAAAGTTTAACCGTACCAACCTCACCATACTTACCTGGGCTGGCCTGCGTGGTGGTATATCTATTGCAATGGCACTGTCATTGAGGGCGACCGTGTACAGGGAAATTATATTGAGCTGCTGCTATTTTATCGTTATATTTTCTATCATTGTGCAGGGGCTTACATTGAACAAAGTAGTGGATAAGGTGGTGGCAAAGCAGGCGAAGGTGTAATGGCTAAAAATAATCAAAGCATCAATCTCCATATTCTGCTAAAGAGCAAAATTAAAACATCGCTAAAATGGAGACTAACCATTACAAGTGCTACTGATTAAATGACTGCTCACCTAAGCTGCGGTTTCCAATGTATGTCCATGTTATGTTTTTTGTATAAGTATTTAATACCGCATTTATTTCTTCGGCGCTAACCATACTCATTCTTTCGCCCAGGTTTTCGGCAAGTTTCCAATCTCCCATTATTTCAGCTTTACCTAATTGATCAGCAATATCCGACATTACTTCCTGTTGTTTTGCGTAAGAAAGTAAATGGTGCTTTCGCACACTCTCCACTGCTTTATTAGAGAAAGTTCTGCTTTTCATATCGGATAAAATAGAACGCATGGCTTTTATCGTTTCCTGTGGTTGTGAAGTACTGGCGTACATGGTTACATAAGAAATCTTACCTTCATACAGGTGTGCAGAAGGTGCATAAGAAAGGTGTTTGGACAGGCGGATAACGTCAAATAAAACACTGTTCAAAATGCTTACTGCTAAGCGGAACGCAGGATAATGCGGACTATTTAAACCGGGGGCATTCAAAATGCCGCTAACATAATTGGTGGCAATCGGCCGACTTTCTATCCTGGAGGTTTCTTGTGTAAAAAGATGCGTTTCAATATTTACAGGCGTATATGTTATAGCAGGAATTTCTGAAAAAGCATCCAGTATTTTCTTCTCCAAATCTTCCCTGGAAATATTACCTGCAACCACCAGGAACATCCGGTTTTTATTCAGCAGCGTATTGTAATAATAATCCTTTACCGCATCCCGGTTTAAACCTGTTAAACCAGCAACAGTGCCATCAGGGTTAATTGAATAAGGTGTAGCAGCAAAAGCAAACTCCTGTGCAAGTTGTTTTAACCGGGCATCAGGACTTGACAGCCCTAACTTTAATTCATTAATTTTTTGTTCTTTTAAAAGATCAAATTTTTGTATTTCAAATACAGGAGATGAAATAGCCGAAGAAAAAAGTTTCCACGCTTCATCCGTATATCTTGAGATGCAGCTTAATTTCACTATACCATAATCGTTATTGACATCACCACTCAAATGCAATCCATACTCATCAGTTTGGTCATTAAAATCATTGGCTGAATATTTACTGTTACCACACTCTATCAGGCCCGATAGTGCCAGGGATTCTATACCTGCATTTGCAGGTGAATAATTTGCCGATCCACCCTTGAAATACATGCTCATTACCAAAGTTTCTTTTTGGGTTTGCCGCAGTATCACTTTCAATCCGTTTACTGTAAACTCAACAGTACTGTTTTGTGAAAAACCAGTTACAGTAATTAACAGCAGTATCAACAGGGCGACAGTTCTGGTATATTTTGAAAAGGTAGATTTCATAAAAATTATTTAGAGAAGTAGAAGTTAGTGTCTGTTTGTACGTTAGCACCCTGTGGAACAATCAGGCCGGCGCAAAATGGTTTGCCCTTTATGTACTTTCTTACATAATCTTTAATATCCTGGCGGGTAACCTTATTTAAATTGTCGCGGTAAAAAGTATAATATTCCATTGATGCGCAAGCCCACCAAAACGAAAGCAGGTGTACATACCGTTCTACTTCTTCCCGCTCTTCTACCTGGGTTATGTACAAAATCTTTTTAGCCCGTTCAATCTGCTTATCTGTTATATAACTGTCATCGTCCCACTGCTCTATTTCCTGCTGCATCGCCTGGTAACACTCTTTTATTTTTGATGGATTAGGCGTAACTGAAAATGTAATAGGGCCTACATATTTTTGTGAATAATAATTGATCTGTATGTTATTTGCCAACCCAGTTTCCTGCAGCGCCTGTGTTAATTTAGACATGCGCTGGTTAAGAATAAAAGAAAAAACATCTGCCGTATAAGTTGCCTGCAGATCGTTCCTGGTATCAGGGCCCTGCCAGCGTAAAATAAGCAGGGGCGACTGTGCCAATTGAGATGCTATTACCACCAGGTTATTCTGTTTTAAAGGTTCTATCTCCGGTATGGGATATTCTTTTGCAGGATCAAAAGATGAACTGGTCCAGGAACCAAAAATCTTTTCAGCATAAGGGAAAATTTCATTGTGATCAACATCACCTGCAATAATCAACAGGCAATTATTAGGGTAATAAAACTTATTTTTAATGGTCTCCATTTTTTCAGGCGTGGCCGATAAAATAACTTCATGATTTCCTCCAATGTTCTTTCGGCTGTAGTTGTTGCCCCACAGCAGGTGATTAATGGTATCTATCAACACAAAATAAGGGCTTGATTCATGTCTTTGAAATTCTGCATCTACTATCGGATTTTCCTTTTGCATATCCGCTTTCTTAAACCTGGGATAACGGATGGCTGTGTTCATAAACTCCATTCCCTTTACGGTATTTTCTTTTGGCAGTGTAAAGTAATAAGTAACGTTTTCTTCCAGTGTTTGCCCGTTATAATTTATTCCGAGCTTGTCAACAGCCTTCAGAAAATCGTCTTGTGTTTTATATTCTTTATTCGATTTGAAAAACATGTGTTCGTACAAATGACTCAAGCCGTTATATTCATTGTCCTCCGTAAAAGAACCATTCTTACAGGCAATTTCAATAGTGGAAAAGGGAATGGTATGATCTTCCAGCACCAGTACTTCTAACCCGTTTGAAAGTTTTTGATAAAATACATGTTCAGGAACTTTAGGTTGTGCAAAAGCATTAACGAAAAGGAAGCAGGCAAAAGTAAGCAGTTGTGGTTTGTTTGGCATGAGGTTAAATAGAAAAATGATCTATGTGATAAAAATAAATAAATTATAGATTAAACCTGCAAGTTTATTTTTCTGAATTCAGCAATTGTATTTCATCGGGCCTTCGTTGCGTTGCACTTCTATGCAATAAAAAATTTGCGGTAGCGGAGGAAGAAGTACAGAAATATTTTTGGGGTTGGTGGGAATTTTATATTGAAAATCAAAAGGCGCAGAAAATAAATATTACTATGCTACGTTAAAATATTCGTGATAACAAACAACAGCGGACAATAACACAAGACTATTACAGGATTTTAACCTTTAAATTTTCTGACTATGCTGGTACCATCAATGAATGCCACAGAAATAAAAACACAGGTTTACAGGGAGTTTGATAAACTATTTAATACAACTGTAAAACGGCTGTCAACTGAATACGACCGGGAGAGAAAAAAACTTAAGATTGATAAAACCAGGATGTATGTAAAAGATTATCACATTAAAACGACCGGCAAAAACAACTGGATCATCTGTATTGGCAAAGCTGCCTCAAAAGAAAAATATGACGGTATCGGTACATTGGCTGTGTGCACGGTGGTTTACTACTATACCGAAAAAGGCATTCGTGTTTTTAATCCTTTAAAAGATGGTTTTGTGGCTGTATATAACGGTCATTTGTTTCAAAGGTATAATGAACGGCTGCATCTTAATCTCTCCCAACCGGTGGATATATTAAGTCATTTTTTTAAAAACGATGCAGAGTTGCATGACACTATTATAGAAAAACAACAACGTCAGTACACAGTTGGATTTTGTAAAAGCGGCATGTTATTAGGTGAATATATTCCCGAAGATAATTGGCAGATTTGGAAAACATTTGTTAGCAGAGATCTTACCAGGGCCAGCCAGCATGAAACAGAAAATGAATTACTAAATGATCTGTATGTTCAGCTGGAAGCAGCATTGAAAAGTGATAACTGCGACAAAAAACAAGTATGGATGTTGCAGAATAAAATTAGTTACCTCACCGGGCGTACAATTGAATAGGCCTCCTTGTTTAGTGAACACTGCCAGCTTTTAAGTATTTTTATTTTGCTTCGGCAAAAATTAAATCAGCATGATTTTATTACAGACTGCCAACAGCAGGTGTGGGGTTTGATTGTTTTTGTGGATACCAACAAAGACGAAGGCATATGAAAAGGGCAGCAAACTGAAATCAAATATATTTTTGTATTTTATGTAACTTCATAAATATATCTTTTATTATGGTGCAAGAAAAGATTCGAAGGTTAACTATCAATCTGCCCCGGCAGCCGCTATCCAATCAGCGCTCATGGTTGATCGCTGGTTTGCTCCTCGTCCTTATTATTCTGCTCATAGCTATTTACAGTTACTTTGCCGCTGCTGATAGGCAGAAACTCACAACAATGAAGAAAGCTGAGTACATACATTGTAGAAACACTATTTGAAATCAATTCACATTCCAGCTATTTTTTTAATGACGTACCAGCAAAAGCAAAGCCTTTGAGCATTTTATTTTACTTCGGTAATAATTAAAGCGGTATGATTTATTAAAACTATAAATAGCATGGCTTTAATCATTGTAATGTGAAAGCATCCCAAAATCATCTATGCCAGTGTAATAAAATTTTGCAGAAGAATAATGATAACCTTCCGGGTATTGACAGAGACCTGCTTTTACCGGGTTGCAATGTAGATAATCTAATTTTTGAATAAATACTTCATGAGTGTATAGTTCGATACCGAGGGCATTGCGTTCCCAAAATTGGTACTGCCTGTCTTTGGCTTTCACTTTAAAAATTGGTAAAACCTGTGGATGATTTTTTTCTAAATCAAGTTTTATCTGCTGTGCTGTATGTGTCATAAAACTGTGTTGTATTTCTTTCGGGGTGTATTTATTTAATGGCTGCCATATTAGATGCAAGTGATTACTCATGATGACGAATCCAAATAAACGTACCCTTTCCCCGGCTACTAAAAACCGGAGTGTTTCGATGATGATGTCTTTGTATTTATCTGGTTTCAATAAATGTCTCCATTCCAGTATGGTGGCAGTGTAAAATTCAGGATGGTATACAGGATATGATTGCGGCATGAAATAAAGTTAGTACAATCATTTGCTATTTTGTATCAAGAATTAAATATTGATTGCTATTTCTAAAAAGCTCCGGTTGTGCTTCCTAGCCAACCGGTTTCGTTTGTGGTCAAGTGCTGTTGCCAATGGAGTTAGTTTTTGAATGAAAAAAGATAGCAATCGAAAAACGGTTACAGTAAGCCGGTCATGGATTCAGCAGTTGGCTGGGAAACACAACTGCAGCGTATGCTGAGTAGATTGCTTTTTATATTGTTGGGTTAGTATGTATTATTTTATGGTACTAACAATATCGAAATGATTTGCTTTTTGTATGAGTTAAATACTGACTGCCATTTCTAAGACGCCCCGGTTGTGCTTCCCAGCCAACCGGCGAAGGGTAGTGGTTGCATACTCTTGCAAATGAAGTTTGCTCGTGGATAAAAAATGACGGTGTAATAAAAATGGTTACAGTAAGCCGGTCATGGCTTCAGCAGTTGGCTGGGAAGCACAACTGCGGCGTATGCTGAGTAGCTTGCTTTTTTTATTGTCGGGTTGTTATTCGAATTTTACGAGTGCCAACAACGGCGAAAAAAAATAACAGTCTAAAAAATGGTTGCAGTTCGCTGGTCATAGCTTCGGCAGTTGGCTGGGAAGCACAACTGCGGTGTATGCTGAATAGGTTGCTTTTTTTTATGATGAAGTTAGTATTCCTTTTTTATGAGTGCCAACAACAGCGAAAAGATTTTGATTTGGATGATAAAATTGGCTTTTTAAAAATTAAACCGTTATTTTCTGCATTTAAATAAACTTATGCGGCCTAAACGCCTAATCCTATAAAATTATTCTATTCATAAAGGTTAGTAAACAACTTTCGTTCAGTTGTTGATATTAGTGAATGTACAAAGACTATAAATAGCAGGACAATGTCACCGGAAATTATGAACAAGTCAGCAGTTTGAATTTATGAAAGACGGCAAATAGCACAGAACCGAAGGTTGAGACTTTAACCTTCAAATAGATCTCTTCCTTTTAGATAGGTATCATAGTTACAATATCGTTTTACATTATCACTAAATCCATTGTATTGAATTACTGTAAAGGGGTTACATACTATGAATTTACCTTTGTTGCTTAAACATCTATCTATGTTTTCATTTTCAGGCATTGAAAGAAACGTGCC
>JAYVLZ010000362.1:0-14406 GCA_043759175.1 Chitinophagaceae bacterium | reverse complement strand
TCGCCTAACAGTATGGGATACCCCACACCTTCTTCCTGTGTCAGTTGGGCTACTTTTAATATCTTGATATTTTCTGCATCGGCAAACACTACTCTCTTTGGATCTTTTCTTGCTTTGTTACCAATTACCCTGCTCAGCTGGTTATCTAATCCTAATCGTTTGTTCAATGCTAACTTGTATGCTTCCCAATCCTGTATTGGATATTTTGCCACACCACTTTCCATAGCAGCCTTTGCCACTGCAGGTGCCACTGTTGCCAGCAGGCGGGGATCTACCGGTTTTGGAATAATATAAGCTGGCCCGAATGAAATGGTCTTTTCATTGTATGCAAGATTTACTATATCCGGTACCGGCTCATGCGTAAGTGCCGCCAATGCTTTTACCGCCGCCAGTTTCATGGCTTCATTAATGGTAGTGGCCCTCACATCTAAGGCCCCACGAAAAATATAAGGGAACCCCAGTACATTGTTTACCTGGTTAGGATAATCACTGCGGCCTGTTGCCATGATAATATCGGTACGAACCGCTACCGCTGTTTCATAACTTATTTCCGGGTCCGGATTAGCCATCGCAAAAACGATAGGATTTTTAGCCATGCTTTTTACCATTTCTGCACTTACCACATTGCCTGCACTTAAGCCAATAAATACATCTGCATCTTTAAATGCATCTGCCAATGTGTAGTCTTTATATTTTTCATCGGTACAAAAATCTTTTTTCAGATCTTCTACATCCAGCCTTCCTTTATACAAAATACCTTTCCTGTCGAACACCATAAAGTTGCTGTGTTTAGCACCCAGCGATTCGTACAGTTTCATACAAGCCATTGCAGCAGCACCTGCACCGTTCACAACAATTTTTACTTTCTCAATTTTCTTTTTCTGCAGTTCCAGTGCATTCAGTAATGCGGCTGCAGAAATGATCGCAGTGCCATGCTGGTCATCATGCATCACCGGTATTTTCAGCAGCTCTTTTAATTTTTGTTCAATGTAAAAACATTCCGGCGCTTTAATATCTTCCAGGTTAATGCCACCAAAAGTGGGCTCCAGTGATTTTACAATTTGTACAAATTTTTCCGGATCGGTTTCATTGATCTCGATATCAAACACATCAATGTCTGCAAATATTTTAAACAGTACTCCCTTTCCTTCCATTACCGGTTTACCTGCTTCGGGGCCTATGTTTCCAAGTCCTAATACTGCTGTGCCATTGCTGATAACACCTACCAGGTTTCCTTTGGCAGTGTATTTATAAACATCTTCCGGGTTGGCTGCTATCTCTAAGCAAGGCACCGCCACACCAGGTGAATATGCAAGAGAAAGATCTCTTTGTGTTTTAGCTTCCTTGGTGGGCACCACTTCTATTTTTCCCGGCCTTCCTTTGGAGTGGTATTCCAGTGCCTGTTCTTTTTTTACTTCTGCTGACATAAAATTATTTTTTGTAACAAACTTTTGTACTGTTATAAAACATCATTGTATAGTTTATCCCGGACTTGTTTTGGCGCACCCATTGCACAGTATTGCGGCTGGCGACTTTTTAAACAAATAATAATGAGAAAAATTTTGGTAAATGTGTTAATCCGCTTTTCATCTCAGGATGTTATCAGGCGCTGTTCGTTATAAAAGTGTTGCAATGTACTAAAATCATTATCATGGAATACAAACAACTGCAGTTTGATTTTATTTTTATTTATTCCAAATTTTATCAATTTAACCGATCCTTTATTTTAACCTTATTAGTTTTTTTGTTATGCCAAATAAATTGATTTATTGAAGGTACTTAAACATATTCTCATTAAGTTTGACAACTTAAAATTATATATGGGCACCAAATTTATATTTATCGCATTTTCATTTTTATGCGCTGTTAATTTATTGGCGCAAAAAGAAGATTCCATTGTTATCAAAAAAATTGCTGATGAAGTGCTTACCAATGGTACCGCTTATGAAAACCTCCGCTATCTCTGCAAAAAGATCGGGCCAAGATTAAGCGGTTCTGCCAATGCACAAAAAGCGGTAGAAGCCACAGCACGTATGCTGAAAGATGCCGGAGCAGATACAGTTTATTTGCAACCCTGCATGGTGCCTCATTGGGTAAGGGGCGAAAAAGAAAAAGGATATATTCAATTGGCCAATGGTTCAAAACATGATTTGAAATTGTGTGCTTTAGGAAATTCACTTGGTACCGGCAAAAAAGGGGTGACCGCTCCCGTGATTGAAGTTAAAAGTTTTACTGAGTTAGATGCTCTTGGAACCAGTGTGATAAAAGGTAAAATTGTATTTCTGAATTTCCAGATGAACCCAACTTATGTTGAAACTTTCAGGGCTTATGGCGAAAGTGGTATTGCAAGATGGGCAGGCCCTTCTCAGGCAGCGAAATATGGAGCCGTTGCCACAATGGTTCGTTCAATGGCAAGCAACCCCGATGATTATCCGCATACAGGTGTGATGCAGTACAATGATTCATTTCCAAAGATACCGGCAGTAGCCATCAGTACGAACGATGCAATCTGGCTCAGTAAACAATTGAAATTAAAAATGATGCTGACAGCCTATATTCAAAACAGCAGCGCCATGTTGCCGGATGCGCCTTCCTTTAATGTGGTAGGAGAAATAAAAGGAGCAGAATTTCCTGATGAATTTATTACTGTTGGCGGGCACCTGGATAGTTGGGATCTGGCTGAAGGAGCCAACGATGACGGCAGCGGATGTGTACAGAGCATTGAAGTACTGAGGGCATTGAAAGCTACCGGCATCAAACCCAAACATACCATCCGGGCCGTGATGTTTATGAATGAGGAAAATGGCGGGCGGGGTGGTGATAAATATTTAGAACTGGCAAAAGCCAATAAAGAAAAGCATGTGTTTGCATTGGAAAGTGATGCAGGCGGCTTTACACCAAGAGGATTTAATTTTGATGTAAAGGATGAACAGTTTGAAAAACTGCTGCAATGGAAAGAGCTGTTTTATAATTACGGAGTATATTTTTTTAGAAAGGGTGCAAGTGGTTCCGATATTGGGGAACTGAACAAAGTGGGCGCTGCATTATCCGGTCTTAGTCCGGATACACAACGTTATTTTGATATTCACCATGCTGTTACGGATACATTTGAAAATGTGAGCAGGAGAGAATTACACCTGGGTGCTTTGAACATGACGGCACTGATTTATTTGGTAGATAAATATGGATTATAATTAACTTGCATAAAAAAATAATCAGCTATGGTGGATATGCAAACTGCAAACCTGCAACCTAAAAAAGTAAGCGGTTTTAAAAAGTTTTTGAGATGGCTTACATTTATAAGCATAGTGGTACTGGTTGTATTATTCTGGTGGAAGTATTTTTATACTTACAGTGATGGCTACAGGAGTGGATTATTACAAAAATTATCGCATAAAGGAAACATTTTTAAAACTTATGAAGGCGAGCTGGTGCAGCGAAGTATTGTTTCAACAAATAATGTGGGCATTGCTTCCGAAAAATTTTATTTTTCAGTAGCAGTTGACAGTGTTGCTAAAGCAATGCAGGCTTTTGAAGGTAAAAATGTGAAGTTGCATTATCTGCAAAAAAATGGAACGCTTCCATGGCGTGGCGAGAGTGAATATATTGTTGACGGGGTGGAATTGGATAGTAATCCATAAATGATATTAACTCTGCAGTAAAAATATGGCCGGCTTTTTATGAAAGTCGGTTTTTTCTTTTTTCCAATCTGCCACGGTTTTTGTTTTTACATATTCGTTTACACCAGTCAACTCTGCTGCAATACAAATTTTGGTGGATGGTTTGCAGGTCTTCAATAATAATTCAATCAACTGGTTGTTGCGGTAAGGTGTTTCAATAAAAATCTGGGTGCTGTTTTTTTTCTGAGAGGTTAACTCCAGTGCTGCAATGGCTTTTATTTTTTCAGCATTGTCAATGGGCAGGTAACCTACAAATTCAAACTGCTGTCCGTTCATACCACTTGCCATTAGTGCCAGTACGATAGAACTTGGGCCTACCAAAGGCTTTACGGTGGCATTCATCTGCTGGGCCAGTTCTATTAATATTTGGCCGGGATCAGCAATACCGGGGCAACCAGCTTCACTAATGATGGCGATATTTTTATTGGCAGTTATTCTTTCCCTGAAAGTCTGTTTTTGTTCTTCTTCTGCTTTGTGTATGGTGAACCATTCGTAATCATCAATCACAATTTCTTTGCAAATGCTTTTTAAAAAGCGTCTTGCGGTGCGTTCGTTCTCGGCAAAAATAACCTGGCAGTCTTTTACTGCATCAATGATGTACAACGGAATGGTATGAGCAGCCATTTCATCCAGCACTGTTGGTATTAAATAAATTGTACTCATGGCAGTGGATGATGTTGTGCTTTATATAAACTTAAAGTGGCCGCTATCACTGCATAAGTGGGCGCCAGTATCCATCCCACAATAATCACTATATGCATTGCATAAAATACCATGCCATTGCCAATAGCCAGCCCTTTATGTTTCCCAATAAATTCAATACTTTCTGAAGTGGACAATTTATTGCGTTCACAGCTATAGTCCAGCATGGAGAAACCGAGATAATAACATTCAATTAAAAATGCAATGCCAATAGTAGCCAGCCCAACTACAGGGATAAACGATAAAATAAGAATGCTTAAAGAATAAACAGCCTGCCACAGGCAGTTACGCAATGCAATTTTTATACCTCTCAGCATATCTTTTATCAATTGGGTAAAACTGAAAGGATATTCCCTTTCTTCCATAATGGCAGCCGTTTTTTCGCTGAGGTATGCAAACAGTGGTGAACCAACAATGAGAAAAATATATTTGAACAAAGAAAAATAGAAAAAGAATAAGATCAGCTGTACACCTATGCGAATGATGACAATGATGAGCCCCAAAAAACTTTCTTTGAACTGCAACAGCCAGCTGGTAAGGCCAGTTGCACTCAATGCATATTCAATCACGCCTTTGGAAGTAATCCAGAAAAAATATAAACTGCCAAAAAACAAGAGGGCATATACAATACCCGTGATCAATATCCATTTCCATAAACGGTGCTTTACAATAAAGCGATGTGCATCTGCATATGACTGGATAGCAATAATTATTTCTTTCAGCATGCCTTGTTAATGGGGTTAGGTTTTTAGTAATTTGGATTTTAAAAAATAATCCATTGTGTTCAGTTATTAAATGAGCCGTTAGCTATCAGCTGTGAGCTACGGGCCATCTCGCCTAAGGTGAGACAAACCTCAAACTTCAAACTTCCTCCCGTCTAAGGCGAGACAAACTTCAAACCTCCTCATTATCTTCGCCAATAAAAATACATAATAAGTTGAGGAAATTAGCATTTGATTTTTATGATCGTAATGATGTGGTGCAAATTGCTAAAGATTTAATTGGTAAGATCATCATCACAAAAATGGATGGCAGGCTCACCAGCGGAAGAATTGTGGAGACAGAAGCGTACGTGGCGATTACAGACAAAGCATCGCATTCTTTTGGTGGCAAACGTACCCGGCGCAATGAACATATGTATGCAACAGCGGCCACTTCGTATGTGTATATCTGTTATGGCATGCATCATTTATTTAATGTGGTCACCAATAAAAAAGACATACCCGATGCAGTGTTGATAAGGGCAGCAGAGCCAATGGAAGGTATTGATATCATGCTTGAAAGAACAGGCAAAAAGAAATTAGATAATACGCTTACTAAAGGGCCGGGTAATGTAAGCAAAGCATTTGGCATCAATAAAATTCATTCGGGTATTATCTTAACAGGAAATATTATTTTTTTGGCAGATGATAATTGGAAAGCAGATCATCCGGATGTAATTGCTGCAGGCAAACGTATTGGTATAGATAGTGCAGGAGCAGATACATTATTACCGTACCGTTTTTATGTGAAGGGAAATAAATATGTAAGCGGCAACCCGTGGAAGTAATAGTTTGAAAGTTGAGGGGTTTAGAAAGTTTAGGAGTTTAGTTGTATACCATTAGCTGGAATAAAAAATAATTTCCAATACTCCAATCTTCAATTCCTAATCCCTGATTACCAAATACAAATTCCTTTTTCCCACTCTCAATCCCCATTCCCTAATTCCCAATTACAAATTCCTTTTTCCCATCACCCATTCATTTCACCTTAAAATACTCCACCATTTCCGCATAAGCCGTTTCTCCTCCTTCAATATCCTTAATGATTGTTCCTTTCTCCATTAGCAATATTCTTGTACATACTTCTGATACATGATTAATATCGTGGCTGGAAACCAGAATGCAGAGCTGTTTTTCAGCCGCCATTTGTTTGATCATATCCACCAGTCTCAACTGCGTAGTGGGATCAAGGTTAGCAAAAGGTTCATCCAAAATTAAAAATTCCGGATTGGTAAGTAATGCTGCAACAATACCGATCTTAAACTGATTGCCTTTTGAAAAATCACGGATGTATTTCCCTTTATTTAAAATAGAATCATCCAGGAATGCAACATAGTGTTGCAGGAAATCATCCACATCTGCTTTGGATAACTGGTTGAGTTTTCCAACAAAATAAAAATACTCTTCGGGTGTCAGGTAGTCAATTAAAAACCCTTCATCAATATAAGCTGCGGTATAGCTTTTCCATTCTTCTGTTGTAGTGACAGGTTTATCCTTCGACAGTACTTCACCCTTATCGGCCCTGATCAGGTCCAGCAATAAACGGAAGAAAGTTGTTTTACCGGCGCCATTATTTCCCACCAGTCCAATCACTTCACCCGGATGCAATTCAAGATGTTCAACTGCTACAGCAGGAATGCCTTTGTAAGATTTAACCAGGTTATTTACTTTTATCATGGTATGCTAAATGAGATTTAAGATTTTCGGTTACAGTTACCTGTTACCGCTGCCGGAAACCTTCTAAGATTTTATATTTACGGATCATAAATTGTTTCACCAGCCAGTTGATGAGCAGCTCGTTAAAAGCAAGTCCCAGGATACCGGCACTGCTGATAAAAATGATGGCAAACCAAAAACCAATAAACTTATTGAGCAAGTAAAACAGCAGGGCAGGCCCAAAAGAAATAAGCATAGATTGCAGCCACTGCATTGCACCCACTCCCTGGAAATTCATGCTGCCTGATTTACTAAGGTTGAGGTTTTTGTAATTAAAAGTGGATGAATAGATCACAATAAAAGAATTGACCCCCACGCTGTACAGGAATGCTGCCAGTTGTATAGGCAGTATCTTCCAGCCCATCAATCCATACAAACTGGCAATGATAAACTGCAGCGTACAAACGGTGATGAGCAAAGAAAATTTTGCCCTGATGTATTGCTTCACATTAAAGTTATAACTCATCATGCCATCGAAGTGACCGCTTTGCCATGCAAATAAAAACTGCCCATAATTGGAAATAAATAATCCTGTTATCAATATGGCAAAAAGAAAAAGCATCGTATAATTTTGGGTACGCAGGTATTGCGGATAAAACATCAATCCATAAAAAAGTATCACACCCGATAAAATCATCAGCGACCGTGGACGTTTGTTCCGGAAAATCAGTTTCAAATCAAGCGCTATCATCTCCCCCACATCACCAAACCTGTCAAGAAAAGTAAAATTATTGGCAGCTTTAATTTTCTTTTCACTCACCAGTTCTTCTAAATATAAATGGCTGCGTAAATAACGGTGGTGTAATAAAAATGTAATAGTGGCTATTTCAACAGGAACCATACAAAGCAGCGGATGTTTGAGTAAGTAAACAAATATTTGTGCAGAGGAATGTTCAAAGGAAACCAGTTGATAATAATCCATTGCCTTAAATACGGCCAGCAATAAAACGATCCCAAGAAACCACCAGCTGTTGCTGACCGACTTGCGCTTGATGTACATGTTCAAAAAATGATTGTTCAGCACCAAAGAGAACATCGCAATCAAAAAACATGCAGCATTCAATCCGCCATAAGCAGGTGCCAGTATTACCACAGTAAAAGGAATAAAAACAAACAGCGGCAAAAAATTGATCACATGAAACAACGACCGCATATTTAGAAACCGCAACATGCAGCTGCGTTTAACATTCTGTGCCAGGTAAGGTTGTATGCTCAGTGAAGGCAATTCCTGCAATTGAAACCTGAACAGCAAGCCAATTAAAAAATAATAAATAATATAAGAACAAAATACAACGGCAGGATCTTTTCCCGGCATGGATTCCTGTATCAGGTAAGGCAATACAATTCCTAATCCCGCTACTTCCAAAAAAATAAATAAATAAAAAATGCCCAGTATAATTTGCAGCACTAAACTTTTGTTGGCATTACGTGCCCTCCAGAAACTGATCCATTGGTGAGAAAGAAAAGTAGATAATTTCATTCAATGATTAATTGATACAAACAGCAAATGTAAACAGAAATGCTGCAGGAATTGGATGATGAATAAACATAAAAATTACATCTGATCAATCATACAATAAAAAAACAGGCCCGGTTAAAAGCCTGTTTTACAATTATAAAAAATTCTTCCTTTATGCCTTTGTGTGCTATAGGTGCAAAAAACTAACTCACCACCTCCATATAACTTTCAACAGGCTCACAGGTACAAATTAAATTTCGGTCACCATGTGTATTGTTCACCCTGCTCACACTGGGCCAGAATTTATTTTCTTTTATATAAGGCAATGGAAACGCCGCCTGCTGGCGGCTGTAAGCATGTGCCCATTCATCAGCACAAATTACATGCTGTGTATGAGGTGCATTTTTCAGCACATTATCTTTCTTATCTGCCTTACCTTCTTCTATCGCTTTTATCTCCTGGTAAACACCAATCATCGCATCACAAAAGCGGTCCAGTTCTGCTTTGTCTTCACTCTCTGTTGGTTCTATCATTAATGTTCCGGCCACAGGGAACGAAAGGGTAGGAGCATGAAAACCATAATCCATCAATCTTTTTGCTACATCTTCTGCTTCAATACCAGCGCTGGTTTTGAAAGGACGCAGATCCACGATAAATTCATGTGCCGCAGTTCCATTCCTGCCACTGTATAATATTTTGTAATAGTTTTCCAATCTTGCCTTCATGTAGTTGGCATTCAAAATCGCATACTCAGTGGCGTTACGGACACCAGTTGCACCCAGCATTTTTATGTATGCGTAACTGATAAGTAAAATACTTGCACTGCCATAAGGGGCAGCAGAAACCGCACCCTCACCCCCGCCTCTCCCTGCAGGGAGAGGAGCCATGGAAGCATGCCCTGGCAAATACGGCACTAACTGCTCCGCCACACAAATCGGCCCCACACCCGGACCACCACCACCATGCGGTATAGAAAATGTTTTATGCAAATTCAAATGGCAAACGTCAGCGCCGATCATACCAGGGCTGGTTAGTCCTACCTGTGCATTCATGTTAGCGCCATCCATATACACCTGCCCGCCATATTGGTGAATGGTGTCACAAATTTCTTTGATGCTTTCTTCAAACACGCCATGTGTAGAAGGATAAGTTACCATCAAAGCGGAAAGATCATTCGCATGTTCAGCCGCTTTTGCTTTCAAATCTTCCACATCAATATTGCCAGCATCATCACATTTGGTCACCACCACTTTCATGCCTGCCATCACGGCGCTGGCAGGGTTGGTGCCGTGTGCAGAGATCGGTATCAGCACCACGTTCCTGTGAGCTTCCCCTCTTGCTGCATGATAACGGCGGATGGCTAACAGCCCGGCATATTCGCCCTGTGCACCACTGTTAGGTTGCAGTGAGGTAGCAGCAAAACCAGTGATGGTACTTAAATAATTTTCCAGTTCTGTAATGATCTGCTGGTAACCCGCTGTCTGGTCAGCCGGTGCAAACGGATGCAGCTTGCTAAACTCAGGCCAGCTCACCGGTATCAGTTCTGTAGCCGCATTCAGCTTCATGGTACAACTGCCCAGGCTGATCATCGAAGTATTTAAACTCAGGTCCTTGTTTTCTAAATATTTCAGGTAACGCATCATTTCGCTTTCGCTGTGGTGCGTATTAAAAACCGGGTGCAGTAAAAAAGGAGAGGTTCTTGTTAATGCAAAAGGAATATTTTCCAGTGTATCATCCGCATCAAATGTGGCAGACACGTTATCAATATTTACAGAAGCCGCAAACACATCCAGTATATCCAGTATGTCTGTTTGAGAAGTGGTTTCATCCACCGTGATACCAACCAAATTATTATGATAATAAAAATTGATCTCTCTTGCTTCCGCTATTTTTTTAATAGCTGCTGTATTACTTACTTTAATAGTGAGGGTATCAAAATAATAATTGTTGCTGTTTTCAAAACCCAGTTGCTGCAGTTCATCGCTTAGTGTTTGAGCCAGTGAACTAACTCTCGTAGCAATATTTTTTAAACCTTCTGCTCCATGATATACTACATACATCGCAGCCATATTACTCAGCAGCGCCTGCGCTGTACAGATATTGCTGGTAGCTTTTTCCCTGCGGATATGTTGTTCCCTTGTCTGCAGCGCCATGCGGAGGCAACGGTTGCCCTGTGCATCAATGCTCACACCGATAATACGGCCGGGAATATTTCTTTTAAAATCATCTTTGGTAGCAAAGAACGCAGCATGCGGACCGCCATAACCCAAAGGAACACCAAAACGCTGCGATGAACCAACCGCCACATCAGCGCCCAGTTCACCCGGAGGCGTTAGTAAGGTCAGTGCCAGTAAATCAATGGCCATCACCACCATTGCATTTACGGCATGAGCCTGGTTGATAAAAGCCCGGTGATCATTCACCGATCCGTTACTGTCAGGGTATTGCACAATAGCTCCAAAATAGTTTTCATCCAAAGTTGCCGTGGTATAATCACCAAACACCAGTTCCACCCCTATTGGGGCAGCACGGGTAATCAGCACTTCTTTTGTCTGGCTGAAAATGGCATTGTCAACAAAAAATTTGGGAGCGGTGATATGTTCGTGGTTCCTGTTCTTATGGTTAAACAGCATGGCCATGGCTTCCGCTGCTGCAGTGGCTTCATCTAATAAACTGGCGTTGGCAATGGGCAGCGCCGTCAGGTCGCTAACCATGGTCTGGTAATTCAGCAGGCTCTCCAGGCGGCCCTGCGAAATCTCTGCCTGGTAAGGTGTGTACTGGGTGTACCAGCCGGGGTTTTCAAACAGGTTCCGTCCAATCACACTGGGAGTAATGGTATCATAATAACCCTGCCCGATATAATTTTTATAAACTTTGTTTTTAGCTGCAATCTTTTTCAGGTCTGCCAGGTATTCATATTCGCTGGTGGCCGCTGGCAATGCCAGGTCGCCCTTGATGCGGATGCTGTCAGGTATGGTTTTACGGATCAGTTCCTCTAAACTGTCCACGCCAATGGTGGCCAGCATTTCGGTAGTTTCCTGTGGGCCGGGGCCGATGTGCCTGCCTGCAAATTCGTTCTGTTGTTTCTCAAAAAGGTTCATAATTATTGTAGCGCTTGTATTTAAAAAATTCCTGCAAAGTTAATGCGATAAACGGTAAAACCCCAGCCCGTTGAAAGGAAAGGGAATGAATGTTAGTAATGGCTTGATAATAGTGGTGTAACAGGTGGGGAGGTGGTTTTGTTTTGGGACGGGCTTGGCTAAGGCGAGATTACCACAGCCTATCCCGTATTTAATTGGGACTCGGTTCATCATTGAGAAAAATTTTATTAAGAAAAAATAGTTGCTGCCATTGCGAAGTAGCGTAGAATTAAAATGCTAACTATAGTATGTGGTTTATTGTGCATACTAAAGTTAGCTTTGGCTTCTTCTAAAAGTAATGACTAAAAAAACTATTATAATAAAATTTGGAGAAAGAGTTCGGGAAATCAGAAAAGAAAAAGGTCTCTCACAAGAACAATTATCTTTTGAAGCTGACTTACACCGTACCTATATAGGGATGATTGAAAGAGCTGAAAAAAATATAACTCTTATAAATATTGAAAAAATTGCAAAGGCATTAGAAGTAGAAGTATCAACACTTTTTAAATGAAATTCCTGCATGATTATATCACCTTATGAAGGTTTGGAAACAAATAAATGGTTGAGTGTAACTGAGAAACTAATCAAGAAACATCCTTTGTCTGAAAAGGAAATTGTTGATAGCGTACTTGAAGCCTGGAATGATATATTTAAATCCAAGATTGGAGGATTACAAATTGGAAAAGAAATTCATCCGCCTCCTCAAATTATTAGCTTTTTAATGCCTGAATTAGTTCCATACAAATTAAGTAAGCTACATCCTGGAATTTATAAAGTAGGCACTGAAAAAACAGAAAAAGATATTCATTGTATTAGAAATGATTTCTATTCTGTTGAAATAAAAGCATCTTCACACCCAACCTCTGTTTATGGTAATAGGAGTTATGCACAACAAAACACAGAAAAAACTACAAAAAATAAAAATGGCTACTACTTGACAATAAACTTTGCAAAGTTTAATAAGATTGCTAAAAAAAGACCTGAGATTTCGATTATTAGATTCGGATATATTGAACATACTGATTGGAGGGGTCAAAAAGCTGAAACAGGCCAGCAGGCTAGCCTTACTTTAGATTGTTATAAATATAAATTGAAAGTGTTGTATAATAAAAATACAATCAAATAGCAAACAAAGTAGGAGATGCTTTTTTTATTGTTTGGGTTTTGATTATACCGTTTAATCTTTTTTTAATTGTTTCACAATAATCTTCTCTTAATTCAAAACCAATTGAAAAACGGTTATTATGCATACAAACCTCTGCTGTAGTACCAGAACCCATAAATGGGTCAAGAATCAAATCATTTTTATTAGTAAAACCTAATACCAACCTTGTTATTAAATCAACCGGAAATTGGGCGGGATGCGGCATTCTTTCTTCGGATGACCTATCTTTTCCTGATGTAACTTTTGCGATTTGCCAAACATCAGATGGGTTTTTTCCTAAAGTATTACAACGCAATTTTCCATTTTTCTTTTGATTTGGATATTTAACATCTGGATCTCTTATATCATCAAGATTGAAAGTATATTCATCTTCATTTTTGATATACCATAAAATTTTTTCATTCCTTGGTGATAAATAGTTTTTTGCAGCAACCCCGGCACCGTAATTCCAGACAATTTCCTGATTAAGATAAAATTTAATTTTATCCCAAAGAAGATAAGTAATAGGAACAGCCCTACCCTTATTCTCAATTTCTAAATAACCGACATTTAATAAATATGCTCCATTTCTTTTAGTAATGTCGAAAATTAAATCACCTATATCTGTAAGCCATTTTACAAACTCGTTAACTGGTTGAATCTTTTCATATTCTTTACCAATATTATAAGGGGGGCTAGTAATTGTTGCATCTATTTTGACCCCAGAATTTTTAAGCAGATTTAATCCCTCAACGCAATCCATATTATAGATTAAAGAAGAGTAGTTTTCATAATATGGTTCTCCTAAAACTTCTTTTATTTGTTCAAACTTATTCATGTTATTGCTAATTATAGTATGCAAATCTAAAAATTTTAGTTAATCCAACAAATAAATATAGAAAGTCTTTATTAAAAATTATCCACACTCTCGGGGTCGTTGCCGGTCAATAAGAGCAACATCGGCGAAATCCTTACTACACCGGCCAAGTTTTGTATATTAGAAAAATGAAAGGCTGCTGGCAGGATGAAAACGGAGTGAAATAAAAAACACCGTTGATGCCATAGCCATTTCACTAACCCCATTGTAATTAATTATTTGAATGACATACCGATAAATAAAAACCTCAATCAATTATATGTTCGCTAAAAAAATGTTTTTCTTATTGGGTACAGCCTGTTTATTGTTATCTGCTGTTCCGCATAAACACAACTATACTTTATCAACCCCCAAAGCAGACACTTCATCAAAGCGTCCCTGGAAGAATAAAAAATGTGCAGTAGTAATTACATATGATGATGCCATTAATGAGCATCTGGACAATGCGGTTCCGGTACTGGATTCACTGGGATTAAAAGCTACCTTTTATATTACTGCTTATTCACCCGCCTGTGCCAAACGTTTAAAGGAATGGAGAGGGGTTGCAGCCAGCGGCCATGAACTGGGTAATCATACCCTGTTTCATCCATGTAGGGGAAACCTGCCGGGCAGGGAATGGGTAAGCAAGGAAAGAGATATGAGTACTTACAAAGTGCAGCGCATGATAGATGAAATAAAAATGACCAATATTTTTTTGGAAGCCATCGATGGAAAAACAACGAGGACATTTGCTTTTACCTGCGGCGATATGAAAATTGGCGACAGCTTATTTATGAATGGATTGAAAAATGATTTTGTAGCAGCAAGAGCAGTGCGAAATGAAATGCACACCATTGATAAAATTGATCTGTACAATATGGATTGTTATGTTGTAATCAATAATACTGCTGAGCAAATGATTGAATGGGTTAAAAAAGCAACGGAAAC
>JAYVLZ010000361.1:0-16950 GCA_043759175.1 Chitinophagaceae bacterium | reverse complement strand
GCTATGGGAATGAGCTTATCGCAATTCAGAACCAAGGGCAATGAATTAGGGTTTGCATTGCAACCATTAACAGCTATTCATCTTTATTCAGAAACCAGTTCTGAATTAGAACCGGGCGATAATGTGCAGTACGTTTATATTTTTGGTGCCATCGCCATTTTTATGCTGCTGATTGCCTGTATCAATTTTGTAAATCTTTCCACTGCAGGCGCTTCAAAAAGAGCAAAAGAAGTAGGCGTTCGCAAAGTAATGGGTTCAGATAAATTCGCTTTGATAAAACAATTTTTAACAGAGTCTGTATTGTTAACATTTATTGCAGTACTCATTTCATTTATATTCATACAACTGGGGTTACCGGTTTTTAATGATCTCTCCGGAAAAAATTTAAGCATTGGGTTTAACATTAAACCAATAATTAGTTTATTGGCATTAGGAATATTGGTAGGCATTGTTGCAGGCATTTATCCGGCATTTTTTCTTTCTTCTTTTAAACCTATCGCAGTATTGAAAGGCAGGCTTAGTGCCAGCACAAAAAGTTTTAGTTTACGAAGTGGGTTAGTTGTTTTTCAATTCTTCATCTCCGTTAGTTTGATCATTGGTACCATCACTGTTTACCAGCAAATGAAATTCATACAAAACAAAAAATTAGGGTATGATAAAGAACAATTGCTGGTGTTGCCAAATTCATGGGCATTGGGAAAAAATGAAAAAGTTTTTAAAGAACAATTACTGAAAGACAGCCGTGTAGTCAACGCAACTATCTCTGGTTATAAACCTGCAGGCCCAAGTTATAACAATAATGCACTGGCATACCCGGAAGGAAAAGATAACCAGGTAATGAAAACACTGGAGTATCATGTGGATGAACAATACATCCCAACATTTGGAATGCAGATGGCGGCAGGCAGAAATTTTTCAGCATCCTTTCCCACAGATTCTTCGGCTATGATTATTAATGAAGCAGCTGTAAAAGCATTCGGATGGGGCACCAATGCAATAGGACAAAGAATTACCAGGGACAACAGCGACAGGGGGCACAATTTTGTGTACACAGTAATTGGTGTGGTAAAAGATTTTCATTTCCGTTCATTGCATGAAGCAATTACGCCGCTGTTAATGACACTTGCCCCTGACCAGGGATTGATCATAAAAGTAAAAATAACAGATATCGCAGGTTTGCTTAGCTCCATAAAGCAGCAATGGACAACATTTAATACGGATGAACCATTTACTTATGAATTTATGGATGAGCTGTACAATAAAACTTATGCTGCAGAACAAAAGACCGGCAGGATACTCAACATCTTTGCAGTACTAACGATAATGGTTGCATGCCTTGGTTTGTTTGGTTTGGCAACTTACACTGCAGAGCAACGCACTAAGGAAATCGGTATTAGAAAAGTGCTGGGCGCAAGTGTATCGCAGGTATCAGCCATGCTGTCAAAAGAATTTATCAAATTAGTATTGATCGCCTGCTTTATTGCATTTCCAATGGCATGGTGGGCTATGAATAAATGGTTGCAGGATTTTGTTTACAGGATCAATATTAGCTGGTATGTTTTTGTTATAGCTGCTGTTGCTGCATTGTTGATTGCTTTGCTTACAGTAAGCTTTCAGGCAATAAAGGCAGCATTAATGAACCCTGTAAAAAGCTTAAGAACAGAATAAAACATTCAAACATGTTTAAAAATCATTTCAAAATTGCATTCAGAAATTTGTGGAAGAACAAAGTTTTTTCTGCTGTAAATATTGCAGGACTCTCTGTTGGCCTGGCAGTGTTTATCATTATTATGCTGTGGGTGAAAAATGAAATGAGTTATGATGGCTTTCATAAGGATAAGGAACGCATTGCCATGCTGCTGACGAATCAGACATTTGGCAGTAAAGAAATACAGACCTACCCGGCTGTTCCTACGTTGTTAGCAGCGGCAACAAAAAAAGATCTGCCGGAAGTGGAATATGCGGCACAAGTTTCATGGGGTGATCAGCGGATGTTTACCTGCGGAGAAAAACATTTTATTGAATACGGACTTTATGTTGGTACAGACTTTTTGAAAATATTTTCGTTCCCGCTGTTAATGGGTGATGCAGGAAAAGTATTGAAGGAACCCAATACAGTTTTGATCTCTGAAAAGCTGGCCAAAAAATATTTTGGCGACCAGGATCCTATCGGAAAAATAATTAGTATTGAAAAAACATTGTCTTACAAAGTTGAAGGGGTATTAAAAGATGTGCCTGAAAACGCTACTGTGAAGTTTGATTTTTTAATGCCGGTAAAAGATTACATTGATCAAACCATGAATGGAAAAGAGTCATGGGAATTTGGCAACATCAGAACCTACGTAAAATTAAAAGAAGGAGTCAATCGTCCTGCTTTAGATGCATCACTGAAGAAGTTCATGGACCGATATACAGACAAGCAAAAGAATGCAGCCCTTGCTTTGTTCAACCTTACAGACTGGTACCTGCGATGGGATTTTAAAAATGGTAAATATGCAGGAGGCGGAAGGATCACTTATGTAAAACTATTTACATTGATCGCTATTTTTATTTTGCTGTTGGCCTGTATCAATTTTATGAACCTGTCCACGGCAAGGGCAACGCAGCGGTCAAAAGAAGTGGGCATCCGCAAAGTGATTGGGGCCGGTAAACAATCATTGATCACACAATTTATTGGAGAATCCATTATCATGTCTTTAATAGCAGCAGTTATTGCTGTAGTAATGGTATCGCTTACCATTCCTGTCTTTAATACCCTGCTCAATAAGCACATCTCACTTGATTTTTCTGGTATCAATAACTGGCTGTTATTGTTATCCATTGTGTTGATCACCGGGCTGCTGGCCGGAAGTTATCCTGCGTTGGTTTTATCTTCTTTTAAACCGGTAAAAGTTTTAAAAGGTGCGCTGGATAATAGTGCTGCCAATACTGCCGGCGTAAGAAAGGTATTGGTGGTAACACAGTTTGCGGTATCTGTTATGCTTATCATCGGAACACTGGTGGTATCAAAACAAGTGGACTATATTAAAAATAAAAATCTTGGATACAATAAAGAAAACCTGCTGTGGTTTGCCAGTAATATTGATGTATCCCAGCAACAAACTGCTGTGCAGGAGTTTTTAAAAATTCCTGGTGTAACCAATGCTGCACAGGCTTCCATGACTTTTGTAGCACCTTACAATGGAGGTCCACTTACCAACTGGCCGGGCAAAAGACCAGACCAGGAAATCTTCTTTAACTTTTTTGCAGGTGGTTATGATATCATTAAAACAATGGGCATTACTATGAAAGAAGGAAGAGATTTTTCTGCACAATTGCCCATCGATTCTGCTGCTGTTATTATCAATGAAACTGCTGCTGCAAAAATGGGTTTAAAAAATCCGCTGGGGCAGCAGATAGAAACCTATGCCGGTAAAATGAGAATCGTTGGTGTTGTAAAAGACTTTCATTTTGAATCCATGCACAATGCTATTAATCCACTCGTGATATTTTGCAAACCAGAATGGACCTGGCTGTATTATGTAAGAACAACCGGTAACAATACTGCACAGGTTTTAAAAAGCATGGAACAAACGTATGCAAAGCTGGCACCCGGTTTTGTATTTGATTATAATTTTCAGGATAAAGAATACGAAAGGCTCTACCGCAGTGAACAGCAGATCGGCACACTGGTAAACTGGTTTTCTTTCTTTGCCATTTTTATTTCCTGTTTGGGTTTGCTGGGCCTTACCATTTTTACGGTAGAAAGAAAAACAAAAGAGATCGGGGTAAGAAAAGTATTGGGTGCATCCGCTATGCACATTGTTTCTCTTATTTGCAAACAGTTTTTGTGGCTGGTATTGGTTGCCGTTATCATCGCAGCATTTCCTGCCTGGTATTTTATGAATAGCTGGCTGCAGGATTATACCTACCGCATCAGCATTGACTGGAAAGTATTTGCAGTGGCTGGTATGCTTGCCATACTCATTACTTTAATAACGGTGGGGGCACAGGCAATAAAAGCTGCTTTGGCAAACCCGGTGAAGAGTTTAAGGACTGAATAATTATTAAAAAAATTTCTCCCTGTGTACGGAATCAAACACCCACTGTTCGTTTTCGTACACTTTTTATTTATTTATCTCTCAAAGCATTGACTGGTAAGGGCTTCAACCGTGGCACGGCAGTTGAGTTTAATTGCAGAATATTGAATCTTCCCAGCCATGATAAAAAATTATTTTAAAACCGCTTTCAGGACACTGCTCCGTAACAAAAGTTATGCAGCTATTAATATTGCGGGGCTTGCCGTTGGTATTGAGGTATGCCCGGTAATTTTTGTGATCATCCAGTTTGAATTAAGCTACGACGGGTTCCACGAAAACAAAGACCGCATTTATCTCAATGAAAAGGTTGCTAATTTTTACCAGCAGGAAAGAAGAATGTCTGATCTATACACCGTGTTTGCTATTCTCTCTATTTTCCTTAGCTGTCTTGGATTGTATGGCCTGGCTTCATTTATGGCAGTGCAGCGGTTAAAGGAGGTAGGTATAAGGAAAGTATTGGGTGCATCCTTGCAAAGTATCGTTTATTTATTTTCAAAAGAATTTATTGTGCTGATTGCAATTGCATTTTTAATCGCAGCGCCGCTTACCTGGTATTTCCTGCACCAGTGGTTGCAGAATTTTCAATACAAAGTACCGGTAAGCTGGTGGATATTTATAATGGGTGGTATGGCTTCATTACTGGTTGCTTTGATAACAATTAGTTTTAAAGCGATCATGGCGGCGAGAATAAATCCGGTGAAGACATTGAGATCGGAGTAGCGGCCTCCCCTCTCGCCTGAGGCGAGACCAAAGGAGGGATTAAAGCAAGCGTTCAAAATTTAAAAGTGTTTGCTCAATTAGCCGGGTGTTGGAGTTTCGGTTGATTAAAGAACAAAAGAAAAATGTGGAAGATAAAATGTTTATTGATGGTATGCAGCACCGTCTCTTCTCCTGAAGGAGAAGGGAAAGAGGGATGAGGTTAAAGTGATAATGTGGGCAAAGTTCAATATAGAAAAAAGTAAAAATGAGTCCCGGTAAAAATCAAAAATTAAAATAACACAGCGATGTTGAAAAACGCTGTAATGATTGTAACAAAAACAATATTTTTTTTAAAAATGCTTACGGCTCACAGCCCGTAGTTCACACAGCTCAAAGCTTTTCTATGATAAAAAATTATTTAAAAATAGCAGTCAGAAACCTTTTGAAAAGAAAAGTATATACCCTGATAAATATATCAGGATTAGCCACCGGTATGGCGGTTTGTTTGCTCCTCATTTTATTTATTAAAGATGAGATGGGGTATGACAGTTTTCATCAAAGAAAAGATAATATCTACCGGGTAGTATTGGAACGGCAATATCCTGGCCGCTCCACCTCCTATTCATTTATACCACAATCTATCGGCGAAGCCATACAGGCAGAGTACCCGGAAGTAAAGGAGAGTACCCGGCTTTTTTCCAACGGTAACTTTGGGAATTTTTATGTAAAGATCCAGGATAAAATATTTGAAGAAACAAATGTGCTGAATGCGGACTCTAATTTCTTCAGGGTATTTACAGCAAAGTTACTGGAAGGAAATCCCAATACCGCTTTGCAAAAACCCAATTCAGTAGTACTGAATGAAACTACTGCTAAAAAATATTTTGGTTCAGCAAGTACTGCAATTGGCAAAACACTGGAAATTGATAATGGGTCTTTATTAGTAACGGGTATCTGTAAGGATTGGCCGGAACATTCACATTTTATGTTTGATCTGCTGGTGTCTTCAAGCAGCTTTTTAAACCAGGCACCACTTAATTATATAAATTTCTCTGCTCATACCTATCTTCTCTTAAATGATAAGGCTTCAGCAAAGGCACTGGAGGCAAAGCTTCCATTGATCGTTAAAAAATATGTTGCAGGAGCCATTGAGAAAAACTTCAGTCAAACCTTTGAACAATTTAAAGCTGCCGGAAACGGTTATCATTATTACCTGCAGCCGCTTACCAGCATTCATCTTAATTCCAGCCTCGAAGGAGAACTGCGGCCCAATGGAAGTAAAAACACTGTTTACATATTTGCAATCATTGCGCTGTTTATTCTCTTTATCGCCTGCATTAATTTTATCAATCTTTCCACCTCAAGGTCTGTTGAAAGGGCAAAAGAAGTGGGCATAAGAAAAACTTTTGGTTCAGATAAAGTATCGCTGATAAAACAGTTTTTGGTTGAGTCAGTTATGGTGAGTATGGTGAGTATGATACTGGCAGGCATTATTATCATGTTGTTGTTTCCATTGTTCAACCAGCTGTCAGGAAAACATCTCACTGCTTTATCTTTCATGCAGCCTTTTTCAATACTTGCCATTCTTTGTTTTGCTGTTGCTGTTGGGCTGGTATCAGGTATTTATCCAGCCTTTGTATTGTCATCTTTTAAACCGATTGCTGTTTTAAGAGGCAGGTTTGGTTCCAGTGGTTATGGTATCTCCTTACGCAATGGACTGGTAATATTTCAATTCGCTGTTTCTGTTATCCTTATTATAGCCACTATTGTGGTGAATCTACAGATGAATTATGTTTTGGGAGATAAGTTAGGGTTTAAAAAAGATCATGTGATCACTGTAAAAAGAACCGACCTGCTTGAAAAAAATACCAGTGCTTTTAAAAATGAGTTATTGAAAATTTCCGGAGTTGAAAACGTAAGCGGCACTACCTCTATGCCGGGCATCCAAAATTATTTTGGTATTTCTTATCAGCAACTGGGTTCTAAAGAACCTCTTACGGGCCGGGGTGTTGCCGTGGACGATCAATATTTGTCTGCGATTGATCTTACGCTTGCAAAAGGCAGATTTTTTTCCAAAGAATTTTCAACAGATACGCTTTCAATACTATTAAATGAAAGTGCTGTAAAAGAGATGGGAATAAAAGGAGATCCCATTAGAACAAAATTGATCAGCCCGGATCAATTTTTAAATGAACCCGGCGCAGCAGCGCCTGATATTTATACAGTAATAGGAGTGGTGAAAGACTTTCATTATCAGTCATTGCATGAGCAGATAGCTCCATTATTTATTAACCACATAAGAAAATTCGGGCCAATAGATGCTTTAATGGCTGTAAAAGTAAAAGGAAATAATTTTAGTGAAACTGTAAAAGCTATAGAAAGGAGCTGGAAAAAATTTGTACCCGGCCGGCCGTTCAATTATACATTTCTCGATGAGTCTTTAGCTGAACTGTACCATGCTGAACAAACCAGTAAAAAAGTATTTTCTGTATTTTCTGTTTTGGCAATATTGATAGCCTGTATTGGTTTGTTGGGGCTGATAGCCTATTCAATTCAGCAACGCATCAGGGAAATAGGGATAAGAAAAGTGTTGGGCGCTTCCACCGGTAATATACTCATGCTGTTGGGCAAAAATTATTTCAAATTAATTGTAATAGCTAACCTGTTGGCCTTTCCGGTTGCATGGCTGGCAATGCATCAATGGCTGCAGGATTTTGCTTACAGGGTAAGTATAGGCTGGTGGGTTTTTGCAGCATCAGGTTTGCTGGCATTATTAATTGCAGGAATAACACTGAGTTTCCAGGCTGTAAAAGCAGCTGTCGCCAATCCGGTAAAAAGTTTAAGAACTGAATAAGCCCCCATCCCCTAAAGGGCAATGTCGTTTAGCTAAGCTTAATTGATTAAATAATGAACAAGGAACAAGGAATTTCGAACGTTGAAAGTGAAGATAATTCTTGATTCTTCACTCCTTGTTCTTTGTTCGATATTCTTAACTAAATGACATTGCCCTAAAGGGGTAAAAATATAGCTATGATCAAAAATTATTTTAAAACAGCTTTCAGAAATTTATTGCGCCACCGCAAACATGCTACCATCAATATACTCGGATTGGGTGTGGCGCTGGCTGCCTGCATCATTATTTTTTTAGTGATACAATTTGAGTACAGCCACGATAAGCATCTAAGCCAGTATCAAAATATTTATGAAGTGGTAACAAAGGATGTTGATTCAGATGGTGAGCATTTTTCCCCAGGCCTTCCTTTTCCTTCCATTAAATTTTTGAGAAAAGATTTTCCGCAATACCAGTTTGCAGAACTGATGCAAAACTATGGGGTGCAGATAACAGTAAAAAACGGAGGCGGAACTGCTGACGGCAATAAAAAATTTCATGAAGAAACAGGAGTATTTTATGGTGAGCCTGAGTTATTAAAAATGTTTGAAGTAAAATTTTTATCAGGTGATGCAACTGTTTTAAAAGATGTAAACAGTACGGTGATCAGTAAATCAATGGCAGAAAAATATTTTACTAACTGGCAGGAGGCTGTTGGCAAAAGACTCAACATAGACAATGATGATTTTGATTTACAGGTGGCAGGTGTATTTGAAGATGTGCCGCAGAACAGTGACTTTCCATTTAAAATAGTTGCTTCTTATGCCGGCTTTGTGGCACATAACGGTAACGGTTGGCCGCTGGAAGACTGGGGTTCTAATACCAGCAGTCACCAGGTGTATATTGTATTGCCAAAAGGAACCAATACTGCATCAGTAGATCAGCAACTGGCTTTGTTTGAAAAAAAGTATAACGGCGATAATAAACAAAGCACCCGTACACATTTTCTGCTTCCCTTAAGTAACCTTCATTTTGATGAACGCTTCGGAACAAACGGGGATCATGTTACCAGTAAGACCTCATTATATACGTTGGCATTTATAGGGCTGTTAATTATATTGATGGCCTGTATCAACTTTATCAATTTGTCCACCGCACTGGCAGTTACCAGAAGTAAAGAAGTAGGCGTAAGAAAAGTAATGGGCAGCAGCAAGACTCAATTAAGTATGCAGGTACTCATTGAAACCACTGCAGTAGTTATAGTATCAGCTATTATTGCAATAGTGCTTGCCCGGATGGCATTACCCTATATTAAAAATATTATGGTGGTGCAGAATAATCTCAGCCTGTTCAATACCGGAAGTGTTTTATTTATATTACTCATCACATTGATAACTATTATACTTTCTGGTGCATATCCTGCAATGATCATGGGCAGGTTTAAACCGGTAGATGCCATCAAGAATAAGATTAATACTTCCAAAGTGGGTAGTGTTTCCTTGCGGCGGGTGCTGGTGGTATTGCAGTTTGCTTTCTCACAAATATTTATCATCGCCACCATCATTGCCATCAGTCAAATGAATTTTATCCGCAGGGCAGATCTTGGTTTTAACAAGGAATCAGTGTTGATGATAACAATGAACGCAGACAGTATAACAAGGGCACGGCATAACGCATTTAAAGATGCATTGCTTTCCCGGAATGATGTAAAGCAGGTGACTTTTGGTTTTGATGCTCCCAGCAGCGATAACTCATGGAATTCAAATTTTGCTTTTGATAAAATGGAAGACAGGGATTTTAATGTGCAGCTAAAAATGGGAGACGATAATTATGCAAATACTTATGGACTTAAGTTGATGGCAGGTAAATTTTATGGTAACAGCGATACAGCCCGTGAATATGTGGTAAATGAAACACTCCTTAAAAAAGTGGGCTTAAAAAATCCACAGGATGCCATTGGTAAAATGTTGCGGATGGGCGGTGGCAGGCCAATGCCGGTAGTGGGAGTAGTGAAAGATTTTAAACAGCAATCGCTGAGGGATGCCATACAGCCAATTGTAATGATGCCGAAGAAAAAATATTACCAAACCGGAGGTATAAAACTGGTAAGTACCAACCTTTCTAAAAGCAGCGATGAAATAAAATTGATATGGGATAAATATTTCCCCGAGTACGTGTACAATGCTTCTTTCCTGGATGAAAATATTAACCGCTATTACCAGCAGGAAGAACGGCTGAGCAGGATGTACAAAGTGTATGCACTGCTGGCCATCTTTATCAGCTGCCTTGGATTGTATGGATTGGTTTCTTTTATGGTGGTACAAAAAACAAAAGAAGTGGGCATTCGAAAAGTGCTTGGGGCAAGTGTGCAGAGCATCCTGTATTTATTTTCCAAAGAGTTTACTATTCTCATCAGTGTAGCATTTTTACTGGCAGCGCCTGCAGCGTGGTACCTGATGAATACCTGGCTGGAAAATTTTGTCTATAAAATAAATATTGGTGTGGATGTATTTATAATCGCCATTGTTGCTTCTGTACTGATTGCCTGGATAACCGTGGGATATAAAGCATTCAGTGCAGCACGGGCAAACCCCGTAAAATCGCTTCGGTCTGAATAAAAAATATGGAATACTGATTTACTATTGATCACCGCCTAAAACGATAATATGTTTAAAAATATTTTCAAAATTGTAGTTCGTAATTTATGGAAATACAAAGGCTACACACTCGTCAATATTATTGGTTTGGGTATCGGCATTGCTGCTGTTGTGTGGGGATTTCAAACTTACCAGTTCAGTTTTAGTTTTGATAATTTTCATCCGGACAGGGATAATGTGTACCGCATTGTTACAAAAAAAGATGGCGCAGATGCGTTACAGGGAATCTTTCCAATGGCAGCAGTTCAGGCTGCAGCAACTGAATTTTCGGGGATTGCCAAAGCTGTTAGATTTGATGGTGATGGGTTAAATGTAAAGGCAGACAAGCCGGAAACATTTGCTGAATATGCACATTTTACGGATCCTGCTTTTTTTGAATTGTTCAACTTTCCTTTGGCAACAGGCAGCAATGATATAAAGGACAGAAGCGCCGTTTTAATAACAGAAAAAACAGCCAAAAAATATTTTGGAAACGAGAACCCGATAGGCAAAACCCTGATTTTTTATGCTGGTCAGCCCTATGAAAAACCCTTAACTGTAAAAGGGGTTTTAAAAGATTTTCCGTCAAACTCCACCATCCGGTTTGAGTTTATCACCAATTTTGAAAACCTCACAAAACCGGATGGAACTGCTATTGCGCCCGGTGACTGGAAGTGGTTTCTGGATGGGGCTTTTTTTAAAATACCTAACCCGGCAGATGCAAAACAGGTTGCTGAAAAATTAAAAAAATATTTACCGCTTCAAAATAAAGCCAGGGAAGACTGGAAGGTTTCAGGCTTCCAATTATTTTCACTCAGGGAGAATGCTTCATTAAGCCATGTACTGGGAACAAATGCTTTTTTTGAAAGACCGGAAGACTCAGCCACTTACGGGCCTATTGTTTTGGCTTTTTTATTATTGCTTTCTGCCTGTCTTAATTTCTCTAATACCACGGTGGCAAGAGCCAGTCAAAAATTAAAAGAGATTGGCATGCGAAAAGTAATGGGGGGCAGTCAGCGTCAATTGATCAGCCAACTGTTGCTGGAATGTGCCTTCATTGTTTTTATTGCTATCCTGTTGTCTGCTTTGTTTAACCTCTGGTGGTTGCCAGCTTTTAATAAAATGTTTATATACGTTGATGTGCAGGCTCACTATTTTCGTGATAGTACGCTGCTGCTGTTTTTATTCATCATATTGCTGTTTACTACCTTGTTGGCTGGAGCTTATCCGGCATTTTATATTACCAGGTTTAACCCCTCCACTATTTTCCGGGGCAGCGTAAAGTTTGGTGGAAAGAATATTTTCTCCAGGGTAATGCTTGGCCTGCAGGTTGCCATTGCGATTATCACCGTAGTGGCTGGTATTGCCTTCTCCCGTAACGCTGCGTTTCAAAAGAATTACGATTTTGGTTACAACGTTGAAAACACGATCAGTGTGGCTGTAGTAAATAAAAATAATTTTGATGCATTAAAAAATGAGCTGGCTGCATTGCCACAGGTAACAGCAATGGCTGGCACCAGGTTCCAGATTGGATTTGATTACAGGAATAAAGTGGTGGAATCCGAAGGTTTAAAAAAGGAAGTAAACTACCTGGAGGTTGGCCGGGATTACAATGATGTGATGGGTCTGAAAATGGCAGCAGGAAGAGGCTTTGATAAAGAAAGAGAAACTGATTATTCCAATGCCATCCTCATCACACAAAAAATGGCTGCTTTGTATGGATGGAAAGATAATGAAGCGATCAATAAAATACTGCGGGTTGACACAGTGTCCTGTTCCGTGGTGGGTGTTTTAAAAGATTTTCATTCAGACCTGTTGTTTAGCCCGCTGGAACCTGTTGCCATGAAACTGGTGAAGGAAGACAAGTATCAATATTTGATTGTACAGGCAAAGCAGGGCGATCTTACCAACGTGTATGAACAAACAAAAAAGGCATGGCAAAAGCTATTTCCATTGCAACCATTCAGGGGAGTTTATCAAAATGAAATCAAGGCAGAAGGCTACAGGGTTAGCAACAATATTGCCACCATCTTCTCCTGGTTTGCACTGGTGTCTATCCTGCTTACCGCTACCGGTTTATTTGCGCTGGTATCATTAACTGTCCTTAAAAAAATGAAAGAGATCGCCATCCGGAAAGTAGCAGGCGCTTATCCAAAACATATACTGGTGCTCATTAGCAAAGGCTATTTCTGGATATTTATTTTTTCAGCATTCTTTGGCGCTTATGCAGGATATGCGCTCACCAAATTATTACTGGATATGATATTTAAAACCAACAATGGTATTGGCGGATATACGTTGCTGTATGCTGTTGCTATTTTATTTGCGATAGCAGCAATCACTACCGGTATTAAAGTTTGGCAGGCTGTTAAGACAAACCCGGTGAAGATGTTGAGGGCGGAGTAACCCCTCTAAATCTCCCCGCAGGGGAGACTTAAAGGCAAGACTTCAAAATTTACAAGTGTTTGCTGAATTAGCGGAGCGTGGGAATCATTGTTGATTAAAGAAAAAAAGAAAAATGTGGAAGATAAAATAGCCTCCCCTCTCGCCTGAGGCTGGACCAAAGGAGGGATTAAAGCAAGCGTTCAAAATTTACAAGTGTTTGCTGAATTAGCGGAGCGTGGGAATCATTGTTGATTAAAGAACAAAAGAAAAATGTGGAAGATAAAATGTTTATTGAGGGTATGCAGCACCGTCCCTTCTCCTGAAGGAGAAGGGAAAGAGGGATGAGGTTAAAGTGATAATGTGAACAAAGCTCAATAAAGCTGAAACAGTACAAGAGAGTGATCCTTCGGCTTCGCTCAGGATAAACTGCACGATGTTCAATAAAAGATCAATTGCTGATATCAAAAAAATAATCTCATGTTTAAAAACTATTTCAAAACTGCGTGGAAAAATTTGTTGAGAAACAAAGTGTATAGTTTTATCAACATCACAGGATTGAGTATTGGCCTGGCCTGTTGTATGCTCATTTTACTTTATAACAGGGATGAAGTAAGCTTTGACCGCTTTCATAAAAATGCAGAAAATATTTACAGGGTCACCAATACCTCTTATGATGCAGATGGAAAAGTGGAAGGCTTTAATGCAGTTACAGGTATGATGCCCGGTCCTGCTTTCAAAAGATCAATACCTGAAGTAAAAGATTTTGTAAGGGTACAGGAGCAGGAGTTTCCTGTAAAAATCGGTTCGGAAGTTTTTGATCAGCGGGCTGTGTATGTGGATGATAATTTCTTTGAAGTTTTTTCATTTCCATTAAAAGCCGGGATTAAAAAAACGGTGCTGAAAGATATGTACTCAGTAGTGCTGAATGAAGAAGTGGCAAAAAAATTCTTTGGTGCGTCGGAAGCCGCTATGGGTAAAGTAATTGAACTGCCAACAGGGAATGATGGCGCTTTTGAAAATTTTACTGTTACCGGTATTGTGCCCAAATCACCACAAAATTCTTCTATCAAAATACAAATGCTGCTGCCGGTAAAATTAAATTGGAGAGAAGGCCGGGCAGATAATCAATGGATCAATTTTTACATGAACACTTTTGTTGTATTACACCCTGGTGCAGATATAAAAAGGGTAGCAGATAAATTTCAGCAGGTGTATAATAAAGAAGCTGCAGAACAAATAAAAGAAATAAAAGAAAAGTACGGAATGAAAAGTACTTTCCAGTACAGCCTGCAGCCATTGCTGGATATTCATTTAAATACGCAGTTCAGTGCAATGAATGGTTTGGAAGATGGAAGCAATCCTGTGTACACAAAAATATTAGGAGGCATTGCATTGTTCATGCTAATGATTGCCTGCATCAATTTTGTAAATTTAACCGTGGCACGTTCTTTAAAAAGATCAAAAGAAATTGGTGTAAGAAAAGTAATTGGCGGAGACCGCCGGCAACTGATTGCACAGTTTTTGGGTGAATCATTTGTGTTGAGTTTTTTTGCATTTGCACTGGCGGTATTATTGGTAAATTTCACCTTGCCATTATTCAATGAACTTTCCAGCAAAGCATTGTCTTTTTCTTATTTGCTGGATGCAAAATTAATTGCAGGTTATATTGCTTTGTTTGTCTTCACTTCTCTTCTTGCTGGTTTTTATCCTGCACTGGTATTGTCTGGCTTTAATCCTGTGCAAACATTGTATAACCGCATGCCTTTATCAGGAAAAAATTATTTATCCAGGAGTCTGGTAGTACTGCAATTTGCACTCACTACATTTTTAATCATTGCTACCATTGTAGTGTATTCACAATTTAATTACCTCACTAAGTTTGATCTTGGTTATAATGATAAGGGCCTGGTTACCGTAGCCACAGATCAGATGAAAGCAGGTAAGGTAGCGGTTTTCAGGCAGGAGTTGATGAAACATCCATCCATTACTTCGGTGGCGGTAAAGAACAGGGGATTTTGGGGAACCGGCGCAAAAGTTGATGGAAATGATATCCAATTTACTATACAGGTGGTGGATAGTGCTTACTTTCCCACGTTGCAAATACCTGTTGTGCAGGGAAGAAATTTTTCTGCTGCGTTTCCAACAGATTCCACACAATCTGTTTTGGTGAACGAATCATTTATGAAAAAGGCTGGCTGGAAAGATTTGACTAACCGGCAGGTTGATTTCTTTTATGACAGTCTTAAATACAATGTAATTGGCGTTGTAAAAGATTATCATTATGCCTCATTAATGGAAGAGATAAAGCCGGAGCTATTTATTATGCATCCAAAATATGGTTATGGACAATTGCTTATAAAAATAAAACCTGATCATACTTCTGCAACGCTACAACATATTGAAAAAGTGTTTAAAGCGCAAATGCCCTTTATCCCTTATCAATATGATTTTAAAGACGCACAAAATACAAAGCAATATGCAGCAGAAGAAAAATGGAAGCAGATTATTTTTTCTGCATCCATCCTCACCATCTTTATTTCCTGCATTGGGTTATTTGGACTTGCCACACTGGCTGCTGAAAAACGCACAAAAGAAATTGGTATCAGAAAAGTATTAGGTGCATCTGTCACAAATATTACCACTACACTGTCTAACAGTTTTGTGAAATTGGTTTTGATTGCTGCGATACTGGCATTTCCTGCAGCATGGTATGTAATGAACAAGTGGTTGCAGAACTATCCTTACCGTGTGGAGATGGGCATTTGGGTATTTGCATTTGCAGGTATACTGGTTTTGATGATCGCATTATGTACAGTAGGTTTCCAGGCAATAAAAGCAGCGGTGGCTAACCCGGTAAAAAGTTTAAGAACAGAATAACCCCCTCCGCCCCCTAAAGGGGAACTAAGGCAAGAGTTTTAAATTTTGAAGTGCTTGCTGAATAGTGGGGTATGGGAGTAGTTGATGATTAAAGAAAGAATGATAATGTGGAAGAGATGATGTTTGGCTTTGTAAGGAAGTGCCGTCCTTCTCCTTCAGGAGAAGGATAAGAGGATGAGGTTTCAGGGTACTCTCATACATATAAATTTGATTGAATAATAAACAACACAATGCTAAAAAATTATTTTAAAACAGCTTTTCGGTTCTTATTAAAAAATAAAACGTTCAGTTTTATTAATATTACCGGATTAGCCATTGGAACGTTGTGTTGCCTTTATATATTATTGTATGTACAGCAGCAATACAGTTATGATAAACACCATCCACAGGCAGAAAATATTTACCGTATTACCACGGCGTTAAAATTACCGGGAGATAAACACGTCAATGCTTCCAGTTCTCCTCCCATAGCCCCTGCATTGAAAAATGATTTTGCTGAAGTAGAACAATTTACCCGGGTAGTGCCTTCACTCGGCGTATCACAATATCTGATTCATTATAACGAAAAGTCTTTCGGCGAAAAATCGGTTGTCTTTGTAGATTCCACTTTCTTTGAAGTTTTCAGTTATCATTTTATATATGGAAATCCAGCCAGGGCTTTAGTGCAGCCCTATACGTTAGTCTTAAATAAAACGCTGGCGGAAAAAATTTTTGGCGGTGAGAATCCTATCGGTAAACAAATTGAGCTGGATTATTCTTACGGAAAAGACAAATACACGGTACAGGGCGTGATTGATGAAAGCCTTGGCAAATCTCATATCAGCGCTAATATATTTATTACAATGAACGGGGGTGGTATGGGTAGTTTTGCCCGTAACAATGATTCCTGGGCAGGTAATAATTTTGCATACTCCTATATAAAACTAAAGCCAACTGCAAGTGCGGCAGCATTGGAGGCAAAGCTCCCGGCATTTTTGAATAAATATGGACAGGAGCAACTGAAAGCGTTGGGCATGGAAAAGCAATTGCACCTGCAACCAATTATTTCTATTCATACCACTAAAGGATTTGAAGTGGAGATGGATAAAATAGCCAACCCTGCTTTTCTAAATATATTAATATTAATCGCTGCATTGATACAGTTGATAGCTTGTATCAATTTTATGAACCTGTCAACGGCAAGTTCTTCCATACGGGCCAGGGAAGTAGGAGTAAGGAAAGTAGTGGGAGCAGGCAAATTTCAATTGATAAAGCAATTCATTACTGAATCTATCCTGTTATCATTTTTAGGAGTACTGTTATCTATTCCGTTGCTTTGGTTTACGTTGCCTTATCTTAATCAAATTACCAATACAGATATTTCCCTGTCATTTATTTCTGATTACCGCTTGTGGTTCTTCCTTGCAGCATTGGTGATCTTTACAGGCTTAATTGCCGGCAGTTA
>JAYVLZ010000360.1:0-6727 GCA_043759175.1 Chitinophagaceae bacterium | reverse complement strand
GTCCTTTAGGGCAGTGATAAAATAATTTATTCTCTCTTCCGGGCTTTAGCCCAAAGAGTCTTTGGGCTAAAGCCCGGGTATTTTATTTTTAATTGTTCCCGACCTAAAGGTCGGGGCAATTAAAATCCTTAACTAAATGACATTGCCCTGAAGGGGTTGAATAAAATCATTGCACATTTTTATCCTACTTAAAGTATAAACCATTAATATTTATAAACCGGAAGATAAAAACCTTTTGAGCAAAAAAGCGAAAAATTATATTCATTATATTGCAGTAACGATAGCTGCTAAAAGATAACGCATGCCAGGCTTGATAGAAAAATTAAAAGAATCCAGGTTTATCCAGGGATTTGTTTATTCATTAGTGGGTGCTGTCACTTACCCGGGATTGTATTTGATAAATAAACTGGAGATAAATGGGATGGAAAAATTGCAGCAGCTTCCCAAACAAAATGTTTTATTCGTCAGTAATCACCAGACTTACTTTGCAGATGTAATTACATTTCTGCATATTTTTTGTGCAGTAAGCTGGCAAAAAAAAAATAACCTGGGCATTCCTTTTTATTTGTTGTGGCCCTTTACCAGGGTAAAATATGTGGCTGCTGAAGAAACGATGAAGAGCAGTTTTATCAGTAAGCTTTTTTCACTTGCCGGAGCAATAGCAGTTAAGCGTACCTGGAGAGCAGAGGGCACGGAAGTAAGGCGTAGCCTCGATCCCGGCGATACAAGAAAAATTGAAAGAGCCCTAAAGAAAAACTGGGTCATTACTTTTCCACAGGGCACCACCAAGCCCTTTGCCCCGGGAAGAAAAGGGACAGCTTTTATTATCAAACAACACAAACCTATTGTAGTGCCTGTAGTGATCAGTGGCTTCTGGCGTGCCTTTAATAAAAAAGGATTGAAATTTAAAAAGAAGGGCACCTTATTATCCGTAACATTTAAAGATCCACTGGAAATTGATTATAATGACTCCACAGAAAATATCCTGGAGAAAGTAATGGATGCTATTGAACAAAGTAAACAATACATGATGAAAGGCAGGCATCACCTCATGAATAAACTGGATAAATAATTTATGATTATCTTAAAATTAACAAGCTGCTGGTGCTGCTTTATATTATTACTCTTCTTAAGTTTCCCGGCTTATACACAAACAGATATTGCAGGCAGGGTAGTAGATGAAAAAGATAACACTGCGTTACCGAATGTTAGTGTTTATTTTAATAATACTACCATTGGCACATACACCAGCAGGGAAGGAGATTTTCATTTTGAAGATATCCGGATGTTAAATACGGAAATGGTTATTTATTGCCCTGGTTATGAAGTGTTGTTATTTAAACCAACGCCTAACCAGGTGGAAGGAAAACGAATCATTTTTAAATTACGTGCAAACGCATCAGCGACAAATAAACTGGAACTGACAGATGCAGACAGAAAAAAATACCTGTCTTTATTTCATCAATTTTTTTTAGGAGTAACAGAAGAAGCCGCCGAAAGTAAAGTAATTAATGAAAGTACAATTTACTTTACACAGGGCGAAAGCAAAACCAGTTTGAGTCTAACAGCCGATTCTCCGCTGATCATTATTAATTCCATGCTGGGCTATAAAATTCATTTTAACCTGGTGGAGTTTTGGTTTGATAATATAACTGGTCAAAATTATTATTTGGGGTATGCCCGGTATGAAGAGCTGGGCGATAATAAAAAATGGATCAGGAACCGGAAGAATTGCTACTATGGCGGCACCCTTCATTTTTACAGATCTTTGGTTGCTCATCAATTATATCAACAGGGCTTTGGCACCTTCTTAATAAAACCGGCTAAGGATAGTGCTGCAGTAAAGCTTGAAATTGGAGGGATAGTTGTTCCACTTGACAGTACGCTGGTGGAACCTTTTTCAGAAAGCGATATTTTATTTATTGATAGTAACAATAATTTATCAATCCGGATAGCGGGACAGTTGTTGGTGCAGTACGATAAAAATCCTTCTGCTAAAAGCTTTTTAATTCAAAATGGTTTTATGCTGGATAATGAGGTAAAAGGAGTTGAATGCTATATCCGTTTTAAAGAATCACCCATTGGAATTAACTATAGAGGTGTACTGGATGATTACAGTAATGCTGAATATTCCGGATATTGGATTTATGAAAAAGTTGCCAATACGCTGCCTTATAATTATCAGCCTGATTAGTTAGTTTGCGGTGAACAATGCCCTCAGTTCTTCTGCATCCTGTGCTTTCATTTTCCCCCCCAGTATCAATCTCAATTGTCTTCTTCTTAAAGCACCTTCAAATAATTTAAGTTCTTCTTCCGTCTCCGGTACCAGCTTATTTACAGGCCTTGGTTTGCTGTTGGGGTCCAGTGCTACGAATGTATAATAGGCTTCATTACTCTTGTATTTATATTGCTGTATAGCATCTTCACCCCATACTTTCATGTGTACTTCCATACTGCTGTTAAACACCCTTGATACCTTTGCTTCAATATGAACTACATTGCCTATTTTGATTGGGTTTTCAAAAGAAATATTATCAACAGATGCTGTTACTACCGGTGATCCACTATGCTTCATAGCAGACAATGCTGCTGCAATGTCCATCCAGTACATCAGGCGGCCTCCCATCAGGTTACCAAAATTATTGGTGTCGTTGGGCAACACCAGTTCCGTCATCATTACCAGAGATTCATTCGCTTTTTTATCCATAACAAATTTTTGCAAAGATAAAAGGGTTGGGTTTTACTGATGGCTTAAATATTTTTTATGGTTTCTGTGTTTATTTTTTGGCTAAGAGGTTAAAAGAGAAAAGGAGATTGAAAGAGTTTTTGGCTAAGAGGTTGAAAGAGAAAAAGAGGTTGAAGAGTGAAGTAGTTTTATTGGCTGGATATTCATCTCCTTTGCCTCTTTTTCTCTTTGATGCTCATAGCTAATTGCTTATTGTTGATTGCATAATTATATTCTTATCATTTTATGTGCTCTCAAAATATCTAATGTTAATGCGTTGCCTCCATTCAGATTTTTATGGGCTACCACATCGCATAAAAACGCCTGATGATCACCGCAGTCAAAATCACTTATCACTCTTAAGTGCATTACTGCAAGGCAATTCTTTAATACATAAAATCCGTTCCACTCTTTTAACTCCTTTCTTTTATTCAACCTTGCTATCTTGTCAATTTGATTGCCTGACTTTTTACCCAGCAGATCAACCAGCCGGTATTGCGTATCCCCAAGCAGTTGCAACACAAATTCATGCCTGGCCAATACATTTTCCAAGGTTTTGGTGTTATAATAAATACCGCATACAAAACGTTTTGGCTTCATACTGATTTGTGCAGCATAAGTACTGATTTGCATATTGCCAGCACCACCTGATTTGCTGCTGATACTGTAAACGGGTAAATTGATTCTGTTCCAGGGCCTTTTATTTATTTTCATTGATAATTTTAATATGTTATTGATCTTGTTTATACTGTTGCATTTTGTGTTGTGTTGTATATCTTACTGGTTATACAAATCAGATAGCCTGTTTACTTTTCTAGTTTTTCCTGCACCATTTTATTTTTCATTTATTACTTTTAAATATTTTGACCTTAAAAAAATTGTGGTATTACCAGGAAAGTATAAAGCATCTTTAATTACCGGAAGTGTTTTTTTTCTTGCATTGATTTTAATAGTGACATTACGAAAATGGTTACCCCATTTTATTTCCAGTGATGATTTCTCAATAATTATCCCGGTAATATTTTCTTTTGTACCCATCCTCCTCTTTAATAAAATATCCTTCATCCGCAGCATACTCTTCCTGGTTGTTTCCTGCACACTTTCTTATTATTGTATGTTGAATAATTACTTTGATGTATTCTTACTGGTTCACAGGAGTTCATCAATGAAAGGTGATACCCTGATTGTAAGTTTTCTTGCTTCGTATTTTATTTGTCATGTAGTGTCATTACTGATGTTTAGTTTTTATGCTTCCGGGCCTTCATCCAGGCTGGATAGATAATTATCTGTTGCAGTAAGATGTTGCTTTCTTTTTCTTCCGGTATTTTATCAAAAGTTTTTATCAGCATACCCAGCCTTGGGGTTTTTTAAAAAACCCTGTTGTATCAAGCACCGGAATAATCCAATCCAAATTTCAAACTAAAACAAAATGGGAAAACAATTGTTTATAGCGCTAAAACATCACAATGGAAACCTTAAAAGATAAGAACTTATTGATAATAGCCGCCACTGGTGGTATCGGTAGTTATACCGCTAAACTCCTGGCTGGCAGTGGCGCCAAACTTTTTTTAACCGGCAGAAATGCTGAAAAATTAGCTGCCATTGCTGCCGCCTGCAATGTACCTGCTGAAAGAACTTTTGTGCTGGATATTTCAAAGCCCGAAGCAGTGAATGAACTAAAAGAAAAATATTTCAGCCAGTTACCCGGCATTGATATTTTAATTAATGCTGCCGGTATCGGCATTATAAAATCAATGGACACCCTAACAGAAACAGATTTTCTCCGTTCGCTTAATTATAATTTGTATGCGCCTTTCTTACTGGTAAAAGCATTTTTGCCATCCATGAAAGAAGCCAAAAAAGGGTTGATCATTAATATACCCGGTGTGTTGGGAAAAGTACCAATGGCCGGTGCTGCAGCTTACAGCGCCAGCAAATATGGCCTGGTGGGCATGATGCAGAGTATCCGGGAAGAATTAAAACGTACAGACATCCGTATTACCAATTTATTTTTGGGAGGAACAGATTCTCCTTTTTGGGACACCATCGATCTGAAAGTGCAAAGAGAAAAAATGGTGAAAGCAGAAGAAGCAGCCAAAGCAATATGGTTCCTGTGCCAGCAACCGGCAAGTGGAGTGGTGAGTGAGATGGTGCTGCAGCCTTTTAATCACCAGGCTATTTAATTATTGTATTGTTTTGTTGCTGTTTTGATTGATTGTTGAAAGGCCAGTTTGTTTGAATGAATCGTTTCATAAACCATACATTCTTTATCCAGCACTTCAATCGTTTTGTAGTAATATGATTTTGCTTCTTCAACCGTTTCGCCAATACATACTACACCCAGTTTACCATATTGTGATAAGGCACCAATCATATGAAACATTACACCAGATTGTTTTAAACCATCATACAACAACTCATTGCTAGCGGCAATGTGTATCAGGTCGTGAGGAATAAGTCCTTTGAATTTATCGTTGGCCAGGTTGTCTGTTGCAAAATAGCAACGGGACTCACCATTGGGCATTTTATATATTCCTTCCTGCCAGTCGTATACACCATTGGTGAGAAATTGCAACATTAAAAATGGATGTGTGGTGCCACCTTTTCGCAGGTTTATTTCAATGGCATAATGTATCCAGCTCTCCTCCTTTTTTATCGACAGAAAATCAATTCCAAACCTTCCCAAAACGCCTTCTTTCAAAAGTTCTTCCGACACTCTTTTGCCAATGATCGATACTTCTTTGCTGTAGACTTTTTGGGCAGGAAAGGTGGCGCCCAAAAATACCTGCCCGCTTTCGCCACCCAGCAGCTGATCATGTGTGGATATGATATCTATTTTACCCAATGGATTAATGCGGCACTGTGCAGAAGGCGATTCTATTAAATCACCATCAATAAATTCTTCCACAATACCACCCATGCTTTCAAACTTGTCTATAAATTGCCGGTAGCTTACATGCTGCGCCACCATCTTTACACAGTGCGGTAAATTTTCTTCAATGATGGATGTTGTGTATTCCTTATCATCATTTATTTTGTCATAATAAAACACAGCATTGCCTTCGCCAGAAAATCCATCATTCATTTTTATCACTGCTTTTCGTAATGATGGATTGCTTTTTTTTAATTCATTCAAAGCAACAATTATTTCCTGCTCCGTTTTCACATCTTCAAATCCTGCAGGTGTATCGATGCCAATTTTTTTAAATAATTTTCTGCTGCCCGATTTGGTTCCCCAATATAATAATGACGGGTCTGTTCCATACAGGGGAATGTTTAGTTGCACTGCCAGTTCCTTTTCATAACTGGTAACATTAAAGCAGGAAATATGAGCCATCATGGGATCATTTACATGCTCCAAAATGCGTTTTATCAGCCGGGGTCTGGCCAATATTTTTTCTGTAAGTGATTTCCTGGATGCGTCATAACAGCTAAGTAAAGTCAGCCGTTCATGAGCATCCTGGCTGCTGATACCGGGAAGCATGTGGAAGTAATATTCTATAATAGAATGATCAATCGGCACACTGGAAATATATATCAGCCTGGTATTGGGCATCCGGAGCAGCATCAGCATGCACAACATCCTTTCTTCATAATGAGTCACACCTTTTAAAGTTTTCAGTATCTCTTCATCCAGTGTAAGACTGGGTATGATGATCACTGTTTTTTCAGCAAGATCATTCAAAAAAATTTCCTCGTATTGGTTGCTAAAACGTTGTTCTAACTGGGTAAACTGATTGTCCGTATCCTGTTGATTGAGCATACAATTTTTTGCATTCAAATTAGAAAAGAAGCGCCGGATAAGGAATGAGGAAGATCAGATAAGAAAATGGTTTTGGTCATAAAAATTGATGTCATGGTAAACAGGTAACAGCAAACAACATGAAAGTGTATTTTAAATGATAATTGTCGTATAGCACCACATAGGTAACACTTTTTCTATACCCTTAGAGACTTCCCCTAAAGTGGGGTCGCCCTTAAGGGCCGTTAAGGCTCCAAACT
>JAYVLZ010000359.1:0-17003 GCA_043759175.1 Chitinophagaceae bacterium | reverse complement strand
GTAACAAGGGAAGACTTTAAAAAATTATATACAGAAGCTTTATAAAATGCAACCGAAAATAAAAATTGGCATCACAGATTGTAAAAAATATAAAAATTACGAGCAGTGGTTTTTGAATGCGCCTGAGAGCGTGGAAGTGATTCAGCTGAGTTATCATCATAATAATTTGAGTGATGTAGATCAATGCGATGGAATTGTATTGAGTGGTGGTGAAGATGTACACCCTGAAAGATATAAACGACCTGATCTGTTGCAACACCTCAATGAAATTAACATCAATCCGCCCCGTGATGCATTTGAGTGGCAGATAATTGAAAAAAGCTTTGCATTAAAAAAACCAGTTCTCGGTATATGCCGTGGGCTGCAACTAATGAATGTATTTCTTGGCGGCAGTCTTATACATGATATCCCCACCGTGAAAGATCATCATGGCCATGGTTCAAAAGAAAATATTGACAGCAGGCATGCCATTCATGTACAGGAAAATTCAATGTTATATTCCATCACAAAGAATACCGCTGGTGAAATAAACTCTGCTCATCACCAGTCAGTAGAAAAATATGCTGACGAACTCACTATTACTGCAACATCAGAACCCAATATTGTAGAAGCATTAGAATGGTCATCGCCGCAAAACAAACCGTGGCTACTGCTGGTACAATGGCACCCCGAAAGAATGCCGGACCAGGATAATCCCTTTGCTTCCAGCATACGCACTGCATTTCTTCATCAAATAACCGCATCAAAATAATCATGCAAATCATCAACCCGGCTACAGAAGAAATTATTACAACAGTTGAAGAAGATACTGCTGCAACCATTCAGCAAAAATTTAAATTACTAAAAGTTGGGCAGCGGCTATGGTCTGCCGTTAGTATCGAAAAAAGAATTGCTGCCATCACAAAATTTTATGAACTGCTGGAGGAAGAAAAAGAAACTCTGGCGTTAACGCTTACAAATGAAGTGGGTAAACCGCTGCAACAATCTTACAATGAACTGAATGGTGCAAGAGGAAGGATTAAATATTTTATTGACAATGCTGCAAAATATTTGGCGGAAGAATGGGTAACAACCGAAGGCGCTACAAAAGAAAAGATTGTGTATGAACCGCTCGGTGTTATCGCCAATATTTCTGCCTGGAACTATCCATACCTGGTGGGAGTAAATGTTTTTATTCCGGCCTTGCTGGGTGGTAATGCTGTTTTATACAAACCTTCTGAATACAGCACCCTCACCGGATTACATATCCAAAGGCTGTTGCACAAAGCTGGTATTCCTGAAGATTGTTTCCAGGCAGTGATTGGAAAAGGTATTGTTGGAGAACATTTGCTGGCATTGCCGTTAAATGGATATTTCTTTACCGGCAGTTATAAAACCGGCAAATACATTGCAGAAAAAGTGGCCGCTAAATTAGTTCCCTGCCAGTTAGAACTGGGAGGCAAAGATCCACTGTATGTGATGGATGATGTGGAAGATATTAATAAAACTGCAGGAGATGTACTGGAAGGAGTGATATATAATAACGGCCAGAGCTGCTGTGCGGTGGAACGGGTATATGTACAGGAAAAAATATTTGATGCATTTGTAAATGCTTATACGGAACAATGTAAAAAATTAAACATCGGCAATCCATTAGAAAAAACAACTGACATCGGCCCGTTGACAAGAAAAGAACAACAGGCATTCTTATTGTCGCAGATAAAAGATGCTACAGATAAGGGTGCAACGATTTTATGCGGAGGAAATGTTCCCGACAGAAAAGGTTATTTTATTGAACCAACAGTTCTGATTATTGTGAATCATGAAATGTCCATTATGAAAGACGAATCTTTTGGGCCCGTTGTTGGCATACAAAAAGTAACAAACGATACAGAAGCTGCGGCCTTAATGCAGGATACGGAATATGGACTTACCGCATCTGTATATTCCAGCAACTATGAAAGAGCAGAAGCGCTAATGCAGCAAATGAATACTGGCTCCGTTTACTGGAACTGTTGCGACAGAGTAAATGCTGCCCTCCCGTGGAGCGGCCGCAAGCATTCAGGGCTTGGTTCTACACTTTCTTACCAGGGCATCAGGGCATTTGTTCAACCGAAGGCTTATCATATAAGAGGGTGAAAATGATTCCAATGTTATTGAGGAATATCCAACCGCAGACGAAGAAAGTGTATTGAGTGGAGAACAATACAATCATTGAAGGTAATAAGGTGGATTGCAATTATTATAATTTTTTCTACTAAGGTCTTAAGACAAACCTTAGTAGAAATCAGAACAAAAATTCAATGACCTTATTATCATCATCAAGCTTCATCACATTATCATCAGCAATTGTACAGACCAAATTATTTCATCACTTCCGTAATCACCTGTCCTATACTTCCACTGGGCATCTGTATCTGCAGCATGGCAGCCAGTGTGGGTGCAATATCAGTCATATAAATTTCCCTGTTTAGTTTACCTATGTTAACATTCCAGCCATAAAACACTAAGGGAATATGTGAGTCATAAGGATTCCAGAGACCATGCGTTGTTCCCTTTGTACCCCCATCAAAATAACCCGGTTTAAAAATAAACTGTATATCGCCGCTACGGGAAGGAGTATAACCGTTGATCAGCATACTCTTTTGTGGTTCTGGTAAGGTGGCCATTTCAATTTTTTGCAGGTCAAATGCATCTGCTATGATGCTGTCTTTTTTTCTTAATGTTGTTATGATCAATTCTTTTACATCAGCTCCTTTTTGCCTTGCGGCATCACTAAGATATACCTGGTAGTTAACTATTGCAGCAACTGCATTGGGGATATTTATTTTTTCAGCAATTACTTTATTCAAATCATCTTTTATAGTGGTATCATTAACAGCGCCGCCGGGCAATTTATGTTCTGCTAAAAAACCAGGCACATGTGCCACGGCATGATCAGCCGATAAAAATAACAGGTAATTCCCTTTACCAATTTTTGTATCTAAATAAGTAAGAAAATCTGCAATGTCTTTATCTAATCTCAGGTAAGTATCTTCCGCTTCTATGGAGTTTGGTCCAAATGTATGGCCAATATAATCCGTAGAAGAAATGCTCACAGCTAAAAAATCCGGTACCGTATTTTTTCCCAATGATTCATTTTCAATTGTAGCTTTTGCAAAATCAAACGTGTAGGTCATTGCAAAAGGGGTGGTTCTGAATGACTCATATTTAAGATTGTTTTTAATTGCTGAAAGCTTATGTGGAAAAACTGATCCTGAATCGCCTATTATAGCACCCTCATATAGTTTATCATCTGCGGTGCTTTGGTCATATTTTGCAATCGGTAAAAGCGTATTCCAGTCTTTGGTCATGTATTGGCCAGACAGGTCTTTATCATTAAACTGGTTTACCCATTTAGGAAGTTCATTCATGTAATAATTGCTGGTGATCCATTTACCTACCGTGCCATCATACCAGTAAGCAGCATTGGCGCTGTGGCCTGCAGGCAATATGGAGCCCCTGTCTTTTAAAGCGATTCCAATTACTTTGCTTTTAAAATTATTGCTTAATCTCAGTTCGTCTGTAACGGTGGTGACCCATAAATTAGCAGGGCTCATTTTGCCGGCAATGCTGCTGCTTCCGACTGTTTTGGCAGTATCGTCATCTGTGCAATACACATATTTTTGAGTTTTGTTATTAAACCAGGCATTGCTAACAACACCATGTATCGCAGGAACACTGCCGGTGTATATACAGGTATGGCCCGGTGCTGTGTAAGTAGGTGTATAGGGGATCATCGTATTTTCGCAGCTGAAACCCCCGTTCAGCAGGCGTTTAAAGCCATTGGCACTGTAGAGACTTTTGTAGCGGTACAGGTAATCCCAACGCATCTGGTCTATTACCAGGCCTACGATTAGTTTAGGCTGTTTAGAGGTGAGGGGGTTAGGATTTAGCGGTTGAGGGTTTAGTGGTTTAGAGTTTAGGGGTTTAGGGTTTAGAGGTTTAGTATTGACCGTTTGCAGTTGAGCCACCGATGGTAATAATGCTATTAAAAAAACACCTGATATAAGCTTACGAATCATTAAAAAAGATTTTTACAAAGATAGCTTCCAGACGTATTAATTCATTTTGAATTTAGTGTTACTTCTATGTTAGTTTTTTTTGGAATGTAAGGCTTATTTTTGCGGCGATTGCAGGATTGTCTGAACGGGGATTTAGAATGATTTACCGGATTAAAAAGATTATTGAGTGATGGCTTTTTTAAATCCTGGTAATCTCTTTTAATCCACCAAAATCATCGTTCAGACAAAAAAGTTGCAAAATGGTATTCAGTACAAGTGACACAACGATGTTGATACCTGTACAACTGTCATTAACAAAATCATAAATCGTAAATCAGAAATCATACATTCCTATGGCAGATGTTTTTGAAAAATTAGTAAAAGATGGAGGCCCGATTGGTCAGCATATGGACAGGGCTCATGGTTATTTTGCGTTCCCAAAATTAGAAGGGGAACTCGGGCCCAGGATGCAATTCAGAGGTAAGGAAATGATTGTATGGAGCCTTAACAATTATTTAGGGCTGGTTAATCATCCTGAAGTGAGAAAAGTGGATACAGCTGCGGCGGCGAAATATGGTATGGGCAATCCGATGGGGGCAAGGATGATGAGTGGTAACACAAAAAAACATGACGAGCTTGAAAAAGTGATCAGCAAATTTGTAAGCCGGGAAGATACCATGCTGCTGAACTTCGGTTACCAGGGCATAATGAGTTGCATTGATGCACTGGTGAACAGGCGTGATGTGATAGTGTATGATGCGGAGGCGCATGCCTGCATTGTGGATGGCATCAGGTTACACATGGGATACACCTACGCATTTAAGCATAACAATATAGAAGATTTTGAAAAGCAACTGCAGCGTGCCGAAAAGATGGTGGAGAAAAGCGGCGGTGGTATTTTGGTAATAACAGAAGGTGTGTTTGGCATGGATGGCGAGCAGGGTATATTGAAAGAGATTGTGGCCATGAAAGAGCAGTATCAATTTCGCATACTCATTGACGATGCTCATGGTTTTGGATACATGGGACCAACTGGTGCCGGTGCTGATGAAGCACAAGGTTGCCAGGCTGGTATTGATCTTTACTTCAGCACTTTTGTAAAAAGCATGGGAAGTATTGGGGCATTTATCAGCGGACCAAAAGCAGTGTTGAAATATTTACGCTACAATACCCGTAGCCAAATTTTTGCCAAGAGCCTGCCACTGATGATTGTGGAAGGTATGCTGACAAGAATGGAGATGGTGAAGACCATGCCAGAATTGAGAGTAAAATTGTGGCACAATGTAAACCGGCTGCAAAATGGCTTGAAAGAAAGAGGTTTTGATATTGGACAAACCAACAGCCCCGTTACACCAATTTACATGAAAGGTGATATACCGGAAGCAACACAGATGGTAATGGACCTGAGAGAGAATTATCACATTTTTTGTTCCATTGTGGTGTATCCGGTGATTCCGAAAGGTGATATTATCTACCGCATTATTCCTACTGCTTCACATAGTGATGAGGATATTGATCTTACCTTAAAAGCATTTGAAGAGACGAAGAAGAAACTAGATGCCGGCTTTTATAAGGCGGCTGATATTCCTGATATGGCGGAGGTGATATAAGACCCACCACCCCCTAAAGGGCAATGTCGTTTAGTTAAGAAAATCCCAACATATTTAATATCACCCTTTCTTATCAAATATTTGTTTGTTGTTCTATAATAATGCCAGCCTTTCAGGCTTGAAAATCCCGAAGGGATAAAATTATTATAGTAAAAGCATTTAAAAGAATACAAGAAAACCCCAAAGGGGTGACACTATCTCTATCATAAGACTCTTAACTAATGACATTGCCTTAAAGGGGGAACTAAGGCAAGAGTATAAAATTCAAAAAGCTTCTGTATTGGAAGCTCTTTTGTTTATCTCATCATCATTCAAATTACAAAAACTAATCCCTTGAATTAGCTGCTACCTGGTTAAGGCGGGCAATTTTTTCCTGCGCTTTCCGCTTTACTTCTGCATTACCGGTAGCTGAAAGATTGGTTAAAATAGAAGACGCTTCATTCAGTAATAATTTTCTTTGCTTAGCTGTAGAAATAATTTGTGTGGCATCCGCCCGGCTTAAGTTACAATCCACCCGGGCCATTTGCAATTCTGCATTCAAAAAATCAAGACGTTGCTGCAAAATAGTTTTCTCTCTCACCAGCGCTTCGTTAGTAATAGCATTGTCTGCACCTTCGCTTTGTTGTTTCAGCAGGCGGTCGTTGTATTGCTTAAGCTCATTAATATTGGCATTTAAAGTGGCTATTTTACTTTCCAGTACATTAATATTTGCAACGAACTTAATGCTGTCTGCAAATTTTGATTTTTGATTATTGGTTACTTGTGATGGAATATTTGTTGTTTTCTTTTCCAGCTCACTTAATGAATTTTCCAGCGTTATCACCCGGTTTGTTTTCGTCATTAATTCTTCCTGAAGTTTAAACAACGCTTTTTCATCCGGTGTAAAACTGCTTTGCCCTATTGAAACAGCATTCCTAAGACTTCCAACAGATTTCCTTGATTCCAGTATAGATTTGAAAGAGGCAATCATTTTTGAAAATAAACTGTTGTCACTGGTATTTAAGGCTGCCCCCTGGTGATTAATGCTGTCGATACTTTTACGAAATTCTTCTTCCTGCTGAAGTATAATTTTATTTAACGAATCATAATTCTTGACAGGCAGGCTACTTATCAGCAGATCTGTAAACTGGTTATCTAACTGCTGAAGGCTGTTTAGTTTTGCATGTAACTGTTCATCGTACACAAGCAGTGCATTGTCTTGTGCGGTTGTTGCAGTACGATTATTATTTGAACTTTTTGCACTAATACTCACGCCATCCATCTGTTTCAGAGAAGTAAATAAAATGAATGCCAGTCCTGCTGTTATCAATAATGCCAGCACAGATAACAGCATGTTTCTTTTCCGGGTATTACTATTTACTGCTTTCATATTTATTCAATTGCTGTTGCGCATTTTTTTCACTAATATTCTACTACTCTTTCCACTAAAATAATGTCATCTTCCTTTACACCATTCTCTAATAATGTCAGATCAGGATCAAGCATTTTTTTCCCGAATCTTTTTTTAATGGAGAACAGCCATCCATATGGATAGCCGTTGCTGTCTGTCATTTCAATAATATCATGCCTGTCATATAAAAACCGTAAGAACACAACGCTCAGTTTTAATTTGGGAGAGAGCGTAATTATAAACTTAGTGGGGGCTGCATCGCTGTCTTTAATATTTATTTTTATTTTAAAGTGGATACTGTTTAATAACAGGGACATTCTTGTATCCGGCTCCACATCCGGCGGAATAAACCAGGGCTGGTATTGTTTAGCGCCTATACTACGGAAATAATAAATGGTTGCATAAAATGCATAAGGTAACAGGAAAGCTGTTGCCGCCACTGCTGCAATTACTTTTAATTGCTCCGGATTTATCCCCAGTGAAAATAAAATAAGAGTACTCATACTTACCAGTATTGCCAAGACAACAGTATAAATAGTGCCAAACATAAAGCTCTGCTCCCAAAGGTGAGACAACCACTTTGGCGAAATAAGAATATGTAACAATCCAACTAATAAAAAAGCTGCTGCATAAATAATATTAGCAAAGGGAAACGCAGGTAAAACATATAGAACAAAAAGATAGTTAACCGTTAGTGAAATTAATATTAGCAGTGCCGGGCAGATAACGGTATGCCTGATATTAGCCGATAAGCTCCAGCTATTATTTGTTTCTACAGAAATTTCATGTTGTTGCAGTTCTGCGGAACTTGTTTTCATAACTGTTTTTATTATAATTGAAACACCAGTCCAATTTGCAGAACAATATAACTGATGGGTATTCTTTGAATAATTGTTTGTGAAGGGCGGTTAGGATCTGCATTATATGAGCTTGAAAATGATTTTACAAATTCAAGTTCCCTCATACTAACCGGGAAAGTATTTTCCAAATGTGTTTTATCCACGATAAAATCTGTCAGGGTTCTTTTACGGATCACAAATACAATATGAGAAAATTGTGCTTCGGCATAAACTCTCATTCTATTTGCAATTTTTATCTGACCCCCAAATGTACCAATAAAACCGTAAGCAGGGTTACGTATCCCCCATTCATATTTTTTTATTGTTGTGCTGGATGAATCCTTATAAAAGCTCTGCCATCCTGTTCTTGTATTTACTTTAGTTATATCTTTCTGCAGACTGTTGGGGCGAAAAGTAATTATCATACCTAACTTGTTATACAAAAACCATTTGGGCCTTGATATGGCTTTAAATGTTATATTAGGGGTAATACTTAATAATGTTGCCTCATAAGAAACTGTATTTCTTTCCTTATACTGATATTCATCCGGCAAACCATTTCCAGCAGCAGGATCCCTGGAATAATAACTTGAATCCCTGTTCTTTTTGATGGTGCTTTTAAAATAATCAAAATCTATTCCAACATTGATAAAATCATTTAAAATAAAGGAAGCCCAAAGCCATATTTAAATCCGTCTCCCAGCCCTTTGGCTGGATTGGTATAGGCTACGGTTTTATTCTCAGTATTACTTCCAATTTGTTCTACATATATAGAACTCACATCATCAGGATAAAATTTGAATGTAGAACCAAGCCCCATAGAGTACGCACTGTGGACATTTATTAAAAACCGGGGCTCAAGTATTCTATGAGTCATGTTTCCACTAAGGTTAAAAGACCAGTTGTAAATTTATTCACCTTAGTTTTAGAAAAATGGTCGAAGTATTTGGGTCCTATTTACTTCCGGTTATAGTTAATTTTATGCCTGCTCTCACCAATACTGATGCTCCTGCGGAGGCTCTGATACTGCGGCAGGATACATTATTATTGATTACAGGATAATTAGCAATGCCTGATTTTAATAGCACGTCTGTATTAGCATCGGGCAGCACCCCACAATTCCAGTTGGTGATATTTTCCCAGTCAGTGCTGGCACTACCCGTCCAGGTTACTACAAATTTTAACTGCGACTCTGCACTGTAGGTATTGCCATTTACCAGGCAGCGAAATTTATAGGCGTACAAAGAAGCAGGCGCTCCCGTTATTTGCAGGGAAGCAGTATTAACACCGGAATACACAGTGCTGTTGCTTAAGTTGGTATAAGCACTACCGTTATTTACCTGCCATTGATAATTTGCACCACTTACAGAAGAAGTATATTTAATGCTGCCACCGGGGCAAATGCCATTACCATCGCTGATGAAAGTTTTTTCTGCATTGGTAATCACAGGCAAATTGTAATCAAAATAAATAGCCGCCTTATTACTAAAAGCATCTCCAACAGATAAACCAGTTTTTGGTTTTACTTTAAACAAAATATATCCATGGCTTTCCAGTTTATTGGTAGTGCTGTCAGCTAATTTGATAAATTTAAAATCCCAGGTGGCTACATTTTTCTCCAGCTTAAAATTATAATGATGGCTTGCTGCCAGCACATCAATTGTTGAAAGATCAAATTTTGTATCAAATGTATCCTTCACGGTTATAAAGAAGGCGGTATCTGTTCCTGTATTTTGAAAACGGATAAGATATTGAAGGTATTCATTATTACTGTACGCAAGCGGCGTTAGCTGCCCTCCATGGATTTCTGTTTTATCATTCGGGTCAAATGAACCCTGTACAATTTGTTTTACCGTCATCCTGTTATTGGCAGCAGAAGAATCATTTGTTACAGGATTGGCCACTGCAACCAGTGTAAGAGTATCACCATTATTTAATGCAGTGGGAACGGCGTTTTTCAGTACCACATCCACCGTATCAATATCAAATGCGTTCAGCGTAACAGGCCCCCACCAAATTGAATCTGCAACAATGCCAGAGTTGGGTTTACTGGATGAAACAAATGTTTGCCGGTTGTCTTTTTTCAAACTGGTAACCGCATTGCTGATAGTGGTGGTGCCGACATTTTTTGTAATGATGCGATAATAGTTTTCAAAGCCCGGTCTTGCAGATGTAAGGGCTATTAACTGTACCTCCAGGTCATTGACATTGGGCCTGGGTTTCAGTGCAAAATTTACTATATCCGTTTGATCAGGCGTTGCAAAGGATGTATTATGTGTTGCCGGTAAAACAGTATAATAATTGTTTGCAGGAATATAAGTGGTAACATAATTTCCTGTATCCACATTGTTAAGAAACTGTCCGCTAAAAATGTATCCTTTTACGGTATCTTTTATTTTGGCAGACTGCACCCTGCCATTGCTGTAAAATAATTCAGCCGGGTCTTTTATACCGTTGTTATTATTATCAACAAATACCTGGCCTTTAATAATATTGGTAATACCAATTTTCCCAATCACCATTCTTTCATAAGTATTTTCCTTTCCTCCATACAGATCATCATCATTTGAATAAGAACCGCCGAGGAAAACAATGTCATCATTTCTATCTGTCAGCGAACCGTAAAGATATTCGTAGTCCGTTCCGCCAATTGCCTTTTGCCAGATAATGTTGCCCGAAGGGTTAATCTTTAAAAAGCTAAAATCTCCTGAGCCATGGGTAGTTTTTATTGCTCCATAATAATCAATTGTGGATCCACCAATAACAAAGTTACCATCCTTTGCAGGGCTCAGACTATAATACCAGGGACCTTCTTCGCTATCAATTGGAGAATAGACATAGTTACTGTCTTTATAACCGGCATAAAACTTATACAGTTTACTCCAGTTGATGGTACCGGTATTACTAATCTGAAGTAACCAAAGCGGCACAGCTGTTTCTGGATAGTAAGGCAGATCGCCATCTTTTGAATAGGTAAATCCGGACATAAGAATACCGCCTGCAGATTCAACAGCATCAACAAAATATCCATCCCTGGAGCCTCCGTAACATTTGTTCCAAAGCATGTTCCCATTTGCATCCACATTTATAATCCAGCTTTCAAAGCTGAAGCTGGTATCCGCCGAATACATATTGGTAGTATAACTGTGCTGATGCGACCCCACTACGTTTGCATCATTAGAACTGGTGGCACCCAAAATAAGATAAGTTCCATTTTTTAGTCGTATCACTTTAAAACCACCATCATCTCTTGATCCTCCATACTCTTTCTTCCAGATTAAATCCCCTGCAGCAGATATTTTTGCTATCATCAGGTTATAATTTCCAGTACTGTCTGTATTAATGCCAGGATGTTTTGCAACTTTATGAAATGTATAGCCTGTAATAAGCAAACCATTATCGGGTGTATTTACCACATTTTGTACAAATTCATCGTTGTAATTACTATAATCATGATGCCAGATAATATTGCCTGCACTGTCTAGTTTAAACGCAGCGATTCTATTCATGAAATTAGTATTGGAATCATATACGCTGCCAAATACAACACAACCACCATCACTAACAGATTTTATTGAAGAGGCATAAAAACCATATAAATTTAATTCAGATTTTGTAAACGACTTTTCCCAAAATGGCAAACCATCTTTATTAATTTTGGAAACAAATACATAATTATTGTAACCAATGGAACTGTCCCGAACTTGTTTATCCGCTATAATAAAATACCCATCATCAGTATAAGCTGTATCAATGGTGCCTCCAAAGTCTGGTGGAGAAAATTGGGACGATGGACGTTCAAAAGAATGCATCCATTTTACACCGCTGGTAGTACCAGAAGGCGCTGGTAACGGATGGGAAATATAATTGGATACACTCTGAACAAAACCGCTGTCAATTAGAGTATTGAGGACTATGCCAGGTAAAAACCGGGGTTCAATTTTAAAGCTTTCAATAGTGTCCCCAACTGGTGGAAAAGAGAATGTACAATGAATAGTATCTGCATTGTTTGAAAAAATGTAATCAGTACCAGCCGTTAAATTTGCAAAACTCCACTCCACATGGCCCGGTAAAGAAACGGAAGGAGGTAATGAAGAGGCTGTAAGAGAAAGAAGAGGGTTAAAGTTCAAAACTATTTTGGCAGGCATAGAAGCAATTACCGGGTCTGTAAATCCGTACTCTAATTTAAAATGCTGCATGCTTCCTGACGATGGTAAATTATTAACTGAATTGGTATTAGTTAAATAAGCTCCCAGGAAAGTTGGGCCTGTTAATGGTCGAAATAACAAGTTCCCATTTACATAAGGAGATCCAAAATTACTCACGGATAAACTATCCGCAAGTTCATAATTCAAATCATCAAACACATCATTAAATGAAACCGTGTAATCTCCCTGCTGCACCAACTGATCATAATATCCAAACTGATCCGTTTGAACATTATACACTACTGAAGATGCAACCTGCCTTATTTTTATATTTTTATTAGCAAGCAGTATTTCACCTGTATTAAATACATAATTAAAATTGGCATCGTACCAAACAGTGCCTTTAATATGATACTGTGCAACACTGGATATGGAAATAAATAACAGGAGGGTAAAAATAATTTTTTTCATAAACGGTAAGCGCTGGTTTGTAAAGTAAGTAAGTGGTATATTCAAAAATAAGGATTTAAGATTATAATCCGGCGGGAGTGAGGAACAATGTTATTTTTAGCATGGGTTTGCTAAAACGTAACATGCAGTTTATAATAACGCAGCAAGTATTAATAAATATTTTACAGCGTAGTACCGGCTGTACTTATTAGATATGATATCAAAAACATTTAAGGTTTAGTTCATTAATTTTAATCCTTTGCAGTTGAAATATGATTGAACTAATGCTTTATCTTTTGCTTTTTTCTAATATCTGCATTGTCATTCCTGGACAGATCTGTGAGTATGGAAGAAGCTCCTGTTAATTGTGTTTCCGCAGTCAGTATATCTATCTTTTCCTGCAGGCTGCTGGCTTTTTGCTTTAGTGTCTTTGTTTCTGATTGCTGCTTCTGAAGCCTGCTGTTTATTTCTTTCAAACTTTTATTGGCAGCTGCTAAACTGGCAATGCGGTTTTCCAGTTGATCTGTCTTTTCCTTCAGTACTTTGGCATGGATCTTTTCAGCCTGTTTTGTTTCAGCAGCTTTTGTTTTTTTTAAATCATCTATTGAATTTTCAGCCTGGCTAATCCTGCTGTTTCTTTCATCCGGATCAGTATTCACTTCTTCCATTTTATCAACAACCGCATTTCTTAAACTGTTGATGGCAGCCCTGTAAGTTATAACCGATTTAAATGAAGCGATCATTTTTACAAATTGCTTCATTTTACTTTCATCAGTAAAGACAGTGATATTCTTGCTGATGCTGTTCACCACCGTACTAAAATATTCTTCCTCCTGGTGAATAACAACATTTAATGAATCAAGACTTTTTACAGCCGCCTTTTTTTCCAGCAACAAAGCATATTGCCCGTCCAATTGCTGCAGATGGTCAAGGCGTTTGTGTAACATTTCATCATACTCAACCAGTTTTTCACTTTGCGGAATTACCACGATTTCATTTTTCGGCTTTGCAACCTCAGTATTATTTTGCAACAACGAACTCAGCAATAAAAAAAGCACTGCACCAGTTACAAAAACCAGCAGGCTGAATGACCTGATCTCCTTTTGTCTTACCGCATCATTCACGGGCTTCATACTGTATGATTTTATTTTCGATAAAAATTTCTGTATCATCATGATAGTTTTATGCGTTCAATTAAAATAACATCACATTTCCTGATTCCATTCTTTTGTAAAGTACTTTCGGGATCAAGTACTTTTTTACCAAACCATCTTTTTACTGAAAACTGCCATGCATAAGGCTGCAGCTTATCATCAGTTACTTCTATCACGTTATGCTGATCGTACAGGAAACGGCAAAACACTGTGCATAATGTAAGATGCAAAGGAAGGTTAACAGTAAAAACAGTGTCGGAAACAGTACAATAATTTACTTTCATTTTTATTCTGAAAAAAACACTGTTTAGTAATAAAGATTTTCTTTTATCAGGTTCTGTTCCGGGAGGAATAACCCAATTCTTATATTCCTTTGCTTCAATATGCTGGTAATAGAGCCTGCATTGATTTACCGCATGCGGCAGTACAAAAGCACAACCTGCAGCCACAGCCATTTCATTAATTTGCACCCCCACAATTAAAAATACCAGTAAAACGCAGTCCGTCAATAACACAGCAAGAATAAAAGAATAAACAAGTCCTTTTAATGAATCTGCATCATACAGGTGCGGAAGTAATTTTGGGAAATAAAAATGATGTGCAATGCCTGCAGATAAAAAGAGCAGCGCAAAGATATACCTGTCTGTAATGGATGGCACTTCTTTAAAACCAATACCAAAAAAACAGCCTATAACTGCAGCAACAACAATAAATGCCCCTGAATAAAGAAGTGTACGCTTTGCATTTACCGGGATATGCCAGTCAGCACCTGTACTGCCGGAAAGGTTTTGTTTTTGTAATCCTGTTGAGGTTAGTTCCATGAGAAAAAGTTTAAGGGGTTAGTATTATAAGTATTTAAATGATTCATCATGCTGTCTGCAATTAAGTTTTGAGTTTGTTAACCATGATTACTGCTGACACCTGCAGTAATACAATGAAGGCGCTGTTAAAATTTATCCTTATAGAGGATCTAACAGAAAAACAGTTCTGTAATTATAAAACCAATGAGATTACAAGAGGTGGTGCATGCCTGTTATACTGAATCAGCTGAATCAGCATTAACAGAAAGCTGGTTATTTTATAAGATGTTGGACAAATAAATAAAATACCTGAATGATAATTTTTTTGAAAAAAACTTAATCAGCTTCATTGCTCAAATGCCAGTGGTTAACATTTTTTAATAACTTAATTTTTCCTGTTTGCCCGGGTTGATAAGCCCTTAAATACTTAGTGTGTGTATGTGTGTGCAACTAATTTCGGACAATGAATATACAATTTATTTTAACAAGTTCAAATTTTTATCACTTAAAATAAAGATGCAGATTGTAATGAAGCAGCTCCATCATAACGCACAAAGGGCTTTCAATATTGAAAACCCTTTGTGCTTTTATAACATAATATTGCTTATTGCAACTTCCCCTCCTTCCGGGTTAAATCAAAAAACTTGTCAAGGTTAGCACCAATGGTTTCTTCAAATGCAGCTTTCATATCATTGGGTTGCGGGTGCCTGTTCTTCCATTTAATAAAATAATTTTTAAAGGCGCTGTCCACTTTGTCTTTGCCTGCAGCAGTTTCCAATATATACATCCACAAGACTGTTTTTACATAAGACACCACGCCATATTCATCGCTGTTTGCAAACTGATCAGCAGGTATGTCCATCGCTGATTTCATAGGAATATTTTCATTGATCACATTATAAATAATATCCAAAAATTTATCTGCCGGTAGCTTCTTTATATCCTCAGGAATGGCATCGCCAAACACAGAATTACTTCTGTACTTCTCTGCTTCATATCGAAACTGGTAATACGAATTGAGTCCTTCATCCATCCAGGTATGTACCCTTTCATTACTGCCCAGCATACTCATAAACCAGTTATGCCCCACTTCATGTGCAATTACTCCATCCAGTGTTGCTGCTTTTGCATCCGGGCTTGTTATCAGAGTGATCATAGGATATTCCATTCCGCCGCTTGAATTATTCTTAGGCCCTTCCACTGCCTGCACTACCGGGTATTCATATTCGCCAATCCAGTTGCTGTAATGTTTCACTGCATCTTTAATATAGTCGATGCTGTTGTTCCAAAGAGTGGTGTCTTTGCTATGATAATAAGAAAAAGCATCCACCACTTTACCACTAACTAATTTCACTGTATCATACTGTATCACATATCCCTTTTCAGCAAACCAGGCAAAGTCGGGCACCTGTTTTGCAGTGTATGCCAATGTCTTTTTCCCATCTTTATTTTTCACCTGGTACATTGCAGGCTTTCCATTACGGGTAGCCGCATTTTTTGTACCAATCGTTTTGTAAGCATTTAGTTCGTCCCTGTTTAACAAAGTACCTGTAGCACCAACCACATAAGCAGCGGGTAAGGTAATGCTAACATCATAATCAGCATACTCACTGTAAAACTCTCCCATATCCAGGTAAGGAAATTCATGCCAGCCATCTTTATCAAACACTGCTGGTTTAGGATACCACTGACAGGCCATGAACTCGCCATCTGCATAACCAGACCGGGAAAAATATGGAGGCAACTGAACTTTGAAAGGAGTTGAAATAGTTATTGAATCGCCTGGCTTTAAAGATTTAGGTAATAATAATTTTATCACATCAATATAAACCGGGTTGGGATGTGCTGTTGTTTTGGCGGCCTGCCCATTTACTTTAAAAGAAAGTCCTTCAATAAAACCCACACCATAGTTCTCCGCTTTCTCTTTCCGGGAAGTGTCATTTTTCATCTGTTGCATTAATGCGGTGGAGTCATTTTTATAAGCATTGGGCCATATATGAAACCAGATAAAATCCAGGGCAGAATCAGAATTATTTTTGTACACAATGGTTTCAGCACCTGTGATGCTTTTTTCATTGTCATTTAATGTTACTTTAATATTATAACGCAACTGTTGCTGCCAGTAAGTTTGTTGTGCTGATAAACGGGTATGGATTAAAACAACAAGCAGTAAGGAGAATAATTTCATGAAATATTATTTAAAATTTTTTAAAAGTAAGAAAAGATTGGGTTGAAAAAATAAACAGCGGGTTCTGTTCATTTTTAACGATTGCATTGGCACAGGCAAGTCTGCCAATAAATAATGACAAACAAATGTTTATTTATTTTATACGGTTCAGGTCGCCTGGAGCGCCCCGACCCTATTGCTTTGCCTGTATAAACTTCAGTAAGTTTTTCTTTGCCCGATTTTTTATTTTCCTTTGGAAAAAAGAATTCCAGCCAAATAATTTTCCAGCAAATCCCAATGCCTGGCTGCTCCATTTATGCAGGCTGAAAGCATCGCTGTGCTCAACGATCTCCCCATTTGCAAAACGCATATTGGCCCGTATGTTATTCACCACCTTCCGGCCGGTTTTGGAAAAAGTATAAG
>JAYVLZ010000358.1:0-3437 GCA_043759175.1 Chitinophagaceae bacterium | reverse complement strand
GGCAAGGGTTGAAGCTGCAGCTACGGTTTTCTTTACAGTACCAGGCCCTAAAATGATCTGGCAATTTGGAGAAAGAGGTTATGATATACCGCTTACTTTCGGCGGATCGAATTTGGCGAACAAACCGCCGCATTGGGAGTATATGCTTGTGCCTGAAAGAGTGCATTTGTATAATGCTTACAAGAGTATTATTCAATTAAGATTAAACAATACAGCTGTTTTCAATAATACTTCTTTTACCTACGATTTTAACAGCGGTCTTGTAAAAGTTTTTCAAATTGCCGATCCAAATGCAACTGGCAAAAAAATAACCGTAGTTGCCAATTTTGATGTGGTTGCACAAACCAAAACACTTACATTTCAATCAACCGGCGACTGGACAAATTATATAAGCAATGGTACAGGTACTGCACTGAATGGTGTTACCGGTAGCAATTTTAATTTAACTGCCACATCGCAATCGGTAACGCTGCAACCCGGCGAATATCATATTTATGTAAGCATTCCTGCATGTGCAACTTCAACACCAACGGCTACAAGCCCGGTAAACTATTGCCAGAATGCAACAGCATCGCCATTGCAGGCAACGGGTACAAACTTACTCTGGTATACAACAGCTACTGGTGGTACGGGCAGTGCTACAGCACCCACACCATCTACAACAACTATTGGCAGCACAACTTATTATGTAACACAAACCATTGGTAGTTGCGAAAGTGCACGTTTGCCAATTGTAGTAAATGTTACAGCAAATACACCTGCACCAACGGTAACCAGCCCGGTTAATTATTGCCAGAATGCTGCTGCAACACAACTTACTGCAACAGGCACCAGTTTATTGTGGTATACCACTGCAACTGGCGGTACTGGCATTGCAACAGCACCCACTCCTTCAACAACAACCATCGGTAGTACATCATATTATGTAAGTCAAACGCAGAGTTGTGGCGAAAGTCCCAGGGCTGTAATTGTTGTAAATGTATCGGCAGTTCCTGCAGCACCAGGCGTTACAAGTCCATTAATTTATTGCCAGAATGTTACGGCACCTGCTTTAACTGCAACCGGTTCTAACCTGTTGTGGTATACAGTTGCTACCGGCGGCACAGGCAGTGCAACTGCACCAATACCATCAACTGCAACAGCAGGCAGTACTACCTGGTATGTAAGTCAATCTAATAATGGTTGCCAAAGTTCACGTGCTTCAATAACAGTAAATGTTACAGCAGCGCCACTGGCACCAACCGTAACAACACCCGTTACTTATTGTCAAAATGTGGCTGCTGTTCCTTTAACAGCAACCGGTACAGCATTATCATGGTACACCACTGCAACAGGTGGATCCGGTACTGCAACCGCACCAACACCATCAACAGCAACTGCCGGCAGTATCAATTATTATGTAACACAAACTGTTGGTGGCTGCGAAAGCCCAAGGGCAGTGATTGCTGTAAACATAACAGGATTACCGGCTGCGCCAACAATAACCAGCCCGGTAATTTATTGTCAGAATGTTACAGCAGCTGCTTTAACTGCAACCGGCACAAGCCTTAAATGGTATACAACTGCAGCCGGTGGTACAGGTAGTGCAACTGCACCAGTGCCTGTTACAACCACAGCAGGCACCACCAGTTATTATGTAAGTCAATCAAATAATTGTGGCGAAGGGCCAAGAGCTATTATAAATGTAAATGTAACTGCAACCCCATCGGCGCCAACAGGTTTAAATGCTACAAACATCACTACCAATTCGGTTGTATTTAACTGGAATGGTATTGCCGGAAATTTTTATTCGGTTGATTACAGAGCTGCAACCTCAGGCGCCTGGGTAAATGCTGTAGCAGGAATCAGTGGCGGATCTGTTTCAGTAATAAATCTTACGCAGGCAACATTGTATGATTGGCGTGTGAGTGCAAACTGTGCTGCAACGCCGGTTAACAATTATGCAACGGCACAGTTTAGTACACTGGCGCATAATAGCCAGATAACCAATTTAAGAAATGGTTATGGCTTAAAAATATCTCCAAATCCAGTAAGTGGAAATGCACTGATAGATTATATTATAGCTGATAACGGAAGAGTGAGTATTGAAGTGTATAATCCACAGGGGCAACGTATACAAACACTTGTAAGCACCAGCCAGATAAGAGGACAATATCAAATAGCTGTTATACATCAGCTTGATATGCTTGCAAAGGGTGTTTATTTTCTTGTATTGAAACAGAATGGCAGAGGCAACGTGGTGAAATTTGTAAAATATTAATAAACTAATTTTTTTGAAATGCATATGAGTAAATCCACCCATACCAGCCAGGCACAAACTATCAAATCATTATCTGCCATTCAATCAGAAGTTGAAAGCATCAACCGTATAGCTTTATCTGTTGACTGTGTGATTTTTGGATTTGATGAAAACAAACTGAAAGTGCTTTTAATACGAAGTGACTTGAAAAAGTTTCAGGGAAAATGGTCTTTGTTAGGAGACCTTGTTAATCCTGATGAAGAACTTGATGCGGCAGCAAGCCGGATTTTAAAACAAAGAACCGGACTTGATGATGTATATATGGAGCAGGTTAAAACCTTTGGAAGTTTAAACAGGCATCCGGCAGGAAGAGTGGTAACAGTGGTTTATTATTCACTGATCAATATCCAGAATCATAAATTAAAAATACTGGATAATGAACTTCACTGGCACGATGTATCTGAAATAGAAGAGCTTGCATTTGACCACAAGCAAATTCTGGATTGCAGTTATGAACAACTGCAGAGGCGTGTGCAGGAGCACCCACTGGCATTTAGCCTGCTGCCCAAAAAATTCTCGTTGCGTGAACTGCAGAATGTATATGAAGCCATATTAAATATTAAAATGGACAGGCGGAATTTCCGTAAAAAATTCTTTGCTATGGACTTTTTGGTAGATATAGATGAGATGGAACAGGACGTGCCGCACCGGCCTGGCAAACTGTACAATTTCAATTATAATAAGTACGAAAAGAAGAAAAAGAAGTGGGTAGGTATTGATTTTTAAAGCCCCATCTGTAATCGTTATCTAAAAAAAACTGAGTAACAAGGGTTTATAAAAAAGCAGTGTTTAGCGTTTCAATTTTTTTATTCATATTTTTTTAACAAACGATTGCGGGTTCAAAAAAAATACTATATTGTGTACTTTATACACATTCGCTTATTGTGTATATAAAACGTTCAGAATTCGATTGCTAATTTTTAAAAACAAAAAGCTTGTTTTATGAGAAAAATCTTCCAAAAACTACTGCTGTCCTGTACAATGATCCTGGTTTCACTGGTGTCATTTTCTCAAAATCCGGTTACGGGTAAAGTAACTGATTCAAGAGACGGTTCTCCTGTTGCTGGTGCAACGGTTACAGTAAAGGGCGCAAAAACTGCCACGCAAACTGCCGCCGATGGTAGTTTTACCATCAACG
>JAYVLZ010000357.1:0-6254 GCA_043759175.1 Chitinophagaceae bacterium | reverse complement strand
CCGGCAGGCAGTAACAGTGGTGTTTACCTGCGTGGGAGGTATGAAGTGCAGATAATAGATTCAAAAGGTAAAGAACCCCTGAGTGATTATCTCGGTGGCGTATATGGCTTTATTGCACCCAGGGAAATGGTGGCAAAAGATCCGGGTGAATGGCAGTCATACGATATTACGCTTGTTGGAAGAATCGTAACAGTATTGGCCAATGGCAAATTGATCATCAATGACAGGGAGATACCTGGAATAACAGGCGGGGCTATCGATAGTAAAGAAGGTGAACCAGGGCCATTGCAGATACAGGGCGATCATGGTGCAGTAGAATTAAGAAATATTATACTTACGCCTGCCAAATAAAAATTGCTTAAAAAGTATTCATGAAATATATTTTTTTCTTTTTTTTGCTTTTATTTACAACAGCCTGTAAGGATAAAACCTCACCCGATAGTCTTTCAGATAAGCTCATAAAGACAATGAGTATTTACTTGTATAAACAGGTGAACAATGATTCATCAAAAGTAAAATACCGCATGGAAGAGGTGAGTTATTTTGCAGAGAAAAACAGGTATATATGCGACTTTAAAGTAAGGATGATTCTACCGGGAAAATTGGATACAACCGGTATTATTCGTGCCTATATTAGTAAAGATTTTTAAAGAAGTAAAAAGAATTAACTAAAATGGGTGCGTTTGAAATTGTCGCTGGCTGGTGGGACACCAGCCACGGCCTTGGAAGTAAAAAGAATTAATTAAAATGATATTCTGATTTTAGCTATCGCTGAAATTTTTTCTAATCGTGTAAGGGTCACCAAATCACTTTTCATTATTAAATTTTTACTTCGTGAATTTAAAAAGAACAAGTTTTATACTGCTATTGGTTACTTTATTTTTTGCCATAACAGTTACCGCACAAACCAACAGGTCTTTGCAGCGAAGCGTTCCTGAAATAGAAGGTGTTTCTTCGGCCGCCATCCTCCAGTTTATAGGTGCCGCTACTAAAAGCAAAACAGAATTTCACAGTTTTATGTTGCTGCGGCATGGTAAAGTAATAACCGAAGGCTGGTGGAATCCTTACGGCCCCAATCTTCGCCATTCCCTATATTCCTGCAGCAAAAGTTTTACTGCTACTGCTATAGGTTTTGCTGTGCAGGAAAAGCTGCTTTCACTTGATGATAAAGTGGTCTCTTTTTTTCCGGAAAATTTACCTGATACCGTTAGCACTAACCTTGCAGACCTTACAATAAAAGATGCACTGATGATGTCCGACGGACAGGAACCTGATCCTTCTTCTGCCATCTCTTCAAAAAATACAGATTGGGTAAAAGCTTTCCTGGCAACGCCTGTTAAATATGATCCCGGTACTACTTTTCTGTATAATTCATTAGGTACCTATATGCTTTCCGCTATCATACAAAAAGTAACTGGTAAGCAGACACTGGAATATCTCAGGCCAAGATTGTTTGAACCACTCGGTATACAGGATATGGATTGGGAAACTGATACCAAAGGAATTAACACAGGCGGCTGGGGATTGAGATTAAAAACAGAAGACATGGCGAAGTTTGCACAGTTGTTTTTGCAAAAAGGAAAATGGCAGGGTAAACAAATATTACCTGCAGAATGGATAGAAGAAGCCAGCACTATGAAAATAATGCAGGATCCCAATGCGGCACCATCAAAAAAAGATTCAAGCGATTGGCTTCAGGGTTATTGCTACCAGATGTGGCGCTGCCGGAATAATGCTTACCGTGGAGATGGTGCTTTCGGCCAGTACATGATTGTGCTGCCTGACCAGGATGCAGCCATCGCCATCACAGCAGAAACATCTGATATGCAGGATGAGTTGAACCTGGTGTGGAAATTTTTATTGCCAGCATTTAAAAATACTGCGTTGCCGGATGATAAAATCAACCAGGCAAAACTGAAAGCAACATTACAATCACTTGCACTGCCTGCTGACATTAAAAATAATGTGGTACCGGCAGAAAATATTTCCGGTAAGCATTATACATTTGCTTCTAACGAGACACACATAAAAAACATTTCTTTTGTTTTTGAAAAAGATATTTGCCAGGTAAACTTGCAAACATATACAGTAAATTTTTTATTAAGTTTTGGTGCAGGTAAATGGACTGCAGATACTACCAGCAAACCTGGTCCATCACTCACGGCAAATGCCATAGAAAATACGGCCTTTCTATATCCTGCCAAAACAATGGGAACTTATAGCTGGAAAGATGAACATACTTTGCAACTGGTATTGCGGTATATTGAAAGTCCGCATACAGAAAAATTTATCTGCCACTTTAATGAAAATAAATTAACCCTTGATATAGAAAAAAGTATTGATTTTGGAAGCCGCAAAAAAACAATCACTGCCGAAGTGGGGCAGGAGAGATAATTCCTGAATAGCGTTTATTTTGCTGCAATAATTTTTTCTAATGTTGTGTGTCATTTTTAAAAACCCTGCTATGCGAAAAATAATATTAGGACTTGCGGTTAGCTTAGACGGTTTTATTGAAGGACCTAATGGCGACTATGCTTGGTGTTTTACCGACCAAGACTACGGACTTTCGGAGTTCTTTAAACGAGTTGACACAACATTCATTGGTAGAAAGACCTATGAAATGATCTTGGCGATGGGTGACAGTGGCAGTGGTTTCCCCAAATTTAAAGAGTATATTTTTTCAACTACGCTTGACAAAGTAAAAGATGGAGCGACATTAATAAATGGGGACATAAAAACTCAAGTTGAAAAAATAAAAAAAGAAAATGGAAAAGATATTTGGCTTTTTGGCGGGGCTGGTTTGACAACCTCATTAATGAATTTAGGATTGGTTGACGAGTTATCATTAGCCATTCATCCGGTCTTGCTTGGCGGTGGCAAGCCCTTGTTCAATAATATTGTAGACAGAATTCAACTTGCACTTCTTGACACAAAAACATATTCAACAGGTCTCGTTTCTTTCAACTATTCTTTAGGACACAGATAAAAAACGAACACTACATCAGAAAGTCCTAACGATACCTGCATTAAAATCAATTTATTAAACCAAACAGCAGGGGATGATTAAAATAATATTACCCCGGTTAGTCTTTTTTAATGACCACCATATTTTGTAATTAGCCGTACCACCAGGTTGTTAAGATATTCAACATCATAATGTCCAACAGTTGGTGCAATGTGGCTATTTCCTATTCCACTGCCATCGGTAAGAAAAGTATAAATTCCGTTGGTGGCCTGGGCAATAAATCTAAATAAAAATTCTGCAGGTTTATTAGTATCTAAAATAATTTAGCTGGAATAATTGACTTATAAAATCAATACACTCGTTTACAAACAATATAAATTTACCGGATGAAATGTAAGATCATATTTTTTTTACTGCTCATATTCACAACAATAATCTTAGTGAATGCACAACAGGCTGAAATAAAAAATCCAGTTCCCTTAGGTGGCAATTCCTGGATTAGCATAACAGCCAAAAACGGTAGAGAAGCTATTACTGATACAGGATTGATCAATTGGCAAAATAAAGAAGCTGTCATCAATACTTATATCAATCTTGCAAAAACCGGAACATTGAATATTTCGGCTGTACTAAATGTACCTGCTGGTGAGAGTATAATCAAATGCACTATCAATGGCATTACAAAATCATTCGCTGCAAAGGGAATTGGTAAGGAATATCAAATAGGAGAGTGGAACATTACACAAACAGGCTATGTAAAAATAGATATACAGGGTGAAAGCAGAACGGGAAAACTATTTGCTGCTATCAATGAATTGCTTGTAAGTGGTTCGGCTGTTAATGAACAAACTGCTTATGTAAAGAACAATGAAGACAATTATTTTTATTGGGGAAGAAGAGGACCTTCGGTACATCTTAATTATGAGCTGCCTGATACAACAGATAATATTGAATGGTTTTACAATGAAGTAACAGTACCTGTTGGAAACGATGTAACTGGTTCTTTTTTTATGGCCAATGGTTTTGAAGAAGGCTACTTTGGAATGCAGGTGAATTCAGCTTCGGAAAGAAGAATCTTGTTTTCAGTATGGAGCCCATTTTCAACTGATGATCCTTCAAAAATACCTGCTGATAAAAAAATCATTTTATTAAAAAAAGGAACCAATGTTCATACAGGTGAATTTGGAAATGAAGGTTCCGGTGGCCAAAGTTTTTTGAAGTATAACTGGAAAGCAGGAATAACTTATAAATTCTTATTTAGAGCAAAACCTGCCGAAAATAATTATACGGCCTACACCGCATATTTTTATGCAGCAGCGGAAAATAAATGGTTGCTGATTGCCAGTTTCAACAGGCCTGGTACTACTACTTATTTAACAGGACTTCATTCCTTTCTTGAAAATTTTGAACCTGTCACAGGAAATATCGTTCGTAAAGCATGGTATCATAATCAATGGATAAAAACAATAAAAGGACAATGGAAGCCAATCACCAAAGCAATATTTACTGCAGATGCAACCGCTAAAAAAAGATACCGGCTGGATTATAGCGGAGGTGTGAAAGATGGAAAATTCTTTTTGCGAAACGCAGGGTTTTTTAACGACAGCACTTTATTGAAAAGTATTTTTTCTATTCACCCTTTTGTAAAACAACCCAGTCTAAATCTATCAATGCTGCAGTAAAATTAAGCGCTTAACAGTTGAGAAATGCATTAAGAGATTTGAGAAGCCTAAAAGCACTTGATCTTTTATAATTCATCAATCAGGCTTGCAAGTTTTCTTACCATTTCGCTGGTAATATCCAGGTGGGTAACCATTCTAACCTGGGTAGGTGAGATAGGCATTACTAATACCTGGTGCAGTGCAAGCTGCTCAGCAAAACTTACGGGTGTATAAGGAGGTAACACTTCAAATATCAGGATGTTGGTTTCTACAGGCATCATGTTGGCAATAAAAGCCTTTTTGAGTAAAGCTTCACCAATTTGCCTGGCATGTAAATGATCCTGGGACAATCTGTTGACGTTTTTTTCCAGTGCATAAATTCCTGCGGCAGCCATATAACCAGCCTGTCGCATTCCTCCACCAAAAACCTTTCTGAATCTTCTTGCTCTTTTGATAAAATCTTTCTTCCCTAATAAAAGACTGCCTACTGGTGTTCCCAATCCTTTACTCAGGCAAATGGATATACTGTCAAAAACTTCCCCGTATTGTTTTGGAGTTTCATTTTTTTCAACCAGCGCATTAAACAGTCTTGCTCCATCTAAATGAAGTTTCAAATTATTGTTAAGGCAAACTTCTCTAACGGCAAGAACATCAGCAAAATTATAACATGCTCCACCACCTCTGTTGGTTGTATTTTCAAGGCAAACCAGGCTTGTTTTAGCTTTATAATCTGCATCAGGATTTATATTATCCAATACCTGTTCCGCCGTTACTCTTCCCTTATTGCCATCAATAAGTTTAACCTGGCTGCCGCTGTTAAAGGCAATTCCACCACCTTCATACTGGTAAACATGGCTGAGTTTTTCACAGATCACTTCGTCTCCAGGTTGTGTATGGCACTTGATAGCAATCTGGTTAGTCATGGTGCCGCTGGGGCAAAATATAGCAGCCTGCATCCCAAATAGTTCAGCAGCCATTGATTCAAGTTGATTGATAGAAGGGTCTTCTCCAAAAACATCATCCCCAACCGGGGCATTGAACATAGCTGAAAGCATTTCCGGAGTTGGCTTTGTAACGGTGTCTGAACGTAAGTCGGTTATCATATGGCAAAAGTAATGAGAACAGAAAGATGCAAAACGAGGTATTTACTGTTTTTGCTGTTATCAAGATATTTATCAACAATATTGTATAAGTTTTATTGATTTTTCATTAATTTTTTGAAGCTTTTTTCGTTATTACTATGAAATGCAAAATTACCAACGTAAATTTGCACCTGTTTTTTTTTGTAAATAGTTGGTTAATAAATCTGCTTTTGCAACATTTTTGAACGCTTAGCTGTCTTATAATAAATAATTACAAACAGTTAGAACTTACTTTTTGAACTTAAACAAAGCAAATGAGGCAACTTAAGATCGCAACGCAAATTACCAACCGTGACTCACAGGCGGTTGAGAAATATTTGCAGGAAATTTCCAAAATCTCAATGATCACACCGGAAGAGGAAACCATTTTAGCACAAAAAATTAAGATGGGAGATCAGCGTGCATTAGACAAATTAGTGCAGGCCAACCTTCGTTTTGTGGTTTCCGTTGCCAAACAATACCAGCACCAGGGCCTTTCCCTCAGTG
>JAYVLZ010000356.1:0-10193 GCA_043759175.1 Chitinophagaceae bacterium | reverse complement strand
GGTTCCAGCATATTGCCTGCATTGCATACATAAATATCTAACCAGCCATCTGCATTGATATCCACCAATACCACCCCGGTGCTCCATTGTTTTTTTTCTGTAAACCCAGCTTTTATGGAAATATCTTCAAATTTAAAATTGCCTTTGTTTAGATAGAGTCTATTACTACCCTGATTGGCAGTAAAAAAAACATCCGGCAGTCCATCATTATTCAGATCGCCGGTAGCTACTCCGGCACCATTGTAAAAATTCCGGTATTTGAAAACATTCAGTTCATTCGTTTCTTTCAGCATATTCACAAATTGAATACTGCTGTTATCAACTAAACTAAATAATGTTTCTTTAGCAGGCTGACGGCAGGAGAAAAAAAATAACAGGCAGAAATATGCGGCAGGCTTCAACAGCTTCATAATTAAAAATAGAAAAAGGCCATTATAAATAATGGCCTTTAACAAATTTACGGTTCTATTAATAGTATATCTTTTGTTTAGTAACCTGCATTTTGGTGCAGATTAGGATTGGATGACAATGCAATGTTAGGAATTGGAAAAACAACTCTTGTCCCATCAGATTTAACAGACCTTTCCATAACAGGATCGTTGAATTTCTCAAAACGGATCAAGTCGTTCCTTCTCCATGCTTCTAAGTAAAATTCCCTTCCCCTTTCAGCTAAAAGTGAAGTAAGAGTAATTTCCCCCAAATTTGATACGCCTCTTTTTGCACGGATACCGTTAACAATAGCTAAAGGCATTTCTGAATCAGTACCGCCTCTTAAAATGGCTTCTGCCTTCATCAACCGTACATCAGAAAAACGGAAAAATACATATTCATTTTGGCTGCCCCATCCACCATCATTAATAGCTGCTGGATCTAAAGGGTACTTATTTGTTCTGATACCTTTAGTTTCAGTTGAAAAGAACAAACTTACATCAGGTGTAAATTTCAAGGGATTACCACTTCTGTCCTTTAAATCAATTAAGGGATTACCAATCTTGCCCCCTTGTGGCCCTTGTATTTGGCCAATTAAAAAACCTGCATTAGTACCTACTTTCTCAGTAAATCCAGGAATAGTAGCTTTTTTACGAACATCTGCATCATCAAAGCTATTGTAAAAGTCAGCCAAAGTTGTAAAACCGTTCCAACCACTTGGTGTCATAGAATAGTGATTACCCATATTGGTCGCCCATACCAAGTTAATACCGCCGCTATTTTGACGTACAAAAATATTTTCTGTAGATTTTGTACCATTATCCCAGGTAAAATTATCCCAATAATTATTAGCAACAGACAGTTCCGCATTAGCTGCAACAGCATTACATAATTCTATTACTTTGTTCATATCTGATGCGGCAAATGTGAAAGGGCCGGCGGGACTGGCAGGATCCTGTTTGTAAACAGCTTTATTCAAATATGCTTTTGCAAGTAAGAACTGAGCAGCTTCTTTTGTAGCCACATTTCTTTTAGCATGTGTATAAGCAGGAAGTTTAGGTATTACAGATTCTAACTCGCTTATAATATAATCAACCGCCTCTGAACGGCTGTAAACATCAGGAATTACTTCCACTAATGCTGTAGCTGGTCTGTGCTGTAACTGTCCAAATAAATCGCAAACCATATAAGAGAAGTAAGCCCTTAAAAAGGTAGCCTCTGCTTTTGTTTGCTCATCAGCCGAACTTGCTTCTGCCAGCAAAGTTGTTTGAAACAAAGCGCCATTTAAGCCATTCCAAGTATCATTGATCTGATTGTGAGCTCCATCCCAAGTATGTAGGTGCAACTTGCGCCATGTTCCAAAATCATCCCAGTCAGTGCCACGGGTCGGTCCCATTAATTCGTCTGTGGTATGTTCCTGCATGGCATAGGAATTACCTTGTCCTAACAATTGATTCAATTGTTCATAAACTTTGGAAAGTGATGATGGGGCCGGGGCTCCGCCTGATTCAATTACCGCAATACCTGACGGATCTTTTAATTTTGTATCCAGTTTGGTACAAGATGCGACTGCTAAAATAGCTCCAAGTAGTACAACCGAAAGCATCTGATTTTTTAATAATTTTTTCATATGTAATTTTTTTAATTATAATTAATTAAAATCCAAGGTTTATTCCAAGGGTGAAAGTTCTTGCTTTAGGATACCCAACATAATCAAAACCTCGTGAAGGGTAGCCATTAATTTGTTTATCTACATTCACTTCAGGATCTAACCCCGTATAATTGGTGAAAAGAGCTAAGTTTTGGCCAGATATAAATGCTGATAAAGTTTTAACAACACCTCCTTTTAAATTAAACGCATAACTAACATTTGCATTTGAAATTCTCAAGAAATCGCCCTTTTCCAAAAAGCGTGAAGAAACACTACCTGGATTAATTGGACTTTCAGGACTGTTAGCTGTTCTATAATCTACATTATGGGCTGTTTTGATGCTTCCTTTTAATAGTAAGGCATTGGCTGTATTATTATAAACATAAAATCCAGTTGACCCATTAATAAATACACTGGCACTTAATCTGCCAATTGTAAAATTATTTGTTATACCTGCTAAGAATGTAGGCAAAGCGCTACCCAACAAATGATCCTTTGTACCATCAGCATATCTTGCATACCCATTGCCGTCAAAACCTAAGAATTCTGGCATTTTCCATGTAAACAAAGGATAACCTTCAGCTAGAACTTGTGCGTAAGCACCTGATAATCCTTGTCCGCTTACTTCACCAGTAAATATATCAGATTTTGGATTTACCATTTTATTTTTCAGGAATGTCATGTTATAATTTACGTCCCAGCTAAAGCCTTTAGTTTTAACTAATTTATAGTTCAAGCTAAACTCCCAGCCAGTATTTAAAACATAACCAGATAAACCGGCGAAAACCCTGGAGGTAGCACTAAATCCACCAGGTACATAAGTAGAAAATAAGATATTTCTTTTTTCCGTGTGATAATAATCAATAGTACCTGAAAGCCTGTTGTTCGCCAGAGTAAAGTCTAACCCAACGCCGGTTGTTGTAGCTTCTTCCCATTTTAAGGTATTACTTCCCTGATGATCGAAATTTGTTTGGGGAGTACCCCCTGGTAATGTATAAGTAGTTTGTAAATTGATAGCATCATAAGCACCTAATCCATCCTGGCTTCCTAATTTACCCCAGTTTGCTCTTATACTAAAATCACTAAATATCTTTCCAATTGAACTGGCAACAAATCCTTCTTTTCCAAGCCTCCACTTAGCAGCAAATGCAGGGAATGTACCGTACCTGTTATCCTTACCAAACTTAGAAGAACCATCCACCCTCACTGTTGCAGTAAGCAGGTATTTATCCATTATCGTATAATTCACACGTCCAAAAAATGACTGTAAATCAACCCTGCTGTAACCCGGAACAAAATCAAAGTAGTTTTTAAATTGATTAAAATCTTTCGCAAACACATCTGTTGGGGCAACAACTGGTGTACCAAGACCCCAACCAACCTTTCCTTTATAATCAGTCTCAGTTTTTTGGAAGGAATAACCGGCTACAGCATCTAATGCTGTACCGTTTCCAAAAGTTGTTGCATAAGTTAGTGTATGCTCAATGAGCAGAGATTTTAAATCAAAGTTATTCTTAACACTTCTGCCATTGTTTGCAATTGGGTTCTGAAGATCTTTACCAAACACACTATTGGTACCTCCAAATGCATTGGAACTCAGCCGTGGATCGGCAAAGGATAATCTTTCACTTGTAGATTTATCATATCCCAATGTAGCTTTATAAGTAAGCCCCTTAATGATCTCATAAGATCCGCTGATACTGGTTAATAAACGATTAACTTTATCATTGTCAGTAAAGTAAGCAAGCATTTCAGTAGGGTTCCTGTTACCGTCCTTTGGATCAAAAAAAGATCCATCAGGATTGTATACCGGATAGGTAGGGTTAAATGCTATTGCTGCACCCATTAAACTACCCTGGTAACCTGCATTATTTGTCAAAGGAACATATCCATTTTTTACATTAGAAAATGTAAATGTACCGTCGAATTTTAATTTATCATTAATGAATTTTTGGGTAAAATTCAATCGGCCTGTTAACCTTTTTAAAGAACTATTTTGTATAATACCTTTTTGATCATCATAAGAACCACTTATACGCACAGCAGTACTCTTACGGGAAATACCCCAACCCAAATTATAATTTTGAGAATATCCTGTCCTGAATATCTGATCCTGCCAGTCTGTATTGGCACCTTTGTCCACATTTGTAACAGCTGTTGCTGCATCTTCAGGGCTGGTACCTGCATCAATATTCGCTTTTCTTACTGCTTGCAGAAAGTCTGTAGATTTTAATAAATCATACCGGCTGGCCACTTTTGATAAACTGGTAGCAGCACTGAAGGTAAAACTACCTCTTGCACTTTTACCGCTTTTAGTGGTGATCAGGATAACACCATTAGCACCACGTGAACCATAAATGGCTGCTGAAGATGCATCTTTTAAGATACTGATACTTTCAATATCATTAGGGTTTAAGAACATCAGTGGATTTTTAGGTGTTGAACTACCTTCCACGCCACTTGCTGTAGATAAAGTGCCACCAGAACTAATCGGAACACCATCCACTACATAAAGTGGCTCCTGGTTACCCCTGATAGAGGAACTACCCCTGATGGTAATAGAAGCTGCAGCACCGGGTTCACCACTTGATGGTGTAACAATTACACCAGGTGTACGGCCTTGTAATAACTGTTCCGGAGTGGAAATCTGGCCTTTGTTAAAATCCTTGGTAGATAAAGCGGCTACAGAACCTGTAGCATCCTTTACCTTCTTGGTGCCGTAACCTATCACCACCACTTCATTTAAATTACCTACGCTGTTCTCCATTTCAGTATTCAATGAAGTCCTTCCGCTTGCAGTAATTTCCTGTGTGGTGAATCCGGCTCCGGTGAATCTCAGCACCGCATCCGTAGCAACATTGTTTAAAATGTAAACACCCTCGCTGTTTGTGGAAGTGGCGGTTTTAGTACCTTTCACAGTAACTGTTACGCCTGCAACGGGATCTCCTTTTTTGTCTGTTACCTTTCCGGTAATAGTTTGGGCCTGCATACAGAAAGCAAACCCAAGGAAAGCCAGCAATAGCAAGGCTTTCTTTCTCATGTTAGCAAGAATCATAGTAGTTTTAGTTTATGTTTGGTAATGAAAGAAAACTCAATTTTGTCAATCGTTTATTATGGCTGTACTATTTACAATCATCTAAATTAGTCTAAATCAGCATATTTTTGCGAAAATTAGTTAACATTTTTTTATAAAAAAAATTGATTTAAAAAGATTTTACTGCAACCGTTTGCGGAATTGTTTGCGAAATTGTTTGTTGTGTATATTTACTTTTAAAAAAAATATTTCCATCAATGAACAATACCACGCTAAAAAAAATTTCAGAAGCGCTTGGGTTAAGTATTTCAACAATATCCAGGGCGCTTAAAAATCATCCTGACATTTCTGAAAAAACCAAGCAACGGGTTACAGAACTGGCCAATGCACTGGACTATGAACCAAATACAAATGCTATCCAGCTTCGCACTAATAAAAGCAACCTGTTTGGACTGATTGTTCCCACTATTTCCAATTTCTTTTACGATTCTTTTATTGCTTCTGTAGAGGAAGAAAGCCGCAGGAATAATTATTCACTGATGATACTTCAGTCAGGCGATGATCCAACTATTGAACTGGAGAATCTCAGGCTGTGCAGGCAAAGCAGGGTTAGTGGTGTGTTTGTTTGCATTTCATCACAAACCACTAATATGGATCCTTTCTTTAAATTAAAAGCGCTGGATATACCCGTTATTTTTTTTGATAAAGTTCCTGAAATAAATAACTGCAACAAAGTATGTGTAGGTGATACCGCATCTGCCATCATTGCCGCCAATACCATACTTGAAAAGAAAAAGAAAAAAATATTGGCTTTATTCGGAAACAGTCAGTTATCTATTACAAAAAAACGAAAGGACGCTTTTACAAAAGCAACTGACAAAAAAATAAAACTGCTTAGCCACTATGCCAATAACAGTTTTGAAGCAGAAGAAATAACTACCAAAATACTCAAAGAAAAACCCGATACTATTTTTTGTATGAGTGATGAAACATTGATTGGAGCCATGAAGGCCATACAAAAAGCGAAGTTGAAAATACCGGATGATATAGCTGTAATTGCTATCAGCAATGGATATATTCCAAAATTGTACTACCCGGAAATTACTTACGTGGAAACCAGCGGCTATAAATTAGGAAAGCTTGCTTTTTCCAGTATGATGGCATGCATAGGCGGGAGTACCTTTATACAGGAACTTACCATAGAATCATTACTGGTGGAAGGTGGGTCTATCTAAGTTTTAAATGGTTTAGTGAGTTTAGAAGGTTTAGAAGGTTTAGAAAGTTTAGATTAGCGCCTAAATAGTAAACCATTAATAACAGCGAAAAAAAGCTTTTTAATACGCTAAGGCTTTCTATGTTAAGTTATCATTATCATTTTCCCGAAACTATGATTGACGGTATATAAAACTACTTTTGCGGAAATTTTAAAACTACATCCCATGGGCTTCAATTCTATCTTAAAGATCTTTTTACCAAAAGACCGGATATTCTTTCAACTGTTTGAAAACGTTGCACAGGAACTGGTAAAAATGGGTGAAAAATTAAAAGAAGTAGTAAATGAGCCTGACTTTGATAAGAGAGGCAGCCTGATTCAGGAAATAGAAGATATGGAACATGTGAATGATGAACTCACCCATAATATTTTTACTGAACTTGGCAAAAACTTTATCACACCTTTCGACAGGGAAGACATTCACTACCTTGCTTCTGCCCTTGATGATATTGCGGATTATATCTATGCCTCGGCCAAAAAAATCAATTTTTACAGGGTAAACCCAAATGATATAGGCATTGTAAAAATGGCTGATTTAATTGCAGTTGGATGTGTGCAGGTACACAAGGCCGTTACTGAGCTCCGCAATATGAAAAACATGCGTAACATTACCGATGCACTGGTAGCTATCAACAGCGTGGAAAACCAGGCTGATGATATTTTTGATATGAGTATTGAACGTTTATTTGCCACTGAACCCGATGCCAAAGAAGTGATCAAGAAAAGAGAGATATACCAGGTAATGGAAATTGTTACTGACAAATGCGAAGATGCAGGCAATGTTATTGAATCAATCATTGTTAAATACGCTTAGGCAATCTGCAGATATGCAAATATGCAAATGTGCAGATGTGCAAATGAGAAGATGTGCAAATTGATAAAATCAACTTAAATAAATAAATGTGTCTGCCCTAATGCTGGTAACCATTTGCAGATTTGCAAATTGGCACATTTGCAAATTAATTTTATGACACTGCTTGTAGTTATTATCATTTTAGCCCTGATTTTTGATTATATCAATGGCTTTCATGATGCAGCCAACTCAATAGCCACCATTGTTTCCACCAAAGTACTCACTCCCTTTCAGGCTGTTATATGGGCAGCGTTTTTCAACTTTGTTGCTTACTTTATTTTTAAAGATCATGCAGTTGCTAATACCATTGGCAAAACTGTTTTGGCTGAATACATCACCCTGCCAGTAATATTAAGTGGTTTAATTGCTGCCATATTCTGGAACCTCCTAACCTGGTGGTATGGCATTCCATCTTCGTCTTCCCATACATTAATTGGGGGTTTTGCCGGTGCTGCAATTTCACATGCATTTATTACAAAAGGAATTACTCCATTGGGAAGCATAATAGAAATAAAAAAAATAACAGAGATCATCCTCTTTATTTTTCTGGCCCCAATCATAGGCATGTGTATTTCAATATTTATCACCGTTGTTACCATCATGCATAACACCTGGGCAAAGATTGGTGTGATACTGCTTGCAGGGATATTTACCTGGTTTTTATTTGCAAATTTTGAACAAAATAAGTTAAAAGAAAATGTAGGCAAATACTATAAAATTGATAAGCTTAAGAAAGCCGCAGAGGGGAACGAAAGTAATAAGATTGCCTATGAAACAGCCGTTGCCAAAACTCAATCTATCAAACCTTTACTGGCTCAATATAAATCTATTGGTGCAACGGGTTTGGCAGAGAAAATAAAAACTGAAGTTGATCCGTCTGTTGATACAGTTGCCTTATCAAAAGGATTGGCTAAAGCTGATAACTCAATTATTATATACTCTATTTTTGGAATGATGTTTATTTTCATCTGTGCCTATATCTACACTGAAAAGATCCGGTCTCCAAACGCATACCGGATGGCTAAAATGTTTAAGAAACTACAGTTGATCTCTTCTGCAGCATTCAGCATTGGTCATGGTGGAAATGATGCTCAGAAAGTAATGGGTATTATCGGCGCTGCATTTGTTACATTTAATGCGGCCCAATACCCGGATGTGGGAACTGCTTTAAAAGAATTAACCTGGGTACCACTGGCCTGTTATACTGCCATCGGTTTGGGTACCATGAGCGGTGGCTGGAAAATTGTAAAAACAATGGGAACCAAGATCACCAAGGTTACACCTTTAGAAGGCGTTGCAGCAGAAACTTCAGGCGCCTTCACCTTATTTATGACCGAGCAGATGGGTATACCTGTAAGCACCACTCATACCATCACCGGGGCTATAATAGGCGTAGGTGCTACAAAAAGATTAAGTGCGGTACGCTGGGGAGTTACTGTAAGTTTATTGTGGGCATGGATTCTTACAATACCAGTAAGTGCAATCCTGGCAGGTCTTGTATATATTGTTGTTTCTTTGTTTATAAAATAACTGTTATAGAAAATCGTTTTTCAAGAGGCTGTCTTAAAAGGATTTTTTGCACGCTGAGCTTAAGAGATTGCAGAGAATAAACGTATTGATTTTTAACCTCTGCGTACGCTGCTGCTCTGCGTGGCAATTCCTATAAATATTCTTTTGAGACAGGCTCTTTTTAATTCCTGCAATAAACAAGCTGTAAATTTGTTCTCACTAATTCATTTCAATTAATTTAAAAAACGAATGAAAAAAATTCTGGTTACTGGTGGTTGTGGTTATATAGGTGTACATACCATTGTTGATTTAATACAAAACGGTTATGATGTAATCTCAGTAGATAACAATTCAAGAAGCCGCAGCAATATTTTAGATAGCGCTGCAACAATCACAGGAAAAAAAATCAGGAATTATGCAGTTGATCTGTGTGATCTGGAGAGTACCTGTAATATTTTTAAAGAGCATAATAATATTATTGGCATCATTCATTTTGCGGCTTACAAAGCTGTGGGAGAATCTGTGGAAAAACCATTAATGTATTATGAGAACAACCTCGGTTCTCTTACCAGTATTTTAAAATGTACTGAAGAATTTAAAGTACCCTATTTTGTATTCTCTTCTTCCTGCACCGTATATGGTAATCCGGATGCCATTCCTGTAACAGAGGCCACACCCCAGAAGCCTGCAGAATCACCTTATGGCGCTACCAAACAAATGGGTGAAACAATCGTAACGGATGTTACAAAAAGCGCCAATATTCAGGCAATATTACTTCGCTATTTTAACCCGGTGGGTGCACATCCATCTATATTATTGGGTGAAATTCCTTTAGGACGGCCTGCGAACTTAGTGCCTGCCATCACTCAAACTGCCATTGGAAAACTGCCAACCATGGAAGTGTACGGTAATGATTATCCTACAAGAGATGGCAGTTGTGTAAGAGACTTCATTCATGTAAGCGATATTGCACATGCACACACCCTGGCCCTGGATTACCTGATCAATAAAAAAAGCAGTAAGAAAACGGAGATCTTTAACCTTGGTACCGGTGATGGTTATACTGTACTGGAAGTGATCAAAGCATTTGAAAAAGTGAGTGGCGTTAAACTTAATTATACCATTGGCCCACGTCGTCCCGGAGATGTGGTAGCCATCTATGCTAATAATAGCAAGGCTAAAACAGAACTTGGCTGGATTACCAAATACGGCATTGAGGAAATGATGGATACCGCCTGGCAATGGGAATTAAAGATCAAAAATGATCCGGCATTGTTTACCCCCGTCCCCTCCCGATAAAAATCGGGACAGGTGCCGGGGAGTTATTCGAAGAGTTCATTTTGCCCCCGTCCTCTGAAGGGGAGGTCAGCAAAGAGAATAAAGATTCAGAATCTCCTTTGAGGGCGGTGGCTTGCATTTTTGTTTACATACATTTGTTTTTCAA
>JAYVLZ010000355.1:0-16595 GCA_043759175.1 Chitinophagaceae bacterium | reverse complement strand
CTTATTTTCCCGGTCAGCTAAAATAAAACTTTCAGCTGCTTCAAAATTATTATCCTGGATACTTTTAATGAAGGTACGGGCTGTATCAATATCTGAATCAGGCATTGCTTTCTTTTCATTGCAGCCTGAAAAGCTGACTGCGGCAATGTATATAAAAAGTAATTTCCTAAACATACTTAAAGGTAAACATCTTTGTTAAATGCAAAATAAAACGGGCTGTCTCAAAAGAATTTTTTGCACGCTGAGTTGAAGAGACCGCAGAGAATAATAGTATTGATTTTCAAACTCTGTGTACTCTGCTCCTCTGCGTGGCAATTCTTGCAAATGCTCTTTTGAGACAGTTTCTTTTATTTTAGTAACATAAAATTATTTTTTTATTGATTCCAGTAATCCTTTTGCTGAATCTAATGCCAGTATTACTTTATCAATGCCTTCTTTAAAAGAATCAATGTTGAGCTTTTTCAGTTCCTTTATTGATTCCCGGAGGCTATCCATAGATACTCCTTTTTCTTTCATTTTATCTGTAGCCATTTCCATTATGGATGCTTTGTCAAATGCTACTTTCCAGGTGCCGCTTTCTTTTTTTAATGTAAAATTCACTGTTTCATCAGCACCCTTTTCCTTTACAGCAATGGTGGCTTTATCACCATCAATTTTTGGTTCGCCTATTTCCATTTTTGATTTATCATATTTATCTGTTTCTGCATTATCCTGAGATATTGTTAAACCCTTCTCCATCAGGTCAAGCATACTCTTACTGTCTTCAGTAGATAATTTCCTTGCAGCCGCTATATCTTTTTTGCTCATGGCATCAAAAAAAGCTGACAGAGTTGCTTTGGGATCTCCGCCGGAACTGCATCCTGCGATTAAAAAAACAGCACTTACTAAGGCTAATGCCATGAATATTTTTTTCATACTTTTTTTAAGTTTTAATTTCAAATGTAATTGTATTTATTTTTTTGTATTAGTCTTTGTAAAAAATTTTTTTAATTGGTCTGCAATGCGGATATAGAAAAATATCATCCACACCAACAAAAATTTTCTCATTAACCGTGCTGGTATTAAAATGGATACGTTGATTGGTTGACCACAAAAATGCTTTGTACACAAACTCAGCGCAATACATTCTTTCATCTGTCTGGAGATCAAATTTCATATCGAACATAATACCTAAGGCATATAATTTTTGAACAATACTAACCAACTGATGAATTTCTTTTTTTGAAAGTTGCTGCCTGAATATCCCTATACCCCGGTTGGTTTTTGGATCTGCAAATATGGGCAAGTAATCCCTTTTTAACTGCTGATCTGGATTGAACTCACCACCCAGGGCATGGTAAACAAATATACTGTCATGTTCGATGCTTGCTATGCCGCAATGCGATCAGGTTTTATCCCTTACATTAATCTGGCGAAGGCATTCACTGGTAAAATCATTTCCAAGCCGGGTAATAATATCCCCATTTTGAATATCATTTTGGGCAATGTTGATTTTTGTAAAAGCAGTTTTTGTAAAAGCAATTGTTTTTGCAGCGTCTTCTTTGGTTAAAACCAAATTTTCATATTTGGAAGAATGATTACAACTGCACAAACAAAAAAATAAGAGGCAGCTCCAATGCCACCTCTTATTTTTTCCTGTTTTGTGCGGTTCCCTAAAAATTTTCAAAAACGTCCTCTGCAAGCCCGGTCAACATTGACTTTTCATTTTTGTGATGGGTGTCCCTGTTGAGTTTCAGGGGCTTGTTTATCTTTAGGGATGTTTGTACGCAGGAAGCCCAACCCAAGTGGCATTATCAGTATACAGATAATTGATAAAAGCAGTGGAAGCTATGAAGTATTCCGTACCATTGGCAGCTCATCAGACCCTGCAGAGATTGATATGCTGGTTAGGAAAGCAAAACTGGCAATTGTAGAACACTCCAGGCAGACTGTGCTGCCATTTGACCAGCAGGCCGAACTGGCATTTGCAGACACCTTTATTAATCACATTGATGCTCTTGAGCTGGCAGGGCCAGAACTGCTGCTGGGAAAGTTATTTGATGAGATTGGGTTTAATGCAGTTGAAGAAGATTTATTTCGTCATTTGGTAATAACCCGGCTGGTTTATCCTGTAAGCAAGCTCAAAACAGCCGATTATTTATTTAAGTACAAAGGTGTACAAATAAGTGTATACAGCATTTACCGCTATTTAGATAAACTTCACAGCAAGCAGAAAGACCTTATCCAGCAAATCAGTTTGCAGCACACCTTAAAACTGTTTGCCAATAAAATCGCTGTTGTTTTTTATGATGTAACCACCCTGTATTTTGAAGCAGCGGAGGAAGACGAGTTTAGAAAAACAGGTTTTAGCAAAGACGGTAAACATCAGCAACCACAAATTGTTTTGGGCTTGCTGGTAAGCGAAGGCGGCTATCCGCTGGACTATGATGTATTTGAAGGCAGTAAATATGAAGGCGATACACTGATACCGGTTATCGAACACTTTGCAGCTAAACACCAGCCGGAAGAACTGATTGTGGTGGCAGATGCCGGGTTGTTATCCAATAAAAATATAAAAGCATTACAGGACAAACACTATCAGTACATACTGGGTGGCAGAATTAAAAATGAATCTGATCCTGTCAAACAAGCCATCCTTTCATTGGCACTACACGATAAGCAAAGTACAGAGCTTATTAAACAGGACAACACCCGCCTGATAGTAAATTATAAACAGACCCGTGCAGACAAGGATGCACATAACAGACAAAAAGGTTTGGAAAGCCTGGAGAAAAAAGTAAAAACCGGCATACTCAGTAAGAACCACATCAACAATAAAGGGTATAATAAATACCTGAAATTAGAAGGGAAAGCCACCATTAAAATAGACTATGAAAAATATAATGATGATGCCAAATGGGATGGATTAAAAGGCTATATAACCAACACGGCATTGTCCAAAGAAGCGGTCATTGAAAAATACAGTCAACTGTGGCTAATCGAAAAAGCCTTCAGGATATCAAAATCTGATTTGCAGATCAGGCCGGTTTATCATCATCTTAAAAAAAGGATAGAAGCACACATATGTATAGCCTTTGCAGCCTGTAAAATATATAAGGAACTGGAAAGGCAGCTTAAAGAACGTAACAGTCAATGGAGCCCGGAAAAGGCAATAGATATAGTTAAGACAATTTACCGGGTAACCTTCCAATCCCCCTACTCCAATAAAATTTACTCCAGGCTGCTTATCAAAACAAAGGAGCAGGAGGCCATTTGCAAATTATTTAACCTGGAACATTAGCCAGGGTGTCCCGGTGCACAAAACAGGACAAAAAAATAAGAGGCAGCTCCAATGCCACCTCTTATTTTTTATTAAAACAGTTATCAAATTAGCTGCGTCTTTCATTGCTTACATCATGGTCTTTATCCTTATCATAAGCCCTGATGATAGCTTTTACCAACTTGTGACGCACTACATCTTCTTCATCTAATTCAATGTGTGCTATGCCATCTACATTTTTCAAAATACGCAACGCTTTATCAATACCGCTACGCATATTTTTCGGTAAATCAATTTGGGTGGGATCGCCGGTGATGATGGCTTTGGCATTGGCGCCAATACGGGTGAGGAACATTTTTAATTGTCCATCATTGGTGTTTTGTGCCTCATCCAAAATAATAAAAGCATTGTCCAGCGTCCGGCCCCTCATGTATGCAAGCGGCGCTATCTCTATCGTTCTGGTGGTCATATAATAGCCAAGCTTGTCAGCAGGTATCATATCATCCAAAGCGTCATAGAGTGGGCGCAGGTAGGGATCGATCTTCTCTTTTAAATCACCCGGAAGAAAACCTAAGTTCTCACCGGCTTCCACCGCCGGCCTTGTAAGAATGATTTTTTTAACCGACTTATTTTTCAACGCTCTTACTGCTAAAGCAACCGCAGTATAAGTTTTACCGGTACCGGCAGGTCCGATTGCAAAGACAATATCATTTTTGTCAACTGCCGTTACCATCTTTTTTTGATTGGCAGTACGTGCCCTTACAGTTTTTCCGTTGGGGCCAAAAACCAATACGTCATTGGGATTACGATCAACAAAGTGATCAATTGTTTGCTGGTCATCTCCTCCCAGAATTTGTTCAAAATAGTTTTCACTCATGTGACCATTGCGTTCAATGTACTGTACAATAAGGTCAATTTTTTCCTTGGCATCCACTATCTGCTCCGGGGCTCCACTCAATTTTACCTGTGTGCCACGACTTAAAATTTTTAGCAGGGGAAATTTCTTTTTCAGAATGTCAAGTTTGCCATTGTTAACTCCAAAAAATTCAATTGGGTTAACAGTTTCAAGGTTAATGATGGTTTCTGTCAATGTACGTTTGTTTAGATTAACAATGTGGTGAGGTACTTTATCTAACTGCATTCATTCAATTCAAATTTAACCATTTGCCATTGATATGGTACAATAATATTTATTCACATTGTGTTAAAAAAAGTTAACCTCGTAGATGCAATTGTATCCTATTAAATCATAACTAAATGTTTCCGTGTATGTTGATATGTGAAATGAGTAAGATAAAATAGATGTGTTTCCCAATTATTACTGACAATAATTTGAATCAGTAATTTTGTTGACGATAAACAGATTGCACTTACATCTGGGTATGATCAGCCGGTAATTTAGCATCTGCTGCAAAGCCTTATATCACAGCAAATCTGTACCATCTTTTACACCTGCAGAAGATAAGAAGCTGTAATAAGCAACAAAAGAGTTTTAGCTGGTGTCCTTAAACAGACAATATTCCTGTGGTTTTTTTATTGTTGAGTAAATATGTTATTATTAGTTTTCCCCTTTTTTAAACGTCGAATCAAAAATAAAAGGGCATCATTTTTTCATCACTCAAATCAATATCTTTATTTGATTGAATTCAAAATGCCGGCATGTTAAAGCGATTGTTTATTTCTTTTGTAATTATATTCTTCATTATTATATTACCATGTTATGTCCTTGGGCAGGTACCTGTTGCTAAACCAGATACTTTTTTTCTTGTAAAAAAGAAAGGCTTGCTCGGTCAACTGGGTAAAAGCATTTCTACCGATGGAGATATTGACCAGCAACCCGGAAAAAAAGTGAATCCATATCTTAAATACACTAATAAAATTATCAGGGATATCCAGATTGTAAGGCTGGGTTTTGAAAGAGATATCAACGACACTTTAAAATACAATATTAGTTTTGGTACCGTGGTAGCAAATGCCTTTCATAAAAAGACCAGGGAAAGGGTAGTGCGAAATAATCTTTTTTTTAAAAAAGGGGATTTGATTCAACCTTATCTGCTGGCAGATAATGAACGGCATCTTCGTGATCAGCCATTTGTTCAGGATGCCCTTATTAAAGTACAAATAGTTGAAGGCTCACCAGACTTTGTGGATGTGTTAGTATTGGTAAAAGATGTTTTTTCATTAGGTGGATCAGCGGATATCAGCAACCCCCAGGAATTCAGGCTGGAAGTGAAAGATGAGAACATTGGCGGTGCAGGAACAAGGCTGGCATTCAGTACATTTTATGATAGTGAACGAAAACCCAAAATTGGGATAGGAGCAGATTTACTAAAAAGAAATATTTACGGAACTTTTATTAACTGGAATGTTGGATTCAAAACTTATAATTATGCCTTCAGCAGTGCAAAAAATGAAGAGACTATTCTTTATACCAGCTTAGAGAAACCCCTGGTAAGCCCTTATATCCGTACGGTTGGGGCATTAGAGTTATCTTTTAATCAAACAAAAAATAATTATGTTTATTCTGATTCATTTTACAGTCATGATCTAAAATATAATTATAACAGGGGCGATGCATGGTTTGGATATAATTTTGATGCCAATATTTTCCGGAAAAATAATGTGGAGTCAAGAGTAAAAAGATTGGTTGCAATAAGAACTTTTTACCAGCATTATAACCAACTGCCGTTAAAGGTGCAGGATAGTTTTGATTACAGGTACTCTAACATCAGGGGCGTGCTGGCTTCTTTTATTATTTTCAAACAAAATTTTTACAGATCAAATTTTATTTATGGTTTTGGCAGAAACGAAGATGTGCCCGAGGGCTTTAATGCGTCGCTGGTTACCGGGTGGATCAATAAAAAAGACAGTATTGTAAATAAAGAAAGATCAAGACCTTATTTTGGAATGGATGCCAGTATGAACCGGTTTGGTGATAAAGGAGCTTACAATAATTATATCTTCCGGCTGGGAGGGTTTTATAATAAAGGAAAATGGGAGGATTTGGATCTTCTTTTTTATGTTAACCATTTTACCAGGAAAAAAATGCTTAACAACAGCTGGTATTTCAGGCAGTTTATCAATATTGGGTTTACAAAACAATTCTCCCGAATTTTAAATGAACCATTGCGTCTTAGAAGTGATTTTGGTCTCCCATATTTTACTAATGGAGATATCAGCGCACAATTAAGGGGAACGATAAGAACAGAATCTGTATTTTATAATCTGCGTAAATTCTGGGGTTTTCGTTTTGCACCCTTCGCTTTTGCGGATGTGTGCCTGATACAGTCTGACAATAAAAGTTTTAAAGAAAGTGACTGGTACAGCGCTATTGGAGCAGGTGTAAAAACAAGAAATGAAAATTTGATTTTTGGTACAATAGAAGTGAGAGGATTTTATTTTCCAAGAACAGTTTTCGGAATGAGTTCTTTTAAACTGGAGCTAACAAGTAATATCCGGTTTAAATACAACAGCACCTACATCAGAAAGCCAGATTTTGTCATTTCAAATTAATTCAGAAGAAGGTTTAAAAAAAAGTTTTGGGTAAGATGTATTTGTTAAACAAAAAAGCCTTTACTTTAGCCTGCCAAAAAAAACGTTCTCCCGTAGAAACGGGAGAACTCTAACGATTGCTTGCCATATGAAAATTTTTAAATTATTTTAAGCTCTTTTTTTATTTTATATTTCTGCATTTTAGCAGCTTAACGAACGATTGCCCGCCATTTTCTAACGATTGCCTGCTTTATGATACCTCACTCAATCATTGTGAAACAAAAATAGGTTGAGTGAGGTTCACTTTGTAATCAAGTTTTAAGTGTTTTAATTACGCTTAAATGCTGTATCTAATATTAAAACCCTTGTTAATACTGGATTGCAATAAAAATTATTAATGATGCCCAGTCGATTTTCGGATACATTATTTCAGTTGATTCACACGCTTGAAAAAGCAGAAAAAAGAAACTTTAAGCTTTATATCAAAAGAAGTTCATCAAAAGAAGACCTTAAAATCATTGAATTGTTTGATGCGTTGGACAAACTGAATGAATATGATGAAACGTTATTGTTTAAAAAACTCACTTCAATAGAAAAGCCACAACTGGCTAATACCAAAGTGCATTTGTACAAGCAGTTGCTGGCAAGTTTACGCCTGCTTAAAAGTACAGACAGTATAGATATGCAGCTGAATGAACAGTTGGATTATGCCAGGATATTGTACAATAAAGGCCTGTACATGCAGAGCCTTAAAATTCTGGAAAAGCTGAAGGAGACTGCAAAAGAACATTACAAGTATAATTTTTTAACACAGGTAATATCCTGGGAGAAAAAAATAGAAACCCTGCACATCACCCATAGTATGCAGGATAAAGGCATCATGCTTGCACAGGAAGCTGTGGAAGTGAACAATCGTGTGGATATGGTGGCGAGGATGTCTAACCTGGCACTGCGGCTGTATAGTTTTTATATTGAAAACGGGCATGCAAGGAATGAAAAAGATGAAAAGGTGGTGAAAAAATTCTTTTACGAAAATCTCCCTGCTAATGCTCATGACCAAACTGGTTTTTTACGAAAGACTGTACCTGTATCAAAGCTATTGCTGGTACGCTTTTATCTGCCAGGATTTTTTGATGTATTACCGCTATGCTCAAAAATGGGCAGATATCTTTGAAGAACATCCCCTGATGAAAAAAGTGGAGACCGGTTATTATATTAAAGGCATGCACAATCTGCTGAATGCCCATTTTGATTTGAGAAATTTACAGGGGTTTGAAATAGTGTTGAATCACTTCAGGGAATTTTCAAAAACACCACTGGCCAACAGGCATGATAACCACCGGGTGCAAACTTTTGTTTACATACACAGTTCAATGCTCAACCAGCATTTTATGCTGGGCACATTTACTGAAGGATTAAAGATGGTGCCTGAACTGGAAAAAAAATTACACGAACATGCTCTGTACCTGGATCATCACAGGATACTGGTGTTTAATTATAAAATAGCCACCCTCTATTTTGGAAGTGGTAATTATAGTATCGCCATTGATTACCTGCAAAAGATCATCAACGATAATGCAGACCTGCGCTATGATCTGCAGTGTTATGCAAGACTGATGCACCTGATGGCACATTATGAGTTGGGTAATTTTGAAATAATAGATTCATTGGTAAAATCTGTGTACCGGTTTATGGCAAAGATGGAAAACCTGACTATGGTGGAAGAGGAGATGTTTAAATTTTTGCGTAACTCATTTGCCATGCCCCGTTCCAAAGTGAGAACAGAACTGGAAGCGTTTCTGAAAAAAATAAAGAAGTGGGAAACAAACCGTTTCCAAACAAGGTCATTTGCATACCTGGATATTATTTCATGGGTAGAAAGTAAAGTGTATGAAAAGCCATTGGGTACTGTAATAGCAGAGAAACATTTGAGCAGGAAGCATAGAAATTATAAGGATATTTAACAGTAATGTATGTCTTCTATTGAAGGTTGCCGTATAGGCTTGTCAACCTTTGGCAGGGTGTAATTGGTTAAAGGTCTCTTATAAACGTTGGCAACTCCTGGGCAGACGCATTAAAACTATTCTCAAAAAAAATGAGGCGTTTTTTTAATCCCGAAGGGATGCAATTATTATAGAAATGAATAATTTTCGATTTTCTTAAACCCCGGAGGGGTGAAATTTCACCCCTCCGGGGTTTAAGCTGGGTATAGAATCTGTTTTTCTACAATAATATCAGCCTTTCAGGCTTTAGAATTTTAATACGTTTGCCCTGTTGGCAATCCTTTATAACGCTTTATCGATCTGCCCAAAAACACGATCCAAATAAAATCCCTTGCGTATTTGTTTCCCAATCATTAAAACATTTTGCTGCATCACATCGTATTCTGCAACAGACATCGATTTTATCTTTTCTTCTATTTCAAATAATTCATTAATGGTAATTCCAATATTTTTTTCTTTAACAAAATTGGCAACGGCACTTTGTTCCCATACTATCACAGGCAAGCCTGCAGCAAGGTATAAGGAAAGTTTGTGAGGGTTGTTATATTTAAGGTACTCCTCACATACATCAATCGAAGCACCATCCCATACCAGTCCAAAACTTCCTTCCAGTTTAGCAGGTAATAATACTGGCTTAAAAACACCTTTGTAACAAAAACTTTCTTTTGCATTCATGGCTGCGTTATATCCATCTCCATATACATTAAAACGCAATTGTTGTGTTTGCTTTAATGAATAAGCAAATGTTGCTTTTGGTATAGTACCGGCAAAACAAACGGTGTTTGAATATTCACGATGGGGAGGTGCTCCGTTAATGGGATAATCAAACAGGTCAATAGTAAAGATGGTGGCACCTGGCAGATATTGTAACAGCCATTCTTTCATAGCAGCATTGTGTGCTACGATGTATTTAAAATGGCCGAGCAGTTTCATTTCTTTATTCAATAATAAAATGTCTTTATCTCTCAGGCCATCTATATCTATGATGATTGCAGCAGTATGAATGCCACGCCATTTTAATACTATCAACAGCCATTTATAAATAGTGGCAAGCAACGGGAAATGAAAAACCACCAAACTTTTTTTATTGATGCTGAAAAAAAACTGCAGCAGTTTTAAAAATCTTGCAATACCTGCAACTGCAGATGTTGCATCAGCATTATTGAAATGCAAAGGAATAAAACCAATAGCATCCAGTATGGTTTCATTGTCTTTTCTCACCACGCCTGCATTAAGGATATTGTCAAAACCTTTTTCTGCTACATAATATTGATACTTGTTTTCCAATAGTAAACTGTTTACAATTTTACCAGGTTCACCAGGTAGTCTTTAATTTCCGTGATGGCTGAATTTTTAAAAATTACGATTTGAAATATAAAATAGATCATCATGCATACTGGTATGCTGATGAATAATACGATGAATGGGGAAGGAAATAAATACCTGCAAAGGAATACAACAGGAATAAATAATAAAGAGGCGGCAACAGTTTGAATAATAACAGCAGCCCTGAAATTAAATTGAATGAGCCTGTATGCATACATACCACTCAATACGGTGATGATGATTTCAGTAACAATATTGGCAATGGCTGCACCGGTTTGCTGCAGGTGCGGTATCAATAAAAAATTCAGTGTGATACTTACCATGCAGCCAATGATCACCGTTGTTAAAAATTTCTTTTCAAGGTTAAAAGGTACCAGCGTTTGAAAGCAAAATAAATTGCTCAATCCCACCACCAATGGTAAAAACGCCAATATTCTCATCAGGGGAATTGCCGGCAAAAATTTTTCTCCTGCAATGGTTTCAATGATCTCCGGGGCAAGTATCATTAAACCTGCACCAATAGGAACTCCCGTGATGATGATGAATTGCAGCAGTTTATTTAGCTGCCTGCTGATTTCACTGGTATTGCCTGTGCTGGCGAGATAGGAGAGACGTGGCATCAGCACCGTTCCAATAGCCAGTATTACCAGCAGGGATATTTTTACCATTTTTAAAACGATGGTATAATAACCTACCGCCTGATCATCATGTGTGAGGTGCTGCAAAATAATGGTATCAAAATAAACATAAATGCTGATGGCCGATGAGGTAAGAAAAAAGTGCCACAGGGGCTTCAAATGTTTTTTTAAATTCAGCGTTCTTCCTGTGATATTATTTTCAGAGAAAATTTTGTAACTGTTGAGTAACGCAAAAATAAATATGGTGGCCGTAAAAATGCCAAAGTAAATATTAAAATCCGTTTCTTTTTTTACCAGTAAATAGAATGCCGCAATCATTGCCAGCCGCACTGTTATTGTTCTGATGGCAGAAAAACGAAATGCCTCCGTTCCCTGTACATACCATTCAAATGAAAAAGCACTTAATAAAATATTGATCATCGCCAATAAATACAAAACAGGACTGTTATTCCAGCTGCTGTAGGTAAACAGTATAAAACCTGCGGTGGCAGCCAGTGAGAAGACCAGGTTCAGCAATGCCATTTCTGTTACCAGGATGGAACGTTTGTTGATATCATTTCTCACCATGGATACTTCCCTTACCGCATAGTAAGGAATTCCAAAAGCTGCAAAAATGGTAAAAGCCTGCGATACAAAATCCACGTAATTGATCCTGCCTAAACTGGCCGGCCCCAGTACCCGGGTGATATAGGGGTAGGTGAGCAGGGGCACTAACAGCTGTGTGGCCGACACAATTAATTGGTAAATAAATTTATTTTTCAGTTCGCTGGCCACGTTGATGTTTTGATGAGCCCGAAATTATCATTCTATTTTTTAAAAACCCCAGTTGGCGGTTTTATTTATCAAAGCAATCCGTGAGTTAGCGGAAACTGCACCGGGCAAGGTTTCAATTTGAAAAGATGGAAATTATTATTTCGGGTAGCATCTCATGGCGGGCAGACAGCAACTTCCGCTAACGGGGAGTGCCAAAATTGGCGCAAACATACGGATGACAGGACTACACAATGGTTGATAAAATTTCTATAATTTAGCTGCTATGTTTGACAACTATTATAATGTGGACACTTCGCCTGACTTTCAAACATTTGAGTTTGTGAGTATTGGGCAAAAAGGAAATATTACAAAAGTTGTACGTTATTCTGAAATTAATGTGAAAGGATTTTACAACCTTGGTTTTGGTGACAAAGACCCGATTACAGGCTTTCTTAGCGATTTAACTGTTACTAATAATGGCGACAGTCAAAAAGTTTTGGCAACCGTTGCGGCCACACTTTACGCTTTTACAGAAAATTATCCGGAAGCTACCGTTATTGCAACAGGCAGTACGCAAGCGAGGACAAGACTTTACCGAATGGGAATTACTAACAATTTGAAAGCCATTGAAAAAGATTTTGTCGTACTTGGGCTTACTGAAACAGATTGGGAACCTTTTCGTAAAAACATAACATACGGGGCATTTTTAGTTCGCAGAAAATTGTAAATTTGTATATCATGAAGACAAAAACTACAGCAGGCAAGAAAAAACTTCCTAAAAGTTTTAAGGTGAATGCAACCTTGACAGGCAAGTATGCTGACCAGCCATTGTTTAAGGAAAAAATTGAAAGGGCTAACCACATTCTCAAAACGGTTGGACTGCCTAAAATTTAGCAGGAACAGTGGTGGGTGATAGCCACTCTTCAAGGGGAATTACCATCCGCCATTCACATCTGCAACTCACGTTTAACCTGATGCCGTAGCGCTTACAAGTGCAACCCTCATAAAATCCATTTCTGTTACCAGCATAGAACGTTTGTTGATATCATCTCTCACCATAGATATTTCCCTTACGGCATAGTAAGGAATTTCAAAAGCTGCAAAAATGGTAAAAGCCTGCGATACAAAATCCACATAATTGATCCTGCCGAGATTGGCCGGCCCCAGTACCCGGGTGATATAGGGGTAGGTGAGCAGTGGCACTAACAGCTGGGTGGCCGATACAATTAATTGATAAATAAATTTATTTTTCAGTTCGCTGACCACGCTGTTTTTTGAGATGGCCCTAAATTAGAATTCTATTCTTTAAAGTTAAACAAACGGTCAATATATATTTCCAGAACATCTTCAGCCTTCGGTAAGTTAAAGATGATAATATTAGCCGTCTGCTAAATAAAAAATCAAATAATTCAAATTTCGCTGGATTTCGTAAATTTGGAATATGAAAATATTAACGTTACAAATACCTGATTCTTTGGATTTGGATGAAAAAGAGGCAAAAACGTTTCTGGCGGCAAAACTATATGAAAAGGGAGCGCTATCATTAGGGCAGGCTGCGGAATTGGCAGGATACACCAAACGGACTTTTATGGAAATTCTTGGAAATTATAATGTATCAGTATTTAATTATTCAGCTTCAGAATTAGAAAAAGACCTTTTAAATGCCCAAAGCTATCATCTCTGATACCAGTTGTTTAATTTTACTTGATACTATCAGTGAACTCGATTTATTGCATAAATTATTTGGAATAATTATTATAACTCCTGCAATAAAAGCTGAATTTGGTCAGCCATTACCTGAGTGGTTTGAAATTAAAGAACCTTTAGACAAAAACTATCAATCAATTATTGAAACTTCAGTTGATAAAGGCGAAGCCAGTGCGATAGCATTAGCTGTAGAATTTGACGACTGTTTGTTAATCATAGATGATTTGAAGGGGAGAAAATTTGCATTGCAACTGGGGTTACATATTATTGGTACAATTGGAGTAATTGTTGATGCAAAATTATCAGGGATAATACCTTCAATAAGACCTTTTATTGCTAAAATAAAAAACACAAACTTCAGGATTTCTGACACTTTAGAAAAGCTAATACTAGAAAGAGCCAACGAATTATAACCATCGTCTATTAACGAAAATTTTCAATAAATAGATAGGCAGAGCACAGAAATATATCCATTTTGAATTAAACGGAGTCCCCGGCCTAATCATATGTCTTCAAGATTTCATGTTGATCGGCACACCTGTTTATATTAAAAAATAAAAAAATAAATTTGCCAGATTAAAATCTTATTCTAAATTTGATTTGTCTTTACTCTATTTTTTGCTATCTTTATTACTACTTCCCAATACCGGCGAAAACTTCCATCTGCTTTCCTTTAAAAAATCATTTTTAGTCACCGTATTTTTTTGGCAACTTAAATTATTTTTTATGATGGAAATTTACTTACCCACGAAACTTGTTAAGCATCTTTTTTTAGCTTTCTCATTTTTGTTATTTGCTTTTTGGGCAAATGCAGGAACAATTACAAGTACAGCCGCAGGAGGAAGTTGGACAACAAACGGCACATGGATTGGAGGCATTCAACCAGTTGCTGGGGATAACGTTATTATCAATGGCCCTGTGACTATTCCTAATGGTAACACAATATCTTGTTTTGATTTACAAATAAATGATGGTAAAGCATTGTCTTTAGGCAATAAGAATTTTACAGTTAATGGAACAGTAACAATACAAGGAAATGGAACTGTCAATTTGGGGAGTGGAACTTTTATTTATGGAACTACCAAAATATTGATTTATACAGGTACTACAGCAAAAACCGTTGGCGGAGAATGGCCAACAGCTTCAGGTCCAACCTCAATTTTTATAAATAATTCTGCTGGAGTTACATCATCAGCAACAAGAACTATAACTAATCTTACTATTGGAAACACTACTGCTAACAGCATATTTAACGACGGTGGTTTTCAGTTGACAGCTACCGGAACATTCACTCTCACATCAGGTACCTTTAACATAGGCACGGGAGCCACAAATACATCATATCCAGCTTTCGCAACAAATACTATTGCTGCTGGTACAACAGTAAATTATAATTCGAGCGGTAGCCAAACCATTGCAGCAGTTAACTACGGTAACCTTACCAATTCAGGTAACGGAGCAAGAATACTCCCGGCATCAGGTACAGTAGGTATTAAAAATACATTTTCACCGGGCACTGGTGCATACACGGTTAATACTGGTAGCACAGTAAGTTTTAATGGTACCGCCGCACAAGTGATTCCAGCTTTAACATTCTCATTTTATAATTTAATAATTACTAACAATGCAGGTATATCTTCCATAGCAAGCAATATTACTGTCACTAATTCACTTGCACTTACAAACGGGGTTGTTACTACAGGAGCTAATAAAATTATTATTCCCAGTGGAGCTTCTGTTTCAAGAACCAATGGCTGGATAAATGGGAATCTTGAACAATATATTCCCAGTGGAGCCTCCTCCAATTTTTTTGTTGGTAATGCCACAATTTACAGACCTGCGCTGATAAATTTTTCAGCCGGAAGCACAGCCGGTAGTTTAACAGTTGTTCAATTGGGGGGATTTCATCCTCAAATTGCCAGTTCTGGTTTAGACAATACCACTCCAAAAGCAATTACACCTTATTGGAATTTAACAGCGTCAGGCGGTCTGGCTGGAACTTATGATGCAACTTTTAGTTTTGTTGCAGGCGATGTACCAGGGGCAGCAAATACCAATAATTTTGTTATACGCAGGTATAGTAGTTCCTGGTTCACAACAATTACAGGCATTAAAACTGCCACTTCTACACAGGCAACTGGCTTAAATAACAGTTTTGGGGATTTTTCGATCGGTGAATATTCTGGACTTCCTATTGTTACAACACAACCGGTTAATACTGCAGTATGTTTCGGTAATAATGCTTCCTTTACGAGTGCTTCCACTTCCACACCAATACCCATTGTGCAGTGGCAAAGGAGTAACGATGGAGGTACTACCTGGACTAATATTATATCCACTACTGATGGAGGAAAATATACCAATTTTACTACCAATACTTTGAATATTATGGCACCGGATGCTACTATGAACGGATATAAATACAAATCGGTGTATACAAATATTAATGGTACAGGACCTTTTTCAAATGCAGTAACCCTAACCGTTACCCAATTACCCACTATTACTACTTTTACTTATACCACTTCACCTTTTGCAAATATTACGGCTACACCGCAAACCGTAACATTAAACGGTACGAATGCTTTTACTGGCGGTACTGTTACATCAGATGCAGGGCTTACCATCAATGCTTCCACGGGAGCTATTACTCCAAACAGTAGCACCCTTGGTAGTCACACAGTCACCTATACGATTGCAGCAGCCGATGGATGCGGACAGGTTACCGCAACAACAACAATATCCATTACTACAGCCCCAACTGCTGTCATCACCTATTCATCAGCTGCATACTGTATATCAGATAATACAACTCATGCTGTTACCTTAACCGGTACAGGCGCTTATACAGGTGGAACCTTTACTCCTGATGCAGGATTGACAATGGATGCAGCAGGCACCATCACACCCAATACGAGTACTGCTGGTTTACACACGGTAACTTACACGATACCTGCCGGGGGCGGATTTCCTGCTTCCAATGTTACCACCAATGTTACCATTACACCCATACCAACAGCAGTAATTAGCTACCCGGGTGGGCCATTCTGCAGTTCTGACCAAACAGCCAATACAGTTACCTTTTCCGGCACTTCCGGCGCTTATACTGGTGGGGTATTTTCAGCTTCCCTGGCTGGATTAGTATTAAATGCTACAACAGGAGCCTTTACGCCCAACGGTAGTACGGTTACTACTTACACCATTACTTATACGATGCCGGCATCTGGTGGTTGCGCTGCTGTTCCCGTTAATGCAGCCCCTTTTAATATTGTAGCAGCAGCCACCGCATCTATTTCATATAATGGCGGAAACCCCTATTGCCAGGCTATTACCACTCCACAGGCGGTTACCCTTACTGGAGCTTCGGGAGGTAGTTTTAGTGCTTCACCTGCAGGATTAACAATAGATGCAGCAGGG
>JAYVLZ010000354.1:0-10977 GCA_043759175.1 Chitinophagaceae bacterium | reverse complement strand
GGCATATCTCTCTATCTACCTGGTTTAAAGATTATTTATATTTTCCTTTAGGAGGCAATAGAGTTTCACATTCCCGTCTGTATTTTAATTTAATGATTGTATTTCTTATCAGCGGATTATGGCACGGTGCAAACTGGACTTATATTATTTGGGGAGGTATCAACGGTTTTTATCTTGTATTTGCGATCATAACAAAAAAATACAGGGATAAATTCAATACGATTACAGGGATTAATAAATTTCCCTGGTTATTTATTTTATATCAAACAGCCATTACATTCTGCTTAATAACTTTTTCGAGAATTTTTTTCAGGGCAAAATCAGTAGAAGATGCATTAACGGTAATTAAAAAAATATTTACATTTAAAGGCTCCATTTTTCATTCCGGTACGGCTATTATCATTTATTCTTTTTTAGCAATATCCTTCTTATTGGTGGCTGAAATTAAAAAGGAATTTTATTCAGGCACCTTTACCCTTTCACATCATAAGAATTTATTTGTTCGTACAGCATTCTATTCGCTGTTAGTTATTATTATACTGGTATTCGGTGTTTTTGACGGTGGACAGTTTATTTATTTCCAATTTTAAACTTCAAATAAAATGATAGAAACACTTACCGGTAAATTTTTTAGAAGTTTTATTTTGAAGTTATTACTATTTTTTATAACAGTAATGCTGATGGATTTAATTATTGGTTATGTGCTTAGAAAAAATTACTTCAGCCAGGAGGCTGGTCCTGATTATTTAACTATTTATTCAATGGAAAAATCTGAAGCCGATATGTTTATTTTTGGTTCTTCAAGAGCTACCAATATTTTAAATCCGGATATTTTCAAAGAACAGTTGAACTTATCCTGTTATAATGCCGGCAGACCGGGAGAACCAATATTTTATCATTATGCGGTACTGAAAAGTGTTTTAAAAAGAACTAAGCCGAAGATAATAGTATTAAGTTTTGATGCAGGTTTATTGGGTATCAATCCGGAATCGTATGATCGTTTATCAGTTCTTTTGCCTTTTTATACAAGCCATCCTGAAATACGTTCCATTCTATCTTTAAAAAGGCCGCATGAAAAAGTAAAAATGCTATCCAGTATTTATCCATATAATTCAGATATCATTTCTATTATATCAGGCAACAGCAATCATGCTAAAATGAGATATGTCTATTCCAATGGATTTAGTGCACTTAAAAAAACTTATACCGGACCAATTAAAACAATTGATTATTCTGATAAGAAAGTGTTGGACAGTATTAAAATAAATATCTATAAAGCCTTCATACAGGAATGTTACGATTCAGGTGTTGAACTTTATATTGTATGTCCGCCATATTTGTTGAATGCAATTGGAACAGATCTTTCTATTGTTGAAGGTAAAAGCATTGCACACGGGTATAAGATCAATTTTCTTGATTATTCCAGGGATACTTTTTTTACAAAGAGAATTGAGCTTTACGCAGATTTCAGGCATTTAAATGAAAAGGGTGCTAATCTATTTTCAAATATGGTAGCAGAAAAAATAAAACAATTAAGAAATGAGAATGATAAAGTTGTAAATGAAAAGAAATATTTGCATATCGATAATCTAACGGTATTTGATTTTAAGATTAAATCTTCAGCAAGATAAAATAATTAATTATGGAACATCAGCATCAACCACCGCAGTACACCTGCCCCATGCATCCGCAGATAGTGCAGGATAAACCAGGCACATGTCCTATTTGTGGAATGACCCTGGTTTTGGATAGAGAAGGCGGAAGGAACACTGTTGCTTCGCCTCACCAGCATGGCACCAGTCCATCAATGGATCATGCAGCACATAACCATCCCAACCATGGCGGGATGATTGCTGATTTCAGAAAAAGGTTTTACCTGGTGCTGATTCTAACCATTCCCATCATGCTGCTGTCGAATATGATTCAGCATTGGCTGGGTGTTCATTGGGAGTTCCCAGGCTCACAATATGTATTATTTGTATTATCAACCATGGTGTTTTTTTATGGCGGGTGGCCCTTTTTAAAAGGATTGGTGGATGAAGTAAAAGCTAAAAATCCAGGTATGATGTTTCTAATTGGCTTTGCCATATCGGTAGCTTATATATACAGTGTAGCCATTGTATTTGGTTTACAGGGCATGGATTTCTTTTGGGAACTGGCAACGCTTATTCTCATTATGCTGCTGGGGCATTGGATAGAAATGAAGTCAGTTGCAGGAGCATCAAAGGAACTGGAATTACTGGTTCAGCTAATGCCATCCGATGCACACATGGTAATGCCGGATATGGTGCATGATGTAAAGACCGATACATTAAAAGAGAGCGATATAATTCTGGTAAAACCAGGTGAAAAAGTTGCAGCCGATGGAATAATATTAGAAGGCGAAAGCTACCTGAATGAATCTATGTTAACTGGTGAATCAAAACCAGTGCAAAAAGTAAAAGGAGATAAAGTAATTGCAGGCGCCATCAATGGAAACGGCGCTATTAAGGTCACCGTGTCTCATGCTGCAAAAGATTCTTATCTCTCACAGTTAATAAAGCTGGTGGATGATGCACAAAAATCAAAATCTAAAACCCAGTTGCTGGCAGATACAGCAGCAAAATGGTTAACCATTATTGCAATTATTTCTGGTATTGCTACATTTTTATATTGGTATTTAACCGGGCAATCCCTATCCTTTGCTATGGAAAGAATGGTTACGGTAATTGTAATTTGCTGTCCCCATGCTTTAGGTTTGGCCGTGCCGTTAGTTGTTGCAAAATCAACTGCTTTATCTGCCAAAAATGGTTTGCTGATTAAAAACAGAACGGCGTTTGAAAATGCCAGAAAAATCACCACTATTGTGTTTGATAAAACAGGAACGCTTACGGTGGGAAAGTTTGAAGTATCAAAAATTGTATCCCTCCAAAAAGAGTTGAACGAAAATGAAATCATTCGTTTAGCATCTGCATTAGAGCAAAAATCAGAACATCCAATTGCAACTGGCATCCTGCAAAAAGTAAAAGAATTATCCATCACAATCCCTGTAGCAGAAAATTTTAATGCCATCACTGGAAAAGGTGTTGAAGCCACGGTAGAAGGAAAAAAAATTTTGGTGGTTAGTCCCGGATATTTAAAAGAAAATAATATCGCAATTCCTGAAGGCTTTACTGCTAATGATACGGAAACCGTTGTGTTTGTAATTATCAATAACAGCCCGGCGGGTTATATTGCTTTGTCGGATGAGATACGGCCGGAATCGGCAGATGCAGTTAAAACTTTAAAACAACATAATATCAAATCTATTTTGCTTACAGGCGACAACAGCAAAGTAGCAAAAAGCGTAAGCGAAACCCTGGGTATGGATAGTTTTATTGCCGAAGTATTGCCCCATCAAAAATTAGAAAAGATAAAAGACCTGCAAAGCAAAGGCGAATTTGTTGCCATGACAGGCGATGGCGTAAACGATGCACCGGCTTTGGCAATTGCAGATGTGGGTATTGCCGTTGGCAGCGGCAGCGATATTGCCGCAGAAACCGCAGGTATTATTTTGGTTAACAGTAATCCTAAAGACATTGTGAACCTGATTTTATTTGGCAAAGCTACTTACCGTAAGATGACACAAAACCTGATCTGGGCAACAGGTTACAATATCGTGGCATTGCCTTTGGCAGCAGGTATTTTATATAAGCAGGGCATTTTATTAAGCCCGGCGGCAGGTGCTGTATTAATGACGGTAAGCACTATAGTTGTAGCCATCAATGCAAGCATGTTATCCGTAAAGAAATAATAAAGAATATTCTTAGAAAAATAAAAATGAAAAAGATAATCATAACAGCGTTCGTTTTTGCCATGTGTTCCTTTGCACAATCACAGGATATTAAGGTAACGGATATGAATAAAAAAGAATCAAATCAGCAGCGTATAACCTATACCTGCTCTATGCACCCGGAGATACATGCTGCTAAGCTAGGTAATTGTCCTAAATGTGGTATGAAGCTCATAAAAGAAAAATCCAAAGCTGTTGCTAAACCTGTGATAAAAAAAACTGCTGAAGTGAAAGTGCCTGAAGATATCTCAAACCCACCATCAATAAATTTTGACAGCACAGACACTATGAAAATAGATAGTATGAAAATGCCTTCAGCTAAAACTCAGACACAACCTTCCACCTACACTTGTCCGATGCATCCTGAAATTCATTCCACAAAACCTGGTAACTGCCCAAAGTGTGGTATGAAACTCATAAAAGAAAAATCAAAAATAATATCACCTCCATCAGATAACAGGAAGGATCAGATGGAGATGACTAAAGACTCCGCTAAAGAGAATATGGGCAGTATGAAAATGCCTGCCCGGCCGTCAGGTGGGGACGATACTACGGGTAATATGGATATACCAAAAACTGATATAGGGCCAATAAAAACCATTGTTAATAATACTCCGCCACATTCTGTCCGGTATGATTTATACATTCGTGATACTACGGTCACTTTTGGCAAAAAGCCAAAACGTGCGATTGCAGTAAATGGCCAAATACCAATGCCTGTGCTTACTTTCACTGAGGGCGACACTGCGGAAATTTATGTGCACAACGAACTGGATGAAGAGACCTCATTGCATTGGCATGGATTGTTTTTACCAAATCAATATGATGGAGTCCCCAATTTAACGCAGATGCCGATAAAGCCTCACACCACACATTTGTACAGGTTTCCCATTATACAACATGGCACTCATTGGTATCACAGCCATACTGAACTGCAGGAGCAAATTGGTATGTATGGTGCTTTTATAATGAATAAAAGAAAAGAATGGAATATCCCAACTATTCCAATTGTAATAAGTGAATGGACAGATATGAACCCCAAAGAAGTTCACCGTAGTTTACATGCTGCCACTGATTGGTTTGCCGTGCAAAAAGGAAGTACACAAAGTTATGCTGAAGCGATAAAGCAAGGCCATTTTAAGATAAAAGTTAACAACGAATGGAAACGCATGAACGCAATGGATTTAACGGATGTGTATTACGATAATTTTTTACTGAATGGCAAAAATCAAAATGAACAGCCACAGTTTAAAGCAGGTGATAAAGTAAGATTACGTATAGCAAATGGCGGTGCCTCAGATTATTTCTGGCTTTCGTATGCCGGTGGTAAAATAACCGTAGTGGCTACTGATGGCAATGATGTGGAACCGGTAGAAGTTGACAGGCTGATTATAGCCGTTTCTGAAACTTATGATGTAGTGGTAACCATTCCTGAAAATAAAAGCTATGAGTTTTTAGTAACACCCGAAGACCGGACCAAATCAGCTTCGCTGTGGTTGGGCAGTGGTGAAAAAATAGCCGCCACAAAAATGAAACGCCCAAAATATTTTGCAGGTATGAAGATGATGAACGACATGATGGACATGAAAGGAAACATGGTTGAAATGGAAGGTATGAAAATGGAAAACCAGATTATGGATATGAACACAGTAATGTATCCGGAAATCACTGGAGATGAAAACCCCAAAGCAGAAAAACCTAAAGAAACAACGCCGGGGCATCAGGGTCACACTATGCAGATGCCAAACAACAACAGTATGCAGGGAATGAATATGGAAAGCGAAACTGCAGATATTGTGTCGCTTAATTACACCATGCTGAAAGCACCGGAAAAAACAACCTTGCCTGATGGGCCTCTGAAAGTATTAAGATTTGACCTTACCGGAAATATGAATCGCTATGTATGGACATTGGACAATAAAACAGTATCTGAAAGTGACAAAATCCTGATTAAAAAAGGAGAAAACGTAAGGATTATTTTATTCAATAACAGCATGATGAGACACCCTATGCACTTGCACGGCCACGACTTCAGGTTGCTAAATGGCCAGGGGGATTATGCCCCAATGAAGAACATTATAGACATTATGCCAATGGAAAGGGATACCATTGAATTTAATGCAAATGTTTATGGCGACTGGTTTTTTCACTGTCACATTCTTTACCACATGATGAGCGGCATGGGCAGGGTATTTACTTACGAAAATCAGCCTGCAAATCCAGAAATACCAAATCCAAAATTGGCACAGCGAAAATTATTTGCTGATGACAGAGAATTTCATTTAATGGGAAGAGTTGGGATAGAAAGTAATGGCAGCGATGGAGAAGCCATGTTGGCAAATACAAGATGGAAAGCAAGTACACTTTGGCATTTAGGTTACCACGATATGCACGGGTATGAAAGTGAAACAATGATTGGTCGTTACCTGGGTCGTATGCAGTGGTGGTATCCATATGTTGGTTTTGATTACCATTATAAAGTAGAAGGCGGCCCCAAAAATATTTTCGGCAGTGAAGAAAAAAATTGGTTTGGGCAAACAAGTAATAAAGACAACCGCCATACAGTAGTTGCAGGTATTGCATATACATTGCCTACGCTGACAGTTGCTGATTTTAGGGTGGATGGAAATGGCAAATTCAGGTTTCAGCTATCAAGAGAAGATATACCTGTTACTTCACGTCTCCGGTTTGCATGGATGCTGAATACAGACAAAGAATATATGGCAGGGTTTCGCTACATCGTTACAAAATATCTTTCGTTTTCCACCCATTATGATAGTGATATGGGATTGGGAGCCGGAATAACAGTTACTTATTAAATGCTGGAAAATAAATCATAAATAGTTGCACATCTACTCATTCGTTGATCAACCGCACTTTTAATATTGGTTGTATTTAAGGTAAGGACTGCATACAATCATATTACAAGGATATTTTAAAATTTATAAAAATGCTTAGGGCTAAATTTATAAAAATAAAATCCGGAATAAAACATTTGGGGATTTACGCTTTTCTTTTATTAAAAATAGAAGAGCAATATTATAGTTACAAGTTCAAAAAGACCGGAATTCAATATCTTGAAAATCCCTATGGTCATTTCAGCGCAAATAAACAATCAGTTAATCAAGATTGTAAAAAGAATCAGTCTTCCTCTTATTATGTAATGAAATTAGCATTTAAGGCGGTGGGGAAAAGGTACTCAGAAATGTCATTGCTTGATATTGGATGTGGAGATGGCAAAGTATTAAATTTTGCAATGCTGTTCAAATTTAAAAGAGTCATTGGTATTGATTTAGACAATTCAGCCATTCAGCAAGCAATAGCCAACTGTAATCAGATGAATAAGATGGGATATAAAGTTCCTTTTAATATTTATTATGCAGATGCATCAAAATATATTATTCCGGCAGGTACAAATGTTATATTTATGTTCAATCCATTCGGCAGGAAAACAATGGAGATTGTTTTAAATAATATAATACAGTATTATAATGTTGATAAAATTGAATTGCACATCATTTATATAGTTCCTGTTCACCAGGATTTATTTAATGATCATGAACAATGTTGCAAAGTTTATGAATTACTAAATCCACGTAAAACGGCTGCTGAAATAGCTGTTTTTAAAATCATACACCCCTGAAAATTGCTATTTGCGAACAATCAGTTTATTAATTTCAATAGAGCAGGGCACTATCCTGTTCCCAGCGGTAGTGTACTTTTTTAAACTTTTGTTAGTGTCAGTAATCTAAGCATATTGAACAATGGGAAAAAATAATTTGCATTTATTCTATCTGCTGCTACTCTAAAAAAAACAAACGGGCAAAATAAAATTAACCTTCATGAAAAATAAAATTAAAATATTATTCTTTGGCTATGATTATTTTGGTGGACAGTTTCTTCAAACAATTATAGAAGATCATTCTGATAAGTTTGAAGTTGTTGGTATATCAACTAATGTTAATGCACACCCTATTAGCTTCCGAAAAAAAATCAAGAAGTTAAAGATACTTAATAAGAAAAAAATTCTTTTTAAAGAATCTAAAGAAAAAATATTCTTTGATAAAATAATAAACCGGAGAGGCCTTAAAAATACTCCTCCGGTGTACCCCGATATTAAAGTAAAGGAACTTGCTGATCAATATAATATTCCTGTTATCGATTCATCGGTTGTTTATACAGGGGATGTTAAAAAGATTGATCTTTTTGGAGCCGATTATATAATCATTGCCTCTTTTGGAAAAATCCCTTTAAAAATTTATAGTAATAAACCCTCTTCTGTGATTAATTTTCATCCATCGTTTCTTCCTGATCTAAGAGGTGGTTCTCCAGTTTATAGTGCTATTGTAAGGCAACAAAAAGTTACAGGATTTAGCTTTCATTACCTTTCCGAAAAATTTGACGCTGGGCCTTTATTATATCAGGAAAGAATACCAATTAAAGAAAATCAGAATTGCAGGGAGCTTGAAATTGAAATTGCGAAAACTGGTGCAAACAAACTTCATTATTTATTAGAGGGAATAGAGAGTCATTCTATTACTCCAATAGAGATTACTAACAGGCCTGTAAGCAGATGTTTCAGAAGTTATGAAATTTGCGCTTTGCTTAAACCTTCAACTACTTCAACAGTTGATTTAATGCATCAAATAAGAGCATGTAATTCCTGGACAATTGGGAGTGCGTATTTGCGTGTGGGGTTAAGGCATTTTTATATCATTGATGCAAAAGCAGTAATAGTTGAAAGTTCTTTATTAAAAGTTAATATAGATTACTTACCTGGTTATGGGTTATTGATGAAAACTTCTGATGGCATTGTTGTGATAAACAAAGTTTATTATAAAAAACAATATTTTTCTAATGAAGAGCTATTGAGATTAAAAAATTTAATGTTTTAAAATTGCATTAATTCTTATTTGAAATAGTATGGTATACGGGATAACATTTACCTGTTTAATAATACAACCACAATGGCAAAAAGCAAACACTACTATATTCGTAAAACGCATCGCTGGCTCGGAGTAATTCTTGGTATTCAATTCCTGTTATGGACAATCGGTGGCCTTTATTTCAGCTGGAGTAACATGGATGAAGTGCATGGAGATTTTCAGAAAAAGAATGCTCCATTATTATCATCCAATATTGCGTTGGTTTCACCAACAATGGTATTGGATACCATTAGGAAAGTTCATCGGATTGATTCGGTTGTTTCCATTCAATTGATTGAAGTTTTAGGGAAGCCTTTTTACCAGGTACGTTGCATCAGTGCGGTTCATAATCAAACCAATCATGAACATAGTATGCAATCTATGAACCACCTTGCCAATGCTGAAACTGGTCAGCTAAGGGGCCCATTAACAAAAGAAGAAGCGATAGCAATAGCTAAAATGAGGTTTAATGGTGAAGCGAAAGTTAAAGTGGTTGAATACTTAACCAATACCGAATAAGCATCATGAATACCGGGAAAATCCGCTGTCTGCCTATGCCATTACATTTGAACACCCTTCCCAAATAACGGTATATGTAGCAAACGAATTAGGAACAGTGCAGAAATTCAGAAATAACAAATGGAGGCTTTTCGATTTTCTCTGGATGATGCATACTATGGATTATGAGGGCAGGGATAATTTTGGAAATATCCTGCTTCGTATATTTTCCATTTTCGGTTTAGTCACTGTGCTTAGTGGGTTTGTATTATTTTTTATGAGTACCAAATGGACTAAAAAAACAAATTCAATTGGCAATTAATTTATCGCTGTTAAATACAAACTGGATGATACACACAGCCTGAATGCCTGTAAAATATTGACAATTGTAACAGATAAAATCGTAACTAAAAAATATTATACAAACAATGCAGAAGGCAGGACTATAGTGATGGGATTAATTATTTTAGTTCGCAAAAAATGGATAGTTTTTAACAGAAATAGGTGAACATGTTAAGTTAACTGCATAGAATAACATAAAGACTCTCCTCAATAATTTATTATTTGTTTGATCTTTCTTGTGATCAGCGCCATGCTGAGATACTTGATATTTAAAAACCGGTAGTCCCTGATGAGCAACAATGATATAGCAGGTTCTTTCAAAGCAATGGCATTATTGAAACACTCCAGTGCTTTGTCTCTGGTGCCGGCATCAGCATACGCTATGCCCATCCATAACTGGGAGATGTATTCGCTTTTGTTTTTTTTGTCACGGTAATAATCATCCACTTTTTTCTGCAGTATTGATCCGTCTCCTTTCCTGTAAAAATGAAGCAGGCCATTGTCATTTGCTTTTTCTGCTGCTGCTATTGCTGCTGCTTTTTCATTTACCGACCAGTAAAGCCGGGAAAGGTCAGCATATTTTTTTTCCTGAATTTCGGGGCGGTAAGACGCCTTTTCAACCAGTCCTTTCAGTAAGTTTACCGTTTCTTCATTATGATTTTCATTAGCCAGCGCCCTGATCCTGTTTTGCGCCAGGTAATCCCACATCGGGTTTATTTCAGTTCCCTGTTCATATATTTTAAGTGCCTGTTTATTTTCTCCTTTTGCTTCGGCTAACAGTGCAAACCAGAGATAAGCATTCGATTGATTGGAATTAAGACTGAGGGCCCTGCGATAGGTGAGGTCGGCGGCATGCCAGTCAAAATTTTGAAAATACCAATAGCCTAACGAAGCCTGTGTCTCCCCGGAGAGGGCATCCAGGTTTAACGCAATGTCAATATTCTTTTTAGCCATCCACAACATTTTTACCGGGTCCTCGTATCCACGGTAAGAGGAGAGCAGGTAAGTATCGGCCAGTCCAGACCAGGCATTGGCAAAGGACTTGTCTATTTTTACTGCCTGTTCAAAGAGATCCCTTGCCAGCAGCATATCAGATTTATTTCTTTTTTCAACCAGTAATTTTCCCCGTAAATAAAAATCATAGGCCTGGAGGCTCACGGTGGGTATATAATCAAGCTGCTGTGTTTCCTTCCGGGAAAGCCTGGTATTCAAAACAGCTGCAATAGCCAGTGCCACTTCCCGCTGGATAGAAAAAATATCATTCAGCGGCCGGTCATAAGACTCAGCCCACAGGTGTTCATCGGTAAGGGCGTTTATCAACTGGGCTGTAATGCGGACTTTTTCACCTGCACGCTGCACACTCCCTTCCAATATTAATGATACCCCCAGTTCTTTTCCTAT
>JAYVLZ010000353.1:0-4578 GCA_043759175.1 Chitinophagaceae bacterium | reverse complement strand
TGATACTGGTAAATCTTTTGAAAGATGCTGGCTTGAATGCACACCCAGTGCTGATCAGTACCCGTAAACATGGCAGGATTAATGTATTTGCGCCAACCACCCGGCAATTCAATAAAGTAATGGCCTATGTAGAAATAGATAAACAAGTGTATGTACTGGATGCTACTGAAAAAATTACGCCTTCAAGATTAATACCGCAGGAAGCATTGGCCAGTGAAGGTTTAGTAATAGAAAAGCCTGACACTTTTGAATGGGGCTGGCGAACACTTTGGGATGATAAAGAAGTTTATCAGCATACTGTTTTTTTTGTGGCGGAAGTTGACTCCAGTGGATTGATGAAAGGAAATGCAACCGTTACATCTTCTGAACATGCAAGGGTGGAAAGGGCCAATAAATTAGCCGAAGGAAAAGAACATTTTATGAAAGCCTTTTATACATCTGCAAACCCTGATTTAAAAATAGACAGTCTGAATTTTCAAAATGAAAAAACAGATTCACTTCCGCTGATACAGAATATTAGTTTTACAGAAACATTGAATTCATCCGGTGATTATAAATATTTTAGTGCTAACCTGTTTTCCAGCCTGGAAAAAAATTCATTTGTTGCAGACAACCGCTTTTCAGATATCTTCTTTGGCTACGATCAGCAAATCAACATTGTTGGCAACATTACCATACCGGATAGTTATACATTTGAAGAGCTGCCAAAAAATATAAAAATGCTGATGCCGGATACAGGCATTATTTTTACAAGGATGTCTGGAATAAATGAAAAAACACTTTCATTCCGTATTTCAGTTGACTTTAAAAAACCAATTTACGGGGTAGCGGAATATGAACTATTCAAAGAATTTTATAAAAAAATGTTCAACTTATTAAATGAGCAGTTTGTGATAAAAAGAAAATCCTGATATCAAACCTAAACTAAACCCAGTATGAAAAAATTCCTGTTCCTGTTGCTTTCCTGCACACCTGCCATTATATTTTGCCAGGTAGCCAATTTCAGCCTGTCGTTGGTAAACGATTCATTAAAAAATAAAGCATCTGTAATAAAACGTAGCGAAAATATTTTTTTTGAAGTGACTGATGAAGACAAGGCTTACCTCACCGTTCATAAAGTATTTACTGTAACCAATGTAAATGGTAAAGATGCGCTGATGTTTAATGAATACAGCAACAAAGCATATAGTTTGAACGATGCAGAAATAAAAGTGTTTGATGCCTCCGGTAAACAAACAGGTAAATATAAAATGAGTGATATGAGAACATCGGCCATGGGGGAAGGATTGGTGGATGATGGAAAGGTTACTTATTTTGAAATCCCGGCATTTTCATATCCCGTAACGGTTGATCTTAAATATGAAATAAAATATAAAGGGACGCTGTTCTATCCTGCCTATCAAATTCAAAGCAGCGGCGAAGCGGTAGAATCATCCAGCTTTGTAGCAAAAGTTCCTGGATATCTTGATCTGCGGTATAAAACAAAAAACATCAGCCTTACACCCGAGATAAGCACTGTAGATAAATACAAATTTTATAAATGGACAGTAAAAAATTTACCCGCCCCTGAGTATGAGGAAGGTTCTGTAAAATACGAAAGCCGCTATCCGCAGGTAATATTAGCACCCAATGTGTTCCGGATATATGATACAGAAGGCACGATGACCAGTTGGAAAAGCTTTGGCATGTGGGAATATAATCTAACAAAAGGATTGTATGATTTGTCTGCTGAAAAAGTGACTTTCTTCACCGGTATGGTTAAAGATGCCAAAACTGAAAAAGAAAAAATAAAAATCATTTATCAATATCTTCAAAAAAATTTCCGCTACGTAAGTATTCAGTTAGGTATTGGCGGTTATAAACCTTTTCCAGCATCTTTTACTGATCAAAAAAAATATGGCGACTGCAAGGGATTAAGTTTTTATACGCATGCTGTTTTAAATTCATTGGGTATTAAAAGTTATGTAGCACTCATCAATGCGGAATATAACCGGGAACCAGTAGATCCTGCTTTTCCGTGCAATCAATTTAATCACATGATACTGTGTGTACCCAATGCAAAAGATACTACCTGGCTGGAATGTACCAGCCGCACCAACGATTTTGGTGTACTGGGTAGTTTTACAGAAAACAGGAATGCTTTACTGATAACTGCCAATGGAGGTGAATTGGTAAAAACACCAGTAAGTAAAGCATCTGACAATATTTTTAATTCAAAGACTGTTGTAGTGATGGAAGAAGATGGATCTGGCAAAGTTGATTTACAGATTGACCTGAAAGGTGAATACAAACAGGATTTTCTTTATTACACGGATGAAAAAAAGGATGAGCAGAAAAATTTCCTGGTAACCAGTATTGGCTTAAAACAACCGGACGATTTTTTAATGACCAGTAAGGATACTGATGGAAAATTTACGGGCATGGTAGAATTGGTGACTGAAAAAATTCCGGAGTTCTCTGCTGGCAGTAAAGTTTTTTTAAATAAACACCTGTACAAAATTGTAAAAGGAAGTTTGCCGGCAGCAGAAAAAAGAAGGCTGGATTATTTTTTCAGAAGCCCTTTTGAGAAAACAGACACTACTGTTTATAAACTGCCTGCTGATTATATACCTGATGTGTTGCCCCCGCCAAAAACTATAACTGGCCAGTACAGCACCTACAATACCAATTGCTGGTATGATGAAAAGGAAAATGCGGTATACAGTGTGGCAAAAGTTACGCTTACAAAAAACAGGATACCTGCTGCTGACTATCCTGCACTAAAAAAATGTTTTGATGATATGATGAAGGATGATTCACAACACATCGTGGTAAAGAAAAAATAACTTTTCAGCAACTGGTATTTTATTTTAATACATTGTACAAACTTCCACCCTTCTCAAATACCCGGTCAATCTTTTTTTCTACTGCTGCATCCATCTGAACCGGCGGTGCATGATGTGGTTTTATTCTTGCATCAAATACCAGCGGGCCTTTGCAGCCCCAGTGTTTATTGGATATAAAACTATCAATGCCATACATATCATGTGAAGGATTGCAGCGGGTGAAAGTAACCCATAAAAAATTCCGCAGACTGGTTGCAACAAATGCGGCATCATCTGCAATGATGAGCATCATGGTTTCTTCACTATTATCATTCAACAGATTTTCATGTTGCAATTGCTCATTTAATTGTTCCATTTCTTTTTGTGCAATAGCATAACTAACAAATGCATTTGTTTTAATAACAATCACACCCGGCATTACTAATTGTGGATCTTCAAATCCCTGTAATTCTTTTAAACTGTCAGGAACTGTAGTATTTAGTTTTCTTTTCACCTCACCAAAAGCTGCTATCACTACTTTACTGCCGCTGTTTAAAGAAGTTCCTGAGTAATCCAGTGTATCAATAGTAGTGTTGGTATAAAAATGAATATCTCTTGCAAGATCGATCCGCAATAAAATATATTCCAAATAATTTTGAATATCATGTGTATTCAAATTATTATTCACAGAATCCTGTGGATCATCAGCAGTGATAAATAAAAACTTGGCAAGGCTCAACTGCCCCGTGCCTAAAATATGATTGGCGATGGTTAATATTTCAGCAGGTTGTTTTGCAGGGGTGTAAGGAGTATACCGTTCGCTGCCGATGGCTAACAGCAATGGATGAACGCCTGCGGCATCTACCGCATGTACTTCTTTCAATCCGGGTATTTCCACCTGCAGGGCACTGCCTGTTATTTCATGTATCAGTTGCCCAAAACTGGTATCTTCCTGTGGCGGACGGCCCACAACAGTAAACGGCCAGATGGCATTTTTCTTTGCATATACTTTATGCACTTTCATTAAAGGGAAATCATGCTTTAAACTGTAGTAACCAAGATGATCGCCAAAGGGTCCTTCTGGTTTGTTTTCTCCAGGATGCACTTCACCGGTAATTACAAAATCAGCATCGGTGCTAATGGCAAAACCATCTTCATAAATGTATCTAAATCTTCTGCCACCGAACACTCCTGCAAACGTTATTTCACTGATGCCTTCCGGTAATGGCATTACTGCCGCAATGGAATGCGATGGCGGCCCCCCTGCAAACACACTTACTTTTAACGGCTCTCCTTTTTTATTTGCTTTAGTTTGATGAACGCCAATGCCCCGGTGCAATTGATAATGCAAACCGATCTCTTTATTCACTTCATATTCGTTGCCACTTAATTGAATGCGGTACATTCCCAAATTGGCATGCATGATGCCGGGTTGGTCTGCATCTTCTGTATATACCTGGGGCAGTGTTACAAATGCACCTCCATCCATTGGCCAGTGATGTACCTGGGGTATATCTTCAATTTTTATTTGTTGAAATAAAACTGGTTTGCTGAGTGGATTTTTTAACGGTAATGCTTTTAAGCCTGCAATACCTGTGCTAAAATTTTTGATGGGATGTTTTATAGCCTTGATAGGGTCGTTCTTTAATTCTATCAGCTGCTGCACCAATGCCAGTGTACCCCTGAAAATAAATTTGCTCCTGTCTAAAGTTCCAAAAATATTGGATGCAGCCCTGAATTTACTTCCTTTTACATTTTCAAAAAGTAATGCAGG
>JAYVLZ010000352.1:0-13114 GCA_043759175.1 Chitinophagaceae bacterium | reverse complement strand
ATTGATAATGGCTCACGTCAATACCATGAATGGAATAAATGGTGGGGATGTCAATACCAAAAGCTGGATAGCGTACAAATTTTGGCCTGTTGCTGTAATATAAAATGGCTGCCGTAATGAAAAGCATTGATCCAATAAATAAAATAATACCAGCAGAGGTTTTGTTTTTCTTTTTCGCCACGGTTTGTAAATAGTTTGCAAAAATCTGTAAACTGTTTATAACTACCATAAAAATATTGCATGCGAATTCAAAAAATATTGAACAGTGCAGGTATTCAAAATATTTTTCCTTTTAGTTATAAGCCTACCTTCGCATCATGCCCCAATTCAATTGGAACGATAGCATTAATTTACTCAGCAAGCTTACTCCACTAAAATTATGGAATGGGGTGAAAGTGCTGGGCAGTTTTTATACAAGCAGGGTATTAAATAAACCAGTACAGTGGGGTTATCCTGTGTCCATTTCTTTTGAACCCACCACCAGTTGCAACCTGCGTTGCCCGGAATGTCCAAGTGGTTTACGTGCCTTTACAAGACCGACCGGTATGCTGGAAAAAGATTTTTTTACAAAGACAATTGATGACATCTATAAAGAACTCCTGTATCTCATTTTCTATTTCCAGGGAGAACCTTATCTGAATCCTGACTTCCTGGATATGGTAAAATATGCAAGCTCAAAAGGTATTTATACAGCTACTTCCACCAATGCACATTACCTGAATGATGTAAATGCAAAGCGAACAGTAGAAAGCGGATTGGACAGGCTGATCATTTCTATAGATGGCACCACCCAGGATGTATATCAACAATACCGTATAGGTGGTAAACTTGAAAAAGTGATTGAAGGAGCAACAAATATTGTAAAGTGGAAGAAAACGCTGGACAGTAAAACACCGTATGTTTTTTTTCAATTCCTCGTGGTAAAACCAAACGAACACCAAATAGAAGATATTAAGAAATTAGCGCTGCAGGTAGGTGTGGATGATGTAAGATTTAAGACAGCGCAGGTATATGAATATGAAACCGACCCCAACCAACTAATCCCAACCATTGATAAATTCAGCCGCTACATAAAAAATGAAGATGGAAGTTATACTGCCAAAAATAAACTGGCCAACCGCTGCTGGAAAATGCAGCATTCCAATGTAATTACCTGGGATGGCTTAGTAGTGCCCTGTTGTTTTGATAAAGATGCCATGCACCAACTGGGGAATTTAAAAACACAATCGTTTAAGGAAATATGGCACAATAAAAATTACAAACAGTTCCGTCAGCAACTAATGAAAAGCCGGAAGAACATTGATATTTGTGCCAACTGCAGTGAAGGCGTAAGTGTATGGAGTGAGTAGTGTATGCTGCCAATAACCAAAGCGAAATATTTAATGGTTTACCATTTAGTTTCTAATCTAAACTTCTAAACCTTCTAAACTCAGTTATTGTACAATAACAAAGCATAACTAATTACTAAACGATTAATAAATTCCTGTATCACTTAAATTAACCTATGCCCCAAACCTTTAATAACCGCCTGCGGCAGTTATTCCTGCTGCTGATCATTATTGTATTGGCTTTTCTGTTGATAAAACAACTTACTGTTTTTTTACCCGGTTTTTTAGGGGCTGTTACATTATATATATTGCTGAGAAACTCTTATTCCAGGCTTACTATAAAAAAGAAATGGAGTAAAACCTGGGTTGCCATACTCTTCATTATAGCCTCCATGACACTCATTGCAATTCCTATTTTCTTCTCTGTAGAACTGGTGAGTACAAAAGTATCTGCCCTGGCAAAAAACCCGGAGGAACTGGTGCTAAAAGCAAAAACAATTGGCAATAAGTTAGAAGAGGTTAGTGGAATAAAAATATTATCAGACGAAAACATCAAAACTTTTCAAAACAAAGCAACTACCATAATCCCACAAATATTAAACAGTTCAGCAGGCATACTTAGTAATTTTGCTATCATTTTTTCCTGCTGTATTTTTTATTGAAGAATGGGAGGGAAGTAGAAAATTTTTTAGACCGCACTATCCCATTGAAAGAAGAAAATGTGAACATGCTGGGTAATGAAACCATTAATATGATAAGGGCTAACGCAATTGGTTTACCGGTACTGGCAATATTACAGGGAATTATTGCAACAGTTGGATATGCCATATTTGGTGTGCAGGAAGCATTACTTTGGGGATTTATTACCGGCGAATGTTCTTTGATTCCTGTAGTAGGTACAGCCATTATATGGATTCCACTGGTGGCCTACTTTTTTGCAGTAGGCAATAATTCATCCGGGGTGGGGTTGTTGATTTACGCAGTTGTATTAATTACTCATATAGATTATGTGGCCCGTCTTACCATACTCAAAAAATTTATGGACATTCATCCTTTAATAACCATCTTTGGTGTAATTGTGGGCATTGGATTGTTTGGTTTTTGGGGAGTTATTTTTGGTCCGTTGCTCATTAGCTATTTTATAATTTTAGTTAAAATATATGTGAACGAATTTGGAAAATCAACAAATGAACAATCAGCATGAGTATTGAAAAAGACATTAACCAGCCGAAATTTAAAAGTGACTATCAGAAAAGTGTAATCAATATTATTTATACCTACAACTGGACAAGAGAAAGGCTGCAGGAAATTTTTGATAGGGAAAACCTGACTCCGCAGCAGTTTAACATACTGCGTATTTTAAGAGGTAGCCCTTCGCCATTATCAACCCTGCAGATAAGAGAAAGGATGCTGGATAAAATGAGTGATACCAGCAGGATAGTAGACAGGCTGGTATTAAAGGGATTGGCAAAAAAAGTAATTAACAAATCAGATAAACGTCTGGTGGACGTTAGTATATCTGAAAAAGGAAAGAAGATACTGCAGAATATGGATCAATTTGAAAGCGACATAGAAGGCATAACAAAAAACCTTTCAATAAATGAAGCTAAAACCTTGAATAAATTATTAGACAAAATTCGTCAACCCCAATAATATCCCGGTAAGGAATGAAATTTTTATCCCATAAGAGAGCTTTTATTTTCTGTGCCTTATTGATCACAGGCATTTCACTAAATCCATTAATTATAGTGGCTCAGGCCCGGCCGGAGTTCCGTGGTGTTTGGGTGGCTACGGTAGATAATATTGACTGGCCTGCCAAAGGAAATTTTAACAGCGATTCACAACGGGTGGAATTTATCAAACTGCTGAATATGCACCAGCGCAATGGCATGAATGCAATGATTGTGCAGATACGTCCCTGCACCGATGCATTTTATCCCTCTCAATATGAACCCTGGAGTGAATGGCTTACCGGCGTGCAGGGCAAGCCCCCATCACCTTATTACGATCCGCTGGAGTTTATGATAAATGAAACGCATAAACGCAATATGGTTTTTCATGCCTGGATGAATCCTTACAGGGCAGTATTTAATATTGATCAGTCAACCATATCATCTACACATATTACCCGGCTTCACCCCGGGTGGTTTTTAACATATGGAAGTACAAAATATTTTGATCCAGGTAATAAAGAAGGGCAGCAATATGTAGCAGGTATGGTGAAAGATGTAGTTAGCAGGTACGCAGTAGATGCCATTCATTTTGACGATTATTTTTATCCTTATAAAATAGAAGGCAAAGAATTTCCGGATGATGCCAGCTACAAATTGTATGGTAATGGATTAAGCAAAGAAGATTGGCGGAGAAGTAACACGGACTCTATCATTGCCAGGCTGAGCAGAGCAATTAGAAAAGAAAATGCTAAATGCCAATTTGGTATCAGCCCATTTGGGGTTTGGCGAAATGCAGAAAGAGACCCGGTAAATGGAAGTAATACCAACGGAGCCCAGTCAAATTACGATAACCTGTATGCAGATATTTTATTGTGGCTAAAAAACGGATGGATAGATTATGTGGCGCCTCAATTGTATTGGGAAATTGGTCATAAAAAAGCACCCTATGAAGTTTTACTCAACTGGTGGAGTAAGCATACTTATGGCAAGCACTGTTATATCGGTTTAGGAATTTATAAAGCCAACAGCAATGCTGCCTGGAGGGATCATAAACAATTACCCAGGCAAATTGAAGCATTGAGAAATACTCCCAATGTGCAGGGAATGATTTTTTTCAGCAGCAAAAATTTTGAAAGTAATCCTAATGGCTGGAGTGATACTTTAAGATTGAATTATTTTAAAGAACCGGCGGCAATACCTTCAATAGAAGATAAATAGACAGTATTCATTTTATTATTTCCTTTTTCCTTCCAGCCTGTCACATTCCTCCACACTTCCCAGCCGGAAGCGGAAAGGAATTTTGGTAATTTTATCAAATTTTATTTCCTGTTTGCAAAAAAAACCGAGTTGTGAGGAATAAAATTGTGGTAATAAAAATGGCTTGGGGTAAATAGTATTTTTTTGAGGCGGATAGCCGGTAAATCGCTTGGCAGCTACATTTTTAGCCAATTCCTGCATTAGTAAATTATCTTTTTTTACATGCGTTTCCTGTGCAAAAACCGATTGCTTCACAAAAATCATGCAAAAAAACAAAATTTTACCTTTTTTATTCATTCTACAACGTTCATTGTTTGTAAATTTACGCCGCTACAAACTATCTGGTGGATGTTTTTCGTTAAATATACCGGTAGTGTAAAGTTCTGCCGGCGTTACCTCCTGGTTAAATATTTACAGGAAATTCAGCAAGCAACTGAATATGAGGGCAGTGTTAATAATTTGAACATCTGTTAATAATTTAAAAAGGAAAACATCCTTTTAAAACCGGAGAAACAATATGGCTTTAAGTCAGGGATTATATCAAAAGCAATTACAAAAATTATCGCCCCAGCAAATTCAGTTAATGAAACTGCTGCAGGTACCTACTGCACAATTGGAGGAGCGGATTAAGGAAGAATTAGAAGAAAACCCGGCATTGGAAACGGGTGATGAGGAAGAGCATGAAGAATTTGAGAATGATACTACAGAGGAATTTGAAAAAGAAACGGATGAATTTGAGCCGGATGGCAGCGAAGATGAATACGGAAACATAGATATTAGTGAATATGTGCAGGATGGCGATGATGATATTGCTGATTACAAAATGAGGGATGAAAATTATCCCGAAGCAGATGACAATAAAACCATACCGCATAAGGTAGAAACCGGTTTTAATGAATTGATGCTGGAACAATTGGGACAGCTTAATTTAAATGAGCACCAGCAGAAAGTTGCAGAACAGATTATTGGAAATTTGGATGACGACGGCTATCTCCGCAGAGATATCAGTGCCATTGTAGATGATCTGGCTTTCAGGCAAAATATTCAAACTACAGAAGAAGAAATCGAACAGCTGGTACTGCAGATACAGCAATTTGACCCACCGGGTGTATGTGCAAGAAATTTGCAGGAGTGCCTGCTCATTCAATTAGAAAAAAGAGTGGAGGAAGGCGATCATGTGGAAATGGCAATGAAAGTGCTGGAAAAGTACTTTGATGAATTTACCAAAAAGCACTACGAAAAAATTCAGCGTGGGTTAAGTATTACCGACGAACAGTTAAGGCAGATCATCAACCAGATAATAAAACTAAATCCTAAACCGGGTGGAAATATAGGTGAGCCAAGCAGTGCAGAAGGATATGTAATACCCGACTTTTTTATCATCAACAATAATGGTAAATTAGAACTTACACTCAACAGCAGGAATGCACCGGATCTTCGTATCAGCGAAGGGTACAGGGAAATGCTGAAAGATTATGATAAAGGCACTAAGAAGGATAAGCGCCAAAAAGAAGCGGTGCTGTTTATAAAACAGAAGATCGATTCTGCCAAATGGTTTATTGATGCCATTAAGCAACGTCAGCACACATTGATTACAACAATGGACGCCATTATGAATTACCAGTATGACTTTTTTCTTACAGGTGATGACACAGAGATGCGGCCTATGATATTGAAGGATATTGCAGAACTTACCAATTTAGACATCAGTACAGTCAGCCGTGTAGCCAACAGCAAATTTGTTCAAACAGAATTTGGTACTTACCGCCTTAAGTTTTTCTTCAGCGAAAGTTTGCAAACAGACAGTGGCGAAGAAGTAAGTACAAGAGAAGTTAAAAAAATACTGAGTGATCTGATTGGGGGAGAAAGCAAAAAGAATCCGCTGAGTGATGAAAGACTCACAGAATTACTCCAGGAAAAAGGCTATAATATTGCCAGGAGAACCGTGGCAAAATACAGGGAGCAGCTAAATATTCCTGTAGCCAGGCTGAGAAAGGAATTATAAGCCACTATCCCCTAAAGGGAAGTAAATACATTTTAATGGTGAATCGTCAATCGTCAATAGAAGAAAATAGAGGTGCAATTATTGGAGCTGATCAACCGGCTGCAGTAAAATTCTTTGCTCACTTGTTTTCTTATATTTTTCACCCACTGTTTATTCCGGTATACTTTACATGGTTTATCGAATTTGTACATCCGGCTTATTTTTCGGGATTCAACACTCAGCAAAAAACATGGATCATTATAAGGATAGCATACACCATGGTTTTTTTCCCTTTCATTTCCATTTTATTATTGAAAGGTCTGGGCCTTAGCAAATCCATTTTTTTAAAAACACAACAGGAGAGGATCATTCCTTATATAGTCTGCCAAATCTTTTTTTTCTGGGCTTACCTTGTCTTCAGGAATCAGCCTGAAATACCTAAAATTTTGACTGCATTTACTTTTGGTGTTTTTCTCTCTTCCTCGGCAGCACTGTTGGCAAATATCCGGATGAAAATAAGCATGCATGCAATTGGTATGGGCGGATTAATAGGAATCTTTTTGGTGATCATGGCTCAAAATACCATGCTGATGACATGGCCGATAGCGCTGGCTTTATTGATTGCCGGCTTTGTTTGCACTTCAAGAATGATCGTTAGCGATCACACACCAAAAGAAATTTATGCTGGTTTATTCCTCGGGCTTGCCTGCCAGTTTGTTGCTTCCGTTATCATTTTATCATAACGAAAGAACCCCGGTAATTACCCGGGGCCTTTCTTTCATCTATCGTGCCTAACTAAAATTTTACTGTTTAATTGTTCAATATAGCCGATTGCATTAAGTATTTTTTTGACGGAGAATAAACAAACAGGCAGCTCCCGTTTTTAATTACATCAATAATTTTTTTGCTGAGTTCTATTGGTACCGCAGGACAACCATGACTTCTGCCTAAAAAGCCATTTTGTTGAATATAGGATTCACTTACATAATCTGCCCCATGTATTACAATAGCTCTTTTATTTGCATTGTCGTTAAAGCCTTTTTCACAGCCATTTAAACGCAAAGAATATCCATGTTTCCCCATGTAGGTATCTGTGGTGGTATAAAAGCCAAGACTACTTTCAAAAGAAGATTCACTGTTGGAAAATTTTTTTGCATATTCCTGCCCTGAATTTTTACCATGTGCTACAAGCGTATTAAATAAAACTTCACCTGTCTTAACATTGATAACAAATAATCTTTTTTGGTTGGAAGGTTTACTCAGATCCGCAATGGTAATGATATCTGTATTGTGTAGAATATTTTTGGCTGCCATGTATTGATAACCCTTTACAGCATAGCTGAATAATTCTTTGGAAATATGCTGGTTGGCTAGTTGCCACTCTTCGTATTTATTGGATATAATGCTGGAGAAATCACTGATACCATTCGAAATATTAAAGTAACCAGTGGAAATAAAAGACAGCGACCTTGAGGAAATACTGATATTGGCAGTTTGATTCAACGGCGTGAAGCCAGTTAACAATACAAACCCGGCCGCTAAAAATAGGTTACGGAACAATTTCAACATTTGGATATTGGTTTTTCATCTGCAATCTCCTGATTGCCCTCTCAGCCTTATAAATCGTTCAAACAGAGAAATTATTGTCATTACAATAAAAAATTTGGGCATTTTAGTACCACATTTTTTACTAACTTGACAGTATTCTATTGATTTCTTCGATTGCCCGCCAGCATATTGAAACTATAAATCAGGTAATGCATGCATTTGTCACCAAGAGAGACGGAAAAACTACTGCTTTTTTTAGCTGGTGAACTGGCAGAAAAGCGAAAAGCAAGAGGGCTTAAATTAAATTACCCGGAGGCCATAGCATTGATCAGCAGCAGGTTGCAGGAAGCTGCCAGGGACGGAAGAAGTGTTGCAGAGCTGATGCAATACGGCACTACTATTTTAACCCGGGCTGATGTAATGGAAGGCATTGCGGAAATGATCCATGAAATTCAGATTGAAGCGACTTTTCCAGATGGGACCAAGCTGGTAACAGTGCATTCCCCCATCCCCTAAAGGGGTGTAAGTCAACAACCTTTTATTTTATACAGTATTCAATTAATTTAAGAGAGGCTCCAACAAAAATAATGGACTGACAAAATTTATAAACCTTCCTTACACCCCCTTTAGGGGATGGGGGCAAATTTTTTTACTATGATTCCGGGAGAATATATTTTAGCAAAAGGTGACATTGAAATAAACACTGACAGAAAAACAGCAACAGTAATAGTGGTTAATACAGGTGACCGGCCAGTACAGGTAGGTTCTCATTTTCATTTTTATGAAGTGAACAGGCAAATGAAATTTGAAAGAGAAAAAACACTGGGCATGCGGCTAAATATTGCAGCAGGCACAGCGGTGCGTTTTGAACCCGGCGAAGAAAAAACAGTGGAGCTAACAGCTTTCGGAGGAAATAAAATACTGGTTGGCTTTAATAATTTGACCAACCGTGTAGTCGATTAGAAATATAAAAGAAAGGCAAAAGCTGGTGAGCCTAAACTTTCTAAACTACTAAACTGCTAAACTTTTCTAAACATGCACATCAATCGCATCAAATATGCCAATATGTACGGTCCTACTACAGGAGACAAAGTACGTTTAGGAGATACAGAATTGTTTATTGAAATAGAAAAAGATTATACTGTTTATGGTGACGAAGCCAAGTTTGGTGGCGGAAAAACCATCCGGGATGGTATGGCACAATCGGCAACGGCTACACGAAAGGAAGGAGTACTGGATTTTGTAATCACGAGTGTAATGATCATTGACCACTGGGGAATTGTGAAAGCTGATATTGGAATTAAGGATGGAAAAATTGTGGGTATTGGTAAAGCCGGCAATCCTGATACCATGGAAGGCATTACACCTAATATGGTGATTGGTGCATCCACCGAAGTGCATGGTGGAGCAGGACTAATAGCTACTGCCGGAGGAATAGACACACATATCCATTTTATTTGTCCGCAACAAATTGATCATGCTTTGTTCAGTGGTATCACCACGATGATTGGCGGTGGCACAGGCCCAGCTGATGGTACCAGCGCTACTACGGTAACACCTGGTGCATGGAATATACAGAAGATGCTGGAAGCTGCCGAAGCCTACCCCATGAACCTTGGCTTTTTTGGAAAAGGGAATTGTGCGTCTTTAGCCCCCTTGGAAGAACAGGTAGAAGCCGGAGCAGTAGGATTAAAAATTCATGAAGACTGGGGAAGTACTACTGCGGTAATTGATGCCGCTTTACAAATTGCCGATAAGCTGGATGTGCAGATTGCAATACACACAGATACGCTCAATGAAGGCGGATTTTTAGAAGATACCATTGCTGCTATCAATGGCAGAGTGATACATACATTCCATACGGAAGGTGCCGGTGGTGGGCATGCGCCGGATATTATTAAAGCAGCAATGTATCCAAACGTCTTGCCATCTTCCACCAATCCCACAAGGCCATATACCGTTAATACCATTGATGAACATTTAGACATGCTGATGGTTTGTCATCACCTGGATAGTTCCGTGCCGGAAGACGTAGCATTTGCCGATAGTCGAATCCGACCAGAGACTATCGCAGCAGAAGACATTTTGCATGACATGGGCGTATTCAGCATGATGAGCAGCGACAGCCAGGCAATGGGCCGGGTGGCAGAAGTGATCACACGAACCTGGCAAACGGCACATAAAATGAAAGTACAACGGGGAAGCTTACCCGAAGATGAAGGAAAGGGAAACGATAATTTCAGGGTAAAAAGATATGTAAGCAAATATAGCATCAATCCCGCCATCACACATGGCATCAATGAATATGTGGGTTCAATTGAATCCGGTAAAATGGCAGATATTGTTTTATGGAAACCAGCTTTATTTGGAGCCAAACCAGAAATGATGATCAAGGGCGGAATGATCATCGCAGCAAGAATGGGTGATCCCAATGCCTCTATTCCCACACCACAGCCTGTTATTTACCGACACATGTTTGGCGCTGCCGGCAAAGCTTTGTACAATACCTGTGCAACATTTGTTTCAAAAATTTCTTTAGAAAAAAATATTGTACAGCAATATGGTTTGCAAAAAATGGTATTGCCGGTAAAGAACTGCCGCAACATTGGTAAAAAAGATTTGATACATAATAATGCCACACCCCAAATTGATGTAAATCCTGAGAACTATGAAGTGAAAGTCGATGGTGTGCACATAACCTGTGAGCCGATGAAAGAATTGCCATTGGCGCAACGGTATTTTTTATTTTGATGGGGATTAATATGATTGATATGATTTTTATGATTTGTGAGAACCGGCAGTTAGTGATTTTTTAAAAGCGCTGAAATAGCATTGCGATGTGTAAAGCCAATCGTAAACAAATATTATTAAAATGCTGATACAGGAGAAGATTGGGCATATCAATTCATTTCAAATCAATAACCAGACTATTGACTTGCTGCAACTGGAATGGTATGAAGCAAGAAAAAGAATTTTAAGAAAACAGACAAGCAGCGGTAAAGAAGTTTCATTAAAATTTTTAAATGGAAATCCTGAACTTACTGATGGTGATATTTTATATGCTGATGAAAGTAGCATTATTTTAGTTTCTATAATACCATGCAATTGTATTGTGATGCGCCCAAGGAATATAGTTGAAGTGGCTTCATTGTGTTATGAGATCGGCAACAAACACCTGCCTTTATTTTATGAGGCCGATCAATTGCTGGTTCCTTTTGAAATGCCTTTGTTTAATTTATTATTAGTACAGGGATATGCAGTTCAGCAGGAAGAAAGAAAATTACTTTACCCTTTAAAAACCACTGTAGCGCCGCATACTGTTAGTATCAGCGACAGTGTATTTTCAAAGATCATGAAATTAACAACTCCTGCTGAATGAACACTGCACTGCTACACCTCTTACATTTATCAGATCCGGCTTTACCTATCGGCGGGTTCTCTCATTCTGCAGGTTTAGAAACGTATGTACAGCAAAATATTGTAAAAGATAAAGCAACAGCAACAACTTTTATAACGGAAATGCTGAGCCGCAATTTGCAATATACAGATGCTGCGTTTGTGTCATTGGCATTTGATGCATCAGCAAATGATGATCTGGAGACGATTATCCATCTTGACAATGAATGTACAGCTGTAAAACTGCCATACGAAATGCGCCAGGCCAGTAAAAAATTGGGCATGCGGTTATTAAAAATATTCCAGCCATTCGTTACAAATGATCTGTTAGAATCATTTGATAAATTGGTACAAACACAGCAAACCAATGGCAACTACTGCATTGTGTTTAGTTTGTTTGCACAGGCAATGAAGATTACTAAGCAGGATGCCTTGTATGGTTTTTATTATAACGCTGCAGCTGGTTTTGTAACCAACTGTGTAAAGTTGATTCCACTGGGGCAGCAGGATGGTCAGGAAATATTATTTTCATTGTTGCCAGTGATACAGCAGTTAGCAAAACAATCCATAGAACCAAACAAGGATTTAATTGGACTCTGTTGTACTGGTTTTGATATTCGAAGTATGCAACATGAACAATTGTATTCAAGGTTGTATATGAGTTAAAAACTTACTAATTGATAACATAATGCGAAAAGTATTTAAAAATTTTTCAGAGATAGAAGATGAAGTAAGGGCAAAAGTTCCAAAAACAATTTATAAATACAGAGGCTGGAAAACTAATTTTCATAAAGACATTCTTTTAAATAATACTATTTGGTTTGCTCACCCAAAATCTCTGAACGACCCGAATGATATAAGGGCTCCATATCAATTTGACTATGAAGAATTAAATAATCCTCTATTCGCAGTAACTCTTAGGCAATATGCTAAGATTAATTTTAAAGATGCTCCTCTTGATTCAAAAGAGCTTGATGAATTGTGTGAGAACCAATTAGAAATAATAAAAAAGGATCCAAAGTAATGGTTTGGAAATAGGTTTAGAGAAATTAGAGAAAGTAATATTTATGACCCGATGGGAATATTTAGTACATCGGTTGACCCTCTAAATGAAATGATGTGGGCTCATTATTCTGATAATGGAAAAGGAATATGTATTGGATTTGATACTGTAGAATTAATTAGAGATTTAGGTGTAGGTTTTGGATTAGCGATTTATCAAGATGAACCGCTTTTCTATAGTTTTATTTTAGGAAAACCAATCACTTCAAGTGATGATTTTTTATATAAACATTCAAAATGGCGTTACGAAAAGGAATTTCGCCTTATTGCATTTTTTATTAAAAAGGAAGAAGATAGAAAGGTTTCAATTCCCTCAAAATCAGTAACAAATATAATATTAGGAATTAATGCAACCGATGAAACTAAATCTGAAATTATTGACATTCTTAAGACTAAATACAATTCCGGAGTTAAATTATTTCAAGCCGAAACAAGTATTTCCTTATTTGGGCTTACTTTAAATGAATTGGAATACTAAATATTGAATTGATGAGTAAAGAATAAAAAAGTACGGTGAAGTGACACAATAATGCTTACTAGCAGCCGACCACTGAAGTAAAAAACAAACAATTCATTGTAAATATCTGACAACAAAATGAATCGTAACTTTATAAAAATTGGGGTAGCCGGTCCTGTTGGCTCCGGTAAAACAGCTTTGATAGAAAGATTAAGCAGGGCTATGAGTAATGATTACAGCCTTGCCGTAATCACCAATGATATTTATACAAAAGAAGATGCAGCGTTCTTAACAAAAAATTCTTTGTTGCCTGCTGAAAGAATTATTGGTGTGGAAACAGGTGGCTGTCCACATACAGCCATCCGTGAAGATGCCAGCATGAATTTAGAAGCAGTGGAAGAAATGGCTG
>JAYVLZ010000351.1:0-7383 GCA_043759175.1 Chitinophagaceae bacterium | reverse complement strand
GTTATCGGCATTGGCGTTGATTATGTTTAATTTTTATTCCAAAGATGCCATAGCTGCGGTTTTTGCTACGCATATCATTCATGGATTTTTATATGGTATTACCATTCCAATTTTATGGGCTATGATTGCTGATGTGGCTGATTACAGCGAATGGAAAAACAACCGCCGTGCAACCGCCATAATTTTTTCTGCAATGATTTTTGGATTAAAAGTTGGCTTAAGCCTTGGTGGTGGATTAGGTGCATTTATATTGAGCAAATATGGATATGTGCCAGATGCAGTACAAACTGCTGGTGCTATCAGCGGTATTAAAATGAGTGTAAGTATTTACCCTGGTTTAATTTTTATTGTTGGGGCAGCCTCGTTGATTTGGTATGAAATAAATAAAAAAATGGAAGTAAAGATTGAAAGCGGACTTATAGTAAAGAGAAATGCTAAAGGGGAGTAATATAATTTTTATGATAAAAGTATTTTATAACATTTAAAAAAATAGTCCCCCTTTAGGGGATAGGGGCTTATGCCTGAAGACAGCATTGACCATATTGATTTTAATGATTTAAACAGCAGGGCAATTTCGCAACCACTCGTAAAACATATCTATACTGCAGATCCATCTGCCCATGTATTTAATGGTAAAATTTATATTTATCCATCTCATGATATAGATACAGATATTCCGTTTGATGATTTGGGCAGCCATTTTGCAATGGAAGATTATCATGTAATTTCATTAGATAGTATTGATGGTGAAGCAAAAGACCATGGCGTTGCATTGCATATAAAAGATGTACCGTGGGCAGATAAACAAATGTGGGCGCCGGATGCGGCATATAAAAATGGAAAATATTATTTATACTTTCCTGCAAAAAAAGCAGACGGAATATTTCAAATTGGCATGGCAATCAGTGATTATCCAACTGGCCCATTTATACCGGAAGGAGAAGCGATAAAAAATAGTTATTCAATTGACCCTGCTGTTTTTTTAGATGAAGGTGGTAAGTGCTACATGTATTTTGGAGGAATTTGGGGTGGGCAATTGCAATTGTACAGACACAATAAATACAATGCAGATTTTAAAGAGCCATTAGCACATGAAAATGCATTGGGGCCAAAAGTGGCGCTGCTTACTGATGACATGAAACAGTTTGCAGAAACAGTAAAAGAAATAATCATCACAGACGAAAATGGCAATTCTCTTTTAGCTGGTGATAACGACAGAAGATTTTTCGAAGCATCGTGGATGCATAAGTACAACGGTAAATATTATTTTTCTTATTCAACCGGCGATACACATTTTATATGTTATGCCATTGGAGATAATCCTTACGGGCCTTTTGTTTACCAGGGAAGAATTTTAAATCCTGTTGTAGGATGGACATCACATCATTCCATTTGTGCCTTTAACGGCAAATGGTATTTATTTTATCACGATTCCAGTTTAAGCAAAGGGGTAACGCATTTACGTTCCGTAAAAATAACAGAACTAACTTATGATGCTGAGGGAAGAATACAAATCATCAATCCATATAAAAATGAATAATCACAGTGGCATTTGATAAAAGTAAAATGTAGAATACATCATCACAATAAAAAAGCTGCCTAATCCTGTCGGCGGTTGCAAACCCCGGCAGCGGTTAGCCGGAGTGCCCTCCACCCTGTAACTTTTCTAATATCAATATCAATTTTTTAAAAATAAAAACATACACATGAAATTTTTTATCGACACAGCAAACCTGGCTCAAATAAAAGAAGCCAATGATTTGGGCATCCTGGATGGTGTTACCACCAATCCTTCTTTAATGGCCAAAGAAGGTATTAAGGAACAGAAGCAATTAACAACCATTATAAAACTATTTGCGAAATAGTAGATGGTGATATAAGTGCAGAAGTAATTGCTACCACCTTTAATGAAATTATTGCAGAAGGAAAAATATTGGCAGCCATTCATCCAAACATTATAGTGAAAGTGCCGATGATAAAAGATGGCGTAAAAGCAATAAAATATTTTACAGATAATGGCATTAAAACAAACTGCACTTTAATATTCAGTGCAGGTCAGGCAATCCTTGCAGCAAAAGCAGGCGCCACCTATATGTCGCCATTTATTGGCCGCATTGATGATAGCGGATGGGATGGCGTACAGTTGATTGAACAGATTGCACATATCTATACTGTGCAGGGATACAAAACACAAATACTGGCGGCATCTATACGCAATGCAAATCACATCATTCAATGTGCGGCAGCAGGTGCACACGTTTGTACCTGCCCGTTAGAGCCAATATTGGGTTTGCTCAAACATCCGTTAACTGATATTGGCCTCGCCAAGTTTTTAGAAGATGCTAAAAAATAAATTATTTCTTCAATATAAAACCAGCACAATGATTAAAAACATTATTCTTAAAATCAACCATAAACAGCTGGCTGCTGTTTTTTGCCTGCTGTTATATATTTCATTTTCGGCCGATGCACAAATGGCCAATGGCAAACCAAAGTTTGCAGGAAATATTATTGGTACTTATGTGCCTGCCAGTTTTGATACTTACTGGAACCAGGTAACGCCGGAAAATTCCGGTAAGTGGGGCTCTGTAGAAGCTGCAAGAAATGTGATGAACTGGACTGATTTGGATAAAGCATACAATTTTGCACAGCTAAAAGGTTTTACTTTTAAGCAACACACTTTTGTATGGGGCAGCCAGGAGCCGTTATGGGTGGCCGCATTAACTCCTGCGGAACAAGCTGCTGAAGTGGAACAATGGATAAGTTTATTTGCGGCCCGTTATCCTAACACTCAATTAATAGATGTGGTAAATGAACCGCTGCATGTTATTCCATCTTATGTAAATGCTATTGGTGGCAGTGGTACAACCGGTTGGGATTGGGTGATATGGTCTTTTCAAAAAGCAAGACAGTATTGTCCCAATGCAAAATTGTTGATTAATGATTACAGTATTTTATCCAGCTCAAAAAATACCAGCGACTATGTAAAAATTATCAACCTGCTTAAAGCAAGGGGACTGATTGATGGTATTGGTGTACAATCACACGGACTGGAGTTTACCCAATCATCCACCATTACAAGAAACCTCAACACATTACAAGCGACTGGTCTGCCTATCTATGTATCCGAGCTTGATTTGGAATCTGCTGATGATGCAACACAATTAGGTATGTATCAAAGAGTGTTTCCTTTGTTGTATGAACATCCCGGTGTTACAGCTGTAACGCTGTGGGGTTATATCGCCGGCGAACACTGGAAACCTAATGCTTATTTATTGGGAAGTTTCAATACATTGGGCAGTTATACAATGACAACAGGTTTCCAGGATTATACGGTATCCGGTTCAGGTAAAGTGAGGGTATATTTCACCAATGGTAATGTAAACAATGCCTACGACCTTGAAGTGGATTATGCCATTATTGACGGGGTTACTTACCAGGCAGAAAATATGCCCGTTAATACAGGTGTGTGGACAGGTACTTGCGGTGGGTCAAACAGCCAGATGCTTAATTGCAGTGGGTATATAGAATTTCCTGTTGCTGCCAGTTCCATTACTGTAAGGGCAAGAGGTATTATTGGCGGAGAGAATATGACTATTAATACTGCATCAGGTACAACTGAAAGGCCGGCTTTGCAATGGTTGCGTTATACCTATTTTGGTAATGGCACCGGCGGTGGTACGGGTGTAATTGCAGAAGCAGAAGGTGGATTACTTGGTGGAACAACTATAGCCACTGCAAGAGCTGGTTACAGCAGTACTGGATATGTTACAGGTTTTGATGCAGCCGGTGATTTTGTGGAAGTAAATGTGAACTTAGCTGCAGCAGGAACTTATCCATTGATTATACATTATGCTTCAAATGTTTCAATCAGCCGCTCAGTTAAAGTAAATGGAAGTGTGGTGAAGAAGAATTTAAGTTTCCCTGCTTCGGCAACATTTACCGATATACAATTTAATACAGCATTCAATGCAGGTAATAATACTGTTCGTGTTTATATGGAAAGAGGTGGCACAGCCGGTGGAGATATAGATTATATAAAAGTGAGTGGTGCAGGTGCTGCGGTTGCAAGAAATAGTGCCGGTTCGGTTAGTTTGCGGCAAACTGAATCTTTAGTATCTAAGCTGAACATATATCCAAACCCTTCCGCTAATGGAAATTTTGTAATTAATGACAATAGTATATTGTCTTATAAAAAGGTAACGGTGCAAATAAATGATTTACTGGGAAGACAAGTGTATAAAAATAATTTTACCACACAACCACCATTAAATATTAAATCAAATCTTTTGCCGGGAGTTTATACTGTTAAAGTGTACAGAGATAGTAAGGTAATATCTGTAAACAAACTGGTAGTTAACAAATAAAATTTATACAGGGGTATATAATTGTGCCCCTGTATTTCTATAGATGCTGCTTTTTACAGCTGCAGGTAAATTTTGTGATCAGTAAATTTAAACAATTGAAAATTATCCACCTGGCATTAATAAATTACCATCGTTAGTACCAGGTGTATGAAGTTACATATAACAAAGCCTGTATTTGGGTGCTATACTTCTGTTTCAGTCCCAAAAAATATCCTGCTATTATTTGATTGCCGCTTGTTACGTTGTTACGCTATTTAAATCGATATCAATAGATTTGTAAAAAAAAAGACATGCCTGTACCATCATCCATTCTAACATTTCTCAATGAGAATTACAAATTAACAAATGACCAGGTTAATTTTTTTCAGCAATACAGGTATATTAAATTGAAGCAGGTATTGAATGATGAAACATTGGAATTCTTTAATACCGCTATCACAGAAAGGGTGAATAAAATGAATACGGTAACAACGGGTGTGCAGGAAAGGAGTACCTATGGCAAGGCATTTTTACAATTGTTTAATTTATGGCGGGAAGATGAAGTGGTGAAGGAATTAATTTTCAGCAAACGGCTGGCAAAAATTGCTGCTGATTTGATGGAAACAGATGGGGTAAGAATTTATCATGACCAGGCTTTGTTTAAAGAAGGCGGCGGAGGGATTACTCCCTGGCATGCAGATCAATATTACTGGCCGCTGCAAACGGATAAAACGATCACAGCCTGGATGCCGCTGCAGGCCACACCTTTAGAACTTGGTCCGTTAGAATTTAGCGCAGGCAGTCAACAGATCATTGAAGGAAGAGAACTGGAAATTGGTGATGAAAGCGAACTGCTGATAGAACAAAAATTAAGAGTAACAGATTTTAAACATGTGATTGAGCCTTTTGATGCAGGCGAAATCAGTTTTCATTCCGGATGGGTGTTTCACAGAGCCGGTGCAAACACAACTAACCAAATGCGGAAGGTGATAACCATTATTTATATGGATAAGGATATGAAACTAAAACAACCTGAAAATGAAAATCAGGTGAATGACTGGAATACATGGTGCCCGGGAGCAAAGATTGGCGAAGTCATAAATTCTCCCATCAATCCTGTTTTATTTTCCCGGTAATAAAAAAGAAATAATTGCCACACCGTTTAGTTTAAAGGTATTGGTTAAAGAGAAATTAGTATCCCATTTTTAATTTCAAATCTTAATGAAAATTTTTTATTACTTCATTTTTATTTCAACAATTTCTGCAACCTGTTTTTCTCAACAGGTAGTAGCTGCTTTAGATAGATTACCCCAGGTGGTATCCGGTTCATTCAGGCGGCTGGAGAATTTTCAATCAAAATATGTTGAGGTGAGAAACGTGGATGTATGGTTACCCGAAGGCTACAGTGCAAAGAAAAAATACCCTGTTTTATATATGCAGGACGGGCAAATGCTTTTTGACTCCACCACCACCTGGAACCACCTGGATTGGGGAGTAGATGATGTTGCCGGTAAACTGATCAAAGAAAAAAAAGTACGGCCATTTATTGTGGTGGCAATATGGAACACAGGCGCTAAACGCCACATTGAATATTTTCCGCAGAAGCCTTTTGAATCGCTGCCGAAAGAACAGCAGGATTCAATTTTTAAAGCCAACAGGAAAGATGGACATTCTGTATTTGCAGTTGATAAAATTCAGTCTGATGAATATTTAAAATTTATTGTAACAGAAATAAAACCATTTATTGACAGTACATTTTCTGTATTAAAAGATCAGCCCAATACCTTTATTGCAGGCAGCAGCATGGGAGGTTTAATTTCTATGTATGCCATTTGCGAATATCCTGAAGTATTTGGCGGTGCAGCATGCTTGTCAACGCACTGGCCAGGCGTTTTTACCATGAAGGATAACCCAATACCCGGTGCTTTTTTTAATTACCTGAAAAATCATTTGCCCAACCCGGCCACCCACAAGATATATTTTGATTACGGTACAGAAACGTTAGATGCCTTATATCCTCCATTGCAAAAAAAGGCAGATGAAATGATAAAAGCGAAAGGCTTCACAGCTGCTAACTGGATAACAAGAGAATTTGTGGGTGCAGATCATTCAGAAACATCATGGAAGCAGCGGTTACATTTTCCATTGGAATTTTTATTAAAACAAAAATGATGGGGTTAAAAAAAATTATACTTTTTTTTATTGCTGTTTGTATGCAATTAATTTGCCTTGCACAAATTCAGCATGTGGAGCCGCTCAATTGGTGGGTGGGTATGAAAGATACTGCATTGCAATTACTCATTAATGGTAATGCTGTTGGCAACGCCACACCCGTGCCATCCCGGTCGGGGCGCTTTAGGGACCTGAGCGATTGATGGTGATTGCATAAAATTGAGAAGCCAGCAGTTGTGCTGCAAGGAAGGATTTTAGCTTTGACCTTTTAAAATTTTACAGAGTTGAAGTTTGATATTAGAAAAAGTTGGCGGGATTAAGATAATTCTCAATATTTTTCTGAACCTGTATTTTTTCCTTTTTGCAGTAACGATTTCAAAGCGCCTGTTGACCATAAAGCCCAAAGAATCAAAACCGGTTGAAAAAAAAGCCGGATTAATCTTGCTTTATCACTGTCGAGACCAAAAGCATTAGTACCATTTAGATACTGAGCAATATTACCCGGAAAAATTAATACATAAAATATGGCTAATGCTATACCCAGCCTTACTCTTTCTCTTTTCCAAAATATCATACTCAGGCCTAAAACCAGTTCTGCAAGGCCTGATAATATCACCATTAAATCTTTGCTCAGTGGAACCCAGTTTGGAACCTGGGCCTGAAATTCAGCTCTTTGAATGGTTAAGTGCCCTACTGCAGCAAATACCATAAATGCTCCCAAAATAATTCTCAATATTTTTTGAAGCATCGTTGTTTTAATTTCTTTGTTCATTTTTTAATTGATAAATAGCATAACATAGGTTACACTTTTTGTTGTAGCACAACATAGGTAACAGTTTTTACAGTTCTTTGACATAAAAAGTTG
>JAYVLZ010000350.1:0-5629 GCA_043759175.1 Chitinophagaceae bacterium | reverse complement strand
TGTAAAAAATGCTTTTTAACTCCCTGCAATTTTGCATCTTCTTTATTCTTGTTACTACACTTTATTTTTTGATACCCCACAGGTTCAGGTGGATGTTGCTGCTGGCAGCCAGTTGTTATTTCTACATGGTTTTTGTACCGGTGTATATTTTAATTCTCGGCTTCACCATTGTGGTGGATTATTTTGCAGGCATATACATAGAGCAGTCGCAGGGCAAAAAAAGAAAACTTTTCTTAATCGCAAGTCTTATTGCCAATATTGGTGTGCTGGCTGTTTTTAAATACTACAACTTTATTAATAACAATATTACCGCATTGCTCCATGGTTTTAACTGGACAAATCCAATACCTTATCTGTCCATTCTGTTGCCGGTGGGTCTTTCATTCCACACTTTCCAGGCAATGAGTTATACCATTGAAGTGTATCGTGGCAACCAGCCTGCCGAAAGGAATTTTGGTATCTATTCATTGTATGTAATGTTCTATCCGCAATTGGTGGCAGGGCCTATTGAGCGGCCGCAAAACCTCCTGCACCAATTTTATGAAAAGCATTCATTCGATTACCAGCGTGTGTCTGACGGATTAAAAATGATGATATGGGGGCTCTTTAAAAAATTAGTGATTGCAGACAGGCTTGCTATTTATGTAAACTCTGTGTATGGCCATCCTGATCAGCACACTGGTCTTTCATTACTGATGGCTACTGTATTTTTTTCCTTTCAGATTTACTGCGACTTTTCTGCATACTCCGAAATTGCCATTGGTGCTGCCAAGGTGATGGGCTTTAAACTAATGACGAATTTCAACAGACCGTATTTTTCAAAAAGTATTGCTGAATTCTGGAAGCGCTGGCATATCTCCCTTTCCACCTGGTTTAAAGACTACCTGTATATTTCTCTTGGCGGCAATAAAGTTTCCATACCACGGTGGTATTTTAATTTGTTCTTTGTGTTTTTGGTAAGCGGCCTTTGGCATGGTGCCAACTGGACGTTTATTATCTGGGGTGCTCTCAATGGTTTTTATCTTGTGGCAGCACTTCTTACAAAACCAGTGACAGATAAAATTGTCAAGGCCACTGGTCTTTCAAAAGCTGCAAGGCTCAATACCTTTTTTCAAATACTCATTACGTTTTTGCTTGCCAGTTTTGCATGGATATTTTTCAGGGCAAATACTGTTTCGGATGCATTTTTAATCGTTAAAAAAATTGCAACTTTTAAGGGGCCTTTGTTTTATGAAAACCTGTCTATTTTTATCTATTGCCTGTTTGGGATTTTGTTTTTGCTGTCAGCAGAATTTAAGAAGGAATATTATCCGGATAGTTTTTCATTGCTGAACAATCAAAACAGGTTAGTAAGACATCTGGCATACGCAACATTAATTTTATTAATACTGGTCATTGGTGTTTTCGATGGCGGACAATTCATTTATTTTCAATTTTAATAATCTGCATTAATGATACAAGCATTTTTATACAAAGCAAAAAAACAGCACTGGCTTTTTTTCTTTTTAAATGTATTACTGCTGTTTGTAATAGTATTTGCGATAGACCAGGTAAGTGGAAAAATACTAAAGCATTATTATTTTAAACAACAATCCGGCCTGCAGTACCGCACTACTTATTCATTAGAAAAAACAACAGCGCCACTGCTGGTATTTGGATCTTCAAAAGCCAACCATCACTATATGCCTGAACCTTTTGAAAAAGAATTGGGCATGGAATATTATAATGTTGGAAGGGATGGTTGTCATATCTTTTATCACTATGCTTTACTGAAAAGCGTATTAAAAAGATATACACCAAAAGTTATCATCCTTGATTTTACTTTCTCAGACATACAGCAAAATGAAGAAAGTTATGAAAGGCTTTCCTGCCTACTTCCCTATTATTCCACCCACCCGGAAATACGCCCCGAGGTGGAATTGAAAAGCAGTATGGAAAAGATAAAATTATTGTCTGCAGTATATCCTTTTAACTCTGCTGCGTTTACCATTTTTAAAGGCAATACTTCCGGGCGGGAAGATGCTGAATTAAAAGCAAAAGGCTTTGTGCCATTGCTAAGAACATGGAATAAGCCTTTGGCGGCCCCTTCTGACACAACTGGTATCAACTTCACTGATACTCTGAAAGTAAAATATCTTGAATTTTTTATTAACGATTGCAAAGCCGCAGGTATAAAATTGTTTATTGGCTTCTCACCCATATATTTAAAATACCAGCAGCCTCCGCCACCAATTGAAACAGCAAAAAAAATTGCTGCTGCTCACCAGATAAAGTTTTATGATTTTTTAACCGATACCAGTTTCACCAATCATCCTGAACTGTTCAGCGATCCATCGCATCTTAACGACAGGGGTGCAAAAGTGTATTCAGAAAAATTTGCTGCCATTATTAAACCACAACTTCAGGGAGCTTTAGCAGAAGGGAATACGGCAAATAAATAAACAACTTACCTGCTTTAATACGGCACTGAAAAGAAAACTTTTCTATGTTTAATATAACATATTCGTTAACGTAATTAAGGCCGGATAGAAATCCAGCCCGTTAAAAGCCATCCTATGAAGGAATCGTTTAAAGACTGTTTAAGAGCAAAAATGGTTGCAAATATTTTTTAATCCCATGTAAAATACACCTGAAATTATCACTGCTTTTAAAACCACAGCCTGGTGCATATTTAATTGAAAATTTCATTTTTTATTATTTACACATATACAGTTTAAACCGTTCATTTTTTGCTGGCAACTCTCTTGTGTCTTAAACATTTACAGCCTGCCGCATTTTTTCGCCTACCTTTACCACAGTCTGTTGAAAACACTAACACTTTCATCAGCGCTGATACCTGTACCAGTCACGCATTTTATTTTTTAACAAACACAAATACACAATGGCAGATAACTGGAAGAAAAAAGAAAGAGAAAATAAAAAACAACAATCTAAAAAAAGCAAAGACGAAAAAAAGCAGTTCCGAAAAGAGAACCGCAAAGACGGGAACGACCTCGACAGTATGATAGCCTATATTGATGAGAATGGCAACCTTTCTTCCAAACCGCCAGACCCTTCCAAAAAGAAAATAAATAACGCAGAAGATATAGTGATTGGTGTGCCAAAGCAAAGGGAATTAACCGGTGATGAACTGATAAGAAAAGGAAAAGTTTCTTTTTTTAATGGAGCAAAAGGATATGGTTTTATAAAAGATGATGAAAGTGGTGAAAGCATTTTTGTACATGCCACTTCACTTACAGAAAAAATAAATGAGAATGATAAAGTAACATTTGAAATTGGGCCAGGCCCCAAAGGGCCGGTGGCAGTGAATATTAAAGTGCAGCAATAATATAAAAGCCCGTTTGGGATTAAAAGCCTACATTTGCCGGGTCAATTTGAGTTTATCGCAATTTATTAAGCGAATGATTTTTTCTGCTACGCAAATTAATGCCGCTGTTTTAGTCTTCTTATACTGTTGCTTTTTTCTCAATATTTTTTATTTATAATTTTTTTTACAAATGAACATTTATGTTTCAAACCTTAGCTTCAATATACAAGATGAAGACCTGAGGGGATTTTTTGAAAGTTTTGGCGAAGTAACTTCTGCCAAAGTGGTAACCGACAAACTTTCTGGCCGCAGCAGGGGCTTTGGTTTTGTTGAAATGAGTGATGATGCTGCTGCTGCCAAAGCAATGGCAGAAGTGGATGGCTCTACAGCCGATGGCCGTGTGATGAGGGCTGCTGAAGCAAGGCCAAAAGAAGACAAGCCTGCTTTTAAAAAGCGTTCTTTTTCAAAAAGCTGGTAATATTTACTGAAACTGCCCGGCACTATTAACTGCTGGGTAGTCTCTTTTAATCTACACTAAAAAATTGTTTTGTATGACTAATGAAGTAATTTGTAAATACGTGGAATCAAAAGATGTGTTAGGCAGGCCTGTCAGCATTTCTTTCAGGCAGCGTAATGCTATTATGGGATTGTTTATTCAATGGAAAGATTACGATGAAATGAAAACAAAAAATTTCTGGCGTATTGTTCCTGAATCCAAGATTGAAGAATGGCAGAAAACAAAAGACCCGAGCCTGGCAAGATTGTTCAGCGGAAATGATTTTACCAAGCTGAAATAAATACCGGCTTTACATATACTCTTCAAAAAAGTAAATACCCTTTTTGCGGATTTAAAAAATTACATTTAATGTCCGGCATGTTAATATGCCGGACATTAATATCTGTTTATCTCTTCTTCGCCATATTCAGTCTCCTTCCTTAAACCAGGAAAATATTATTTATTAAAAACCAGTTGAATGGTTTTTTTGGCCGAAATACCGCTTGCATTACTATGCTTTGGGAAACACAGGCAGGTTAATTTTATATAAGTTTACAGCACCCCTTTTAAAGGCTTATGGTATCTGCTACCGCAGGATACCAGCCGGCAACATATTTATTATTACTAAAAAGTCAACATGAAAACACTAACAAAAAGGGAACGCCGGCGTGAAAATACCATCATTTGGGTATTAGCTGTCGTTGCTGTTATCGCAATTGTTATCACCCTGGTAAAATAGGCGTTTCATTATTTTTAATCGTATCAACTCTTAATGTAGTAAGTGATAAATTCTTAAGACTTCTACCCTTTGCCAGCAGATGCCCCGTATGTATTAGCCTGAAATAAAACAAGGCGCCTTTAGTTTTCAATCTTTCCAAACGCAGCTAATTCTTTTAGATTTTATACCGCTTTTGTATTTTACATACTATTTCCTATAACTTACAGTGTATTCATTTGTTTAGTAAGTACATATCCGTTCCCTCTTAAAAACAAGTCAATAAAAATCCGCATTCCTCCGGACTTTGCCCAAGTAAACTCATAAACTATTATACTATGTGGTTTAAAAGGAAAGCTTATTTTTTTTTGATAGGCTTTTTTTGTTTCGTCTTTCAATATGCTGAAGGGCAGGATCAGAAAATGGCTGACAGCCTTGCTAAAATTTATCACAGCAATACGGTGAAAAATGATACTGCAAGGATAGAATTGCTGAGGAATCTGGCTTTTAACGAAGGAAAAGATTTCAACCTGGCCTTGCAATATGCAGAAGAGTTGATAAATCTATCTGAACAAAACGGAAATAATTTATACCTGCACAGGGGCTATTTTCAAAAAGGAAACAAAAAAAGATTGCTGGGAAATTTAGAAGAAGCATTAGATGCTTATTTCAAAAGTGTGGAAGCAGCTCAAAAAGCAAACTATGCCAAAGGAGAAGGAAGTGCCTATGGAGCCATCGCCGATATTTATTCCATTTCAAAAAATCATAACAATGCAATGCTTTACTACGATAAGGCCATTGCATCTCTTCAAAAATCGAATGACTCACTCGGCCTGGCGTCGGCTATTTCTAATGCCGGAGATGAATACCTCAACAATAAAAATTATGATTCGGCGCTGTTGTTTTTTAAAGAATCAAAAATAATTTTTGACAATATTAACTATGCAAGCGGCAAAGCCTACAGCATTGGTAATATAGGGATGGTGTATGCCAATATTGGAAAAAACGACCTGGCTGAAAAAAATATCAATGAAGCAATAAGAATACTGCAGAAATCTGAAGATTATTATCCCATCTGTGATTACTTATTGTCTATGTCAGGCATCTACCG
>JAYVLZ010000349.1:0-7572 GCA_043759175.1 Chitinophagaceae bacterium | reverse complement strand
AGAACTACAAGTTGCTTTTTCTTTTTAAAACCAATACCACACTACTTTTCCACCTATGTGCATTTCCCTTAACTTTACGCCAATGCGATGCATCGGGAGAGCGGTACTTTATATCTTTAATAAATATTTGTTCTTCCACATCATCATTTTTTCTTTAATCAGCAACTGGTACATGGCAAGAGGTTTTAGTTTTTGAACTGTTGCCTTGTTCTCCCCCTTTGGGGGAGTTAAAGGGGGCCGTCTTTCCACCCCCATAAATACCTGCAGGCATACGTTCTATAAGGGCTCCATTTGGCAGAATGGTAAAGCATTTTTTCCCTCAACTCCTTTTTGTTTTTAGTATCCAAGCCATACAATTTGGCCATGCTCTGTTGTATTCCAAGATCATCCAGTGCCAGCACATCTTCTCTGCCAAGTGTAAACATTAATATCATTTCTACTGTCCATTGTCCCACACCTTTTATCTGGCTCAAATATTTGATCAGTTCTTCATTGCTCATTTTATCCAGTGTAGCATCTGTAATTTTTTCTTCTATAAAAAAAGTACATACATTTTTTACATAGTTTGTTTTGGCATTGCTGAGGCCAATACCACGTAGTGTTTCAAAAGGAGTATCAATAATCAGTTGCAGCGTTGGTTTTTTCCTGGGATACAATTTTAAAAAGCGTTCATAAATTACATCCGCCACTTTGGTATTTAGCTGCTGGCTCATGATGGATGCACACAAATGCAGCCACACCGGTTTTCTTTTTTGAAGAACGTATGGCTCCTGCAGGTTAATTATTTTTTTTAGTTTTTTGTCTTTGCTGAGATGGACAAGATGTTGCATGGTGAAAATAATTTATGATCTGAAAGGCAAAGTAATGTATAATGATCTTTAAAAAATCAGCTGAGAAAACAGAATTTTATAAATGGCAAATGATGGATACAATTCAAAATTTTTGCAAGGTTTAAGAAGGGTGGTAAAAAACAGTACAGTGTTTTGTTAGTTATAAAAACAGCAGCCGTAAATTAATTCAGCTTCTTACATTTTACTTTAAATTAATTCAACACTACCATCCACCGGCATGGATTTTATTTTTTGGTTGCTTAATTTTTTTGGTAAGCTATTAGTAAAAAGCAGCAGCAATGCAGCTGTAAAAAAACCTGCAAAAGCAATGGCAAACTTTATATATACTCTTGCTTTAAAAAAATCAATATCATTATTAACAGTGCCGGTCTGGAGCCATTGTTCTATTTGTGCGTTCTCCCAAACATCAAGCCCCCATGCCAGCAATTGCAGCAGTGCCAGGGCCATCAGCAGTTTTTTCCAGACTGCCCCGCTTTGAGATTTCTGAAGATCTTTTTGTAAGGAATTGATTGCTGTTATGTGCCGGATGGCAATTAAACAAAGCACCAAAATTCCCAGGTAACAACCTGCCATAAATATGTAGTCAACATTCAGTTGCTTTAATATTGCCTCCCTGGTATTGGGAGAAATATTTGTAATCATGTCTGTTAATGAAGCACTGTCTGCAGGCAGTTCCAGTGCCATGATAGAAAAATGGTTGTCGCCGGGATATTTAAAATCTCTTGCCAGCCAGCTCATCCAGCCGGTGGTAACAATTGCAATTGCCAGCAGCAGTTTAAAAAGTGTTTTCATTGATGCTAACTTTTTTTAAGCGTATCATACAAATTTTCTCTTTCTTTTTTATAAACCTCCCAGTCAAAAGTATCCAGAAATTTCCAGGCTGCTTTTACTCCCTGGAGGAACAGGCTTTTTTGTTCTGTTGGTTTCATTGCAAAATTGAGCCAGTTATATCCTTTCACATCTATTGCCGCCACGTATTTTACATAAAAATTATTTTTGCTTAAAAACTCTTTATCATAATTAAAACGGATGGTGCTGAATACTGCACCGGCATAAGAACCAATACCAGCAAATACATCCTTACCCGTGTCGTCATCTCCATCTGCAAGGCGGGCACCAAAAACCGGTAGTCTTGGCGTACGGATATTGGGCTTGTGAAAAACACTTATCGGGAAGTTGGAGATGATTCCACCATCTACAAAAAATGCTTTATCGGGTATATCTTTTTCATTGTAACTGATATCTTTCCATGCTTTAATAACAGCAGGGTCTTTATTGTTGATGCCGTCAAAACACTGGGATTCAAAAAAGATGGGTATGCTCATACTGGCACGTACAAATTCAGCAGGGTTGGTGGTATCATCTGCTCTTCCATAAAGCATGGCCATCCTTGGAAATTCTACTTTCATCTGTGTGGTGATATCGCAGGCTATCATGGTGATATCACTTTGCATGCTGTCTATATCAGCATCGTCCCCGGTTCTTAGTTCCAGCATGCCTGTTGCAAATTTTAATTTATTTTCCGGCGCTTTTATGTAAGCCTTTTTTTTAAGATCGGTAACAGTTTTTACCCCATGCTCTGCCAATTTTTCCTCCAACCAGTTTTTAAAAAAGTTTCCCCTACACAATCCCAGTTTTCTTTTTTTAAACCGGTTCCATAAGTAAGCAAAATAACCGGCAATCAAACCCATTATAAATAATAAACTTAGGATAAACCACATGAGATACCTGCTATGGTGAACAGCATTAAAGAACATAGAAAGAGCCAGCACACCCGCCAGCCCAACAATAAAAAAAATGGTATTACTCAGGTAACTTTTATTACTGGTTAGCCTGGTAATCACTTTAGAAACTACCGGGTGACCATCCGCAAATTTTAAAAAATTTGTATTGGAAAGATAATTAAGCACCTGCTCACTTTTGGCATCGCTTTTAGAACCGATGGCTGCAAGAAAGATAGTATTGATGGCCCCTGCGCTGGTACCTGCCAGCCGCCAGAACCGGATACCCATTTTTTCCAGCACCCAGGTAAATCCTACCAGTGCTATGCCCAGCATACCGCCTCCTTCCTGCACAAGGTTTACATACTGAAAACCTTTTTCATCTACCACATCACTTACCTTTAATCTGCTGCCATCCTTGCCGAATTTGGTTTCCAGCATGGCCATTATTTTTTTTACTTCTTCCTGGTTGGTAAAATCTTCACTGCTGTTTGGCATAGTATCAGGTATATTTCCGTTAAAATAATATTTTAATTTCAGGATTGCAAGTAAGTGGTGATGATGATTCTCTAACAACAGCTTTTCAATCAAATTAATGGATTGTTATGCAACGGATGGAGCGATGCATCTGAATGCTGCACTGATATTTTTTGTTGATAAATAAATGCACCCGATGATTATAAAAAAGTAAAAAAGTAGTATTGTAAGGACAAAATCAACCCAGGCTTATATGAAGAAAATATTTTCAATCATTTTAATGTGCAGCATTTCATTTTTTGCATCCGCACAAACTGCAGCAGATTCAATTAAAAACTGTGGTCAATAATTTATTTACCGCCATGAAAAACAGCGATGGTGAAGGCATTAAAAAATGTTTTGCAGGCGGAGCGATCCTGCAAACTATTGTTACAGACAAAGAAAATAAAACAACAGTAGAAAATGATTCAGTAGAAACTTTTGCCCGTATTGTACAATCTATGCCGAAAGGCGATGGGGATGAAAGAGTGGTGTTTGATGCCATCCATATTGATGGACCAATGGCTGCTGTATGGGCGCCTTATGAATTTTATTATAAAAGACAGTTCAGCCATTGCGGAGTGGATCATTTTGTATTCATCCGGCAGGAAGGACAATGGAAAATTCAATACCTGGTAGATACAAGAAGAAAGCAGGGGTGCAGGTAATAAAAAACCGGTAAGATCTACTACACACATAGCTAACAAATTTTACAGGCTTGTGTATTTTTAAATTCTTATCCAATGGTCCAGCTCATGGCGCCATCTTTTTCATCTTTCAGGTCAATGCCCAGCTCAGTAAACTGTTTCCTGATCTTGTCAGAAGTGGCATAATCTTTTTTCAGTTTGGCTTCTTTACGGATGTCGATCAGTAACTGAATTACACCGGTTAGTTTACCATCATTGTTAGCGGTAGTCACCGTTAAACCAAAAATATCTTCCAGGTAAATTTTAAATTGTTGTTGCAACAGGCTGATTGTTTCAGCAGCAATATTGCCTGCCGCAATATGCCCATCTTTAATAGAATTAATCATTGGTGCCAGCTCGAACATATTAGCCAGCACTTTGGCCGTGCTGAAATCATCATCTAAAAATTCTTCGAATTCTGAAACCAGCCTGGTTATTTTTTCATTGAGTTCTTTATCGGTGTTGCTGCCAAAGTCAGCCGGATTGAATTTTTTCAACAGTTCATAACTTTCCCATAAACGTTTCAGCGCTTTTTCACTTGCCACCAATGCTTCACTGCTGAAATCTAACGGGCTGCGATAGTGGCTCTGCAGAATAAAAAAGCGGATCGTCATCGGGTGAAAAGCCTGTGTTAGCAATGGATGATTGCCACTAAACATTTCAGTAAGCCTGATCACATTGTTATAACTCTTACCCATCTTCTTTCCGTTGATGGTAATCATATTGTTGTGCATCCAGTAATTAACAGGAGCTTTATGATTGCAGATGGTGCTTTGTGCAATTTCACTTTCATGGTGAGGAAATTGAAGATCCATGCCACCGCCATGTATATCAAAATGTGCTCCCAAATATTTTGTAGCCATGGCAGAACATTCAATGTGCCAGCCGGGGAACCCCTGTCCCCAGGGACTGTTCCACCGCATGATATGTTCCGGTGCTGCAGATTTCCACAAGGCAAAATCTGCCCGGTCTTTTTTCTCTTCCTGTCCTTCCAGTTCACGGGTGGTTTCTTCTCTGAAATCTGCGGTTAATAATTCATCAATCACCCGGCCACTCAGTTTTCCATAGTCATGACCGGCTGCATATTTTTTTACATCAAAGTATACTGATCCATTTTTTTCATACGCATAACCAGCTTCCATAATTTTTTTAATCATGTCAATCTGTTCTACAATGTGCCCGGTTGCCGTGGGTTCAATACTCGGCTCTTTACAATTAAACTCATTAAATGCCCAGTGAAAAAGATTGGTATATTTTTGCACCAGTTCCATCGGTTCCAGTTTTTCCAGTTGTGCTTTTTTGCCCACTTTATCTTCAGCCTCCCTGCCTTCTTCTTCAAAGTGGCCGGCGTCTGTTATATTTCTTACATAGCGAACCTTATAACCTTTTTGCATCAAATACCGGTAAACCACATCAAACGTAATGTAAGGTCTTGCATGCCCCAGGTGACTTTCTCCGCTTACGGTTGGCCCACATACATACATGCCCACATGGCCGGGAGTAATGGATTCAAATAATTCTTTCTGCCGTGTATAAGAGTTATAAATTTTTAAAGACATTTAATTTAATTGAGGGTTTGTTGTTTTTTAGTTTTTATTTGACCAGCCTTATCTCATTTTTCAACATCGTTGTGTCACTCACTTTTACTTTTAGTTATAAAGCAACTTTTTTTCAAGAAAGATTGGGGACACATCAATGCAGGTTCAGCAGTGTAAAGCACTTAAGCAAAACAATCCCGTACGTACGGGATGAAAGAATAGTAATGCACATAGCCGGTTACAAATATAAATATTTCAGTCTATCATTTTTCTTTTACAATATCCGCCATTACAGGAAAGTGGTCGCTTAGTTTTTTTTGCACCCTGCTGTATTGGTTTACGGTAAACGCTTTACTCAAAAAAATATTATCGATCCTGAGTGTGGGTGATATGCCGGTGAAAGTTCTTCCAAGCCCGGCACCTTTTTCTTCAAAAGCATTTTGCAGGTTATCCCCGATTGTTTGATAAGCATAAGAATTAGGTACATCATTCAGATCACCGCATACAATTACGGGGTAAGGGCTCCTGTCTATTTCAGCTTTTATATGATCTGCCTGTAACTTCCTTTTCATAAAAGCAGTTTTAAATTTACCGATCACGCTTTTTGATTTTTCAAGATCCTGTTTTGATTCTATGGAAGGGTTCTCTATGTAAGAAAGGTTACCCTGGCTGAATTTCATAGACTGCAGGTGTACATTAAATACCCTTATGGTATCTGCATCTTTTACAATGTCTATATACTGAAAATTGGAGTTGTAATCGTAAGGGAAAAAACTGAGGGTTTGTTTTTTTACCACAGGATATTTTGAAAATATCATGATACCAAAATGCTGGTGATTTAAAAAATCATCCCTGAAATCATAAGTATAAAAATAATCTTTGAAATTTAGCATATTTAAAAATTCATACACAGAATAAAAACTGTACTTACGATAATAAGCAGTGTTCAAATTAAATAATGTATCACCTGCCACCATTTCCTGAAAGCAGGCAATATCAGGTTGATATTTTTTGATCAGCTCCAGCATACTGTCTCTTGTTTCAGGACTTCTTTTATTATACAGCACATCAAATTGAGCCACGTTCCAGGTCATTACCCTTATATCACCTGGTTTTTTATTTATTGAAAAATCAGCGTTTAATCTTAATGGAATAATTCGTGTTACTGGTTTATAAGCAAGTGCAATGGCGATAATGGAAATGAATGACCAGCCTGGTTTTATAAATATCCAAAACAACAAAAACAGGAGTAGTACAACCAGCAGGTAAAACGCACCCAGCGACAACAAACTTACCGGCCACCATTTGTAAGCAGAAAAGAATTTACCATAACATCCCATTAAAAAAAATACAGCCACTAAGCTGTTAACCGTGATCATTAATTTTTTTGATAGTCTGCGGAAGATGCTTTTGGGCATGTTATAAAGATAATGCTGGCTGATTAAAATTTCTGCACAGAAAATTATTCCAGGCCCTCATCGGCTGCCCTTTTTAAAATATTCTTTTCTTCATCGGTAAGAAAATGATAGCCTTTCTGGTTTATTTTATCCAGTATCTCATCCACTCTTTGCTGGGTAACATTAGAAGTTTTTTTATAAGGCTTCCTGCTGTCTGCATTGTAAAATACTTTTTCCCTGATATTGCCCCGGCCATTTTTTTTATTGGGATTAAAAAGATTCATGAACCAGTGGTAGCCTTTATTCATCCACACACTTCCATCGTAACCCCTGCGTAAAAAGTAAACAAATAATAAACCAGCCAATCCGCCAGCAAGGTGAGCTATACTGTAAGCAGCACTCATAGATGCTACCCCGGCAAAATCAATCAATACATATACCAGTGTAAGCACCCAGATAGGAATACCACCACAAATATTTTTAAAGAAGCGGAAATTAGGTGCCAGCACTGTGGTAGCCACCGCTACTGCCATAGTAGCTGCATTGCCACCCATCAGTGCAGCACCATCTATAAAAGGTTTAATTGGCGGAATAAGATAGTTGGCAAGAATAAAAAACAACGCTCCCGTTAGCCCACCATAAATATAGATGGGTATTAATTTTTTATTGCCGGTAAGTTCCTGTAAAATAAATCCAAATGCCCATAGCCAAAGCATATTGCTCAGGATTTGGATTACATTGGTGTGGGTAAACATGTAAGTGAGTATGGTCCAGGGGCGCTCACTTAACTTGATGAGCTGGGCAGGCATTTCAAAATACTGCACCACCTGTGCATCAAACAAATTTTTATCAGCCTGGAAAAA
>JAYVLZ010000348.1:0-4281 GCA_043759175.1 Chitinophagaceae bacterium | reverse complement strand
TAAAATTGATCACCTCGGGTGTAACATTTTCAGCAGCAGCTATAAAATCACCTTCATTTTCTCTGTCTTCATCATCAACCACTATTACCAGTTTCCCTTTTTTTATATCATCTATTGCACTTTCAATGCTGTCTAACATATTGATAAAATTTTTGCAAAGGTAAAGAAGGTTTGTTATTGGAGATATTCTTTATAAGGAAACAATTGATGATAACCATTTCTCAACACCCGGTTTTTGGTGTATAAAAAAATCATGAAAAAAGATTTCTTTTGCAACATGTAATAAACTGCCCGGCATTCCGGATAAAATAGTAGCGGAAAGCAGCGGCTTTAGAAAATTTATGGTCAGTTCATTGAAGGATCCCAGCATTACAATTTTTTTCAACTGCTTTTTTGGCAAACAACCAGGTAATAAAGTCTGGTTGATAAAATAATCCAGCCGGATAGTAATAATTTTTTAACCAAAACTTCTTTCTTATGCAATTGTAATGTACTGATCTTCGCAAAAAATTCAACTTATGATTATGAGAAAAATGCATTTTTTAACCTTGTTGCTATTGCTATTGGGTTTTGTAACCAGGGCACAGGAAACCACATCTGAAATTCAAGGTGTTATTACTGATGACAGAACTGCACTGAATGGTGCTACCATTACAGCAATCCATTTGCCCACGGGTACCAGGTATGCAACCACTTCCCGTAAAGACGGGCTTTTTAACCTCACCAACGTAAGAATTGGCGGGCCATATAAGATTACGGTATCTTTTGTGGGCCATAAAGAAGAAACCCAGGAGGATATATTTCTTACATTGGGTACTGCATACAAAGCGGATTTTAAACTAATTAAGACGGAAGGCAATTTAACTGAAGTAGTGGTAACAGGTTACCGTTCTGATAAAGTATTCAGCCGCAGCCGCACTGGGTCAGCAGAAGTAATTACCCGCCAGCAAATAGACAGGTTGCCTGCTGCCAACAGAAGCATACAAGATTTTACAAGGCTTACACCCACCGCTAATGGAAATAGTTTTGGCGGAAAAAGCAGTTCTTATAACAATCTAACAGTTAATGGGGCAAGCTTTAATAATACATTTGGTTTATCGGGTAGTTTGGGTGGGCAAACCAGTTCTCAGCCATTCAGCATTGATGCATTAGAGCAAATACAGGTAAACCTGGCGCCTTACGATGTAACCCTGGGTAACTTTACCGGTGCAGGTATCAATGCTGTAACCAAAAGTGGTACTAATGAATTCAAAGGTTCTATTTATAATTACTGGAAAACACCTGGCCTTACCGGCACAAAAATTGGCAGAACAACTATTGCACGTCAGGATTTTAATTTTAAAAACAGGGGTGCTTCCATTGGAGGTCCAATCATTAAAAATAAATTATTCTTCTTTATAAGTGGCGAACAGGAAAGGATTAGCACACCAGCAACAGCGAGGGTGGCAAGCCGTAATGGTTCTACCGGCGACAATGTTTCCCAGGCAAGGGCAGAAACATTGGATTCTCTAAAGAATTTTTTAATTGACAAATTTGAATATGATCCGGGTGCTTACGAAAATTACACTTTTGATATTTACAGTGATAAAGTAACTGCCAGGCTTGATTTTAATATCAATAACAAAAACACTTTCAACATAAATTATTATTATCTCAAATCTTACCGTAACCAGGCTCCAAGTAATAGTGGCGCTCCGGGTGGCAGCCGCCAGCCAGGTAATACAGCAATGCCATTCTTTTCGTCCAGTTATGTAATCAATAATAATTTCAACATTATTATTGCAGAACTGAATACAAGACTGAGTAATAAATTCTCTAATAAAATACAGGTTGGTTACAACCAGTTAAGGGATTTCAGAAGCAGCCCCGGAGGAATATTTCCGTTGGTAGATATTGAAAATGGCCAGGGCGCTTCCTTCACGTCTTTTGGTTACGAACCTTTTACTGCTAACAATAAATTAAATACGGATACCTGGCAGTTTAATGATATTGCCACGCTTTACAAAGGCAAACACACTTTTAATTTTGGTACTCAAAATACTTACAACAAATTCTTAAATGGATTTGCTCCTAATTATTATGGTAACTACCGTTTTGCCAATGTAGATTCATTTTATGCAAGCGTGAATACCGGCAGTGCCAACGCAACCCGTTATGCTCTTCAGTATTCAGCACGTAAAGGCGGCGAGTTTCCTTTTGCAAGTTTACGGTCATTACAGCTTGGCTTTTTTGCTCAGGATAAATGGAATGTAAATAAAAACTTCACCTTAACTGTGGGCTTAAGGGCTGACATTCCCATCTTTGAACAAAACTTTATTACCAATGACAGCGCTGACGCCCTTACCTTTAGAAATGGTATAAGAATAGAAACCGGAAGAGCTCCCAAAACAAGTGTATTGTGGAGCCCCAGATTAGGTTTCAACTGGGATGTAAAGGGAGATAAAAGCTTACAGGTAAGAGGCGGTGCAGGTGTATTTGCAGGGGCTCCCCCATTTGTTTGGTTGAGCAACCAGTTAAGCAATAATGGTGTTGATTTTGGATCTTTTACCAGAACGACCGGTACTGCTTTCAGTCCTGATGTTACACAATATATTCCGCCAAATGCAGCTTCCAACACCAGTTATAACCTCGCTATTTCTAATAAAAATTTTAAATTTCCTCAGTTATTCAGGGCAAATTTAGCAGTGGATTATAAATTACCTTTTGGCATTACCGGTACCCTGGAAGGTATCTATAATAAAGATATTAATGGGGTTTATCACCAAAACATCAACTTGCCAACCACTGGTGCAGCATTGCCTGGATACGATAACAGGGTCAGGTACACTTCTTCTAAGATATGGGGTGGCACAGGAGGAACTACAGCCTCTAACCCAAATATTTCTGATGCCATCCTGATGAAAAATACTTCAAAAGGATATACTTATAACATCACGTTACAGTTACAACGGAACGTAAAAAATCTTTACACCATGGTTGCTTACAGTTATGGCGACAGCCGTTCTGTAAATGATGGTGGTTCTATTGCTCAATCTATCTGGAGAGACCGTTCTGTTTCAGGCGATCCCAATGATGATGTAACATCTTATTCAAACTTTTATCAACCTCATCGTGTGGTGGCAGCAGCTGCATACCGTTTTGAATATGCAAAGCATTTTGGTACTTCATTTGGTTTAACATTTGAATCTGCAAATGCCGGAGCATTAAGTTATTTGTATAGCGGAGATTTAAATAATGACGGACTTACAACAAATGATCTTATTTATATCCCTGCGGCTAAACAGGAAATCATTCTGGAAAAATCTAACAGTGCAGATACCCGTACGCCAGATGTATTGTGGGATCAGTTAAATGCGTACATAGAACAGGATCCCTACCTGAGTAAAAGAAGAGGAAAGTATGCTGAAAGAAATGGTTTGTTGGTTCCGTTCTACAGCAAATTAGATTTAAACTTTACACAGGATTTTTATGTAACTGTTGCAGGAAAACGTAATACTATCCGTTTTACCATGGATATCTTTAACTTCTCCAACCTGATCAACCGTAACTGGGGCATTTTAAAAACACCTAACCGCACCAACCTCTTGAACTTCCTGCGTGTAGAAACTACCGGTGAAAATACCGGCAAGCCAGTGTTTAGCTTCCCGTATTTTGATAACACCAATAAAATACCACTATCAAGTACTTTTCAAAATAGTACAGCACAGGCTTCAAGGTACCAGGTACAAATGGGTATCCGGTATATATTCAATTAATCAGATTATTTGAATCATAAAAAGATCGCCGCAATTAATGCGGCGATCTTTTTATTGAATTATTTTATTATTTCATTGATTCAATTATCTTAAATCAACTACTTCCACTCCAGGATATTTTCCTGAATCAAAAACAAACTGTGCATCACCAACCGCAGCATTTGGATTCATACCACTTACTGCATACGTAAAACGGTTTCCTGTTTTTTCAAATAGCTTAGCACTGCTGATTACACTGGAAACTTTATCAACATACAACAACACTTTAAAAAATGGTTTGCTTTTATCAGTAGGGGTTAGTTCAATTTCCTGCAATGTTTTTCCTTTTACTTTTTTCTCTCCGTTAAGTTTGTACAAAAAATCTTTATCGTAAAAGTTAGTGAATAATTTTTGCGGTGTTAATGTGTTAACAGAAGGATCCAGTTTGGTGATGGTTACTTCGTTGGTTGATTTTTCATAAGTGGAAACATTGGATCCATCACAGAAAATCTCCTGGCCGGTAACGCTGATGCGGTATTTATTGCCT
>JAYVLZ010000347.1:0-6477 GCA_043759175.1 Chitinophagaceae bacterium | reverse complement strand
AGCCATGCTGCAAGGCATGGCTGTGTTATTTTCTTAAGTTGACGGCTATGGTAAAGACACGTACCAGGGCGGAGGCCACAGCTACGCAACCAGCAATATGACTGGAGAGAAATGCCAGTGATGGAAGAACAGGTGATAGATTATTAAAGTTTATTTCACAATAAAAGCACCTTCATTTATGAAAAATTCAAATTTAAATTTATTCATTCTTATTTTATTTTTCATTCAATCTCATTTATCCTTAGCTCAGTCCAATAAACCTAATATCATTTATATAATGGCTGATGATCTTGGTTATGCTGATCTGAGTTGCTATGGAAGAAAAGATTATCAAACTCCCAATCTGGATAAACTTGCATCTCAGGGAGTTAAATTTATGAATGCTTATGCAGCAGCGCCGGTATGCACTCCTACCAGAGTTGCTTTTATGACGGGTCGTTATCCGGCACGTACGCATGTGGGTTTACATGAACCCCTGATTTTGTCAACGGAAGATAGTTTGATTGGATTGTCTTCAGAAGTTCCTTCAGTAGCTACTTTGTTAAAACAAAATGGATATAAAACCTATTTAGTTGGAAAATGGCATTTAGGATTTAAGCCACAATTTAACCCAATAAGAAATGGATTTGATTATTTCTTTGGATTTCATGCAGGCGCAATTGATTATATTTCACATGCTGCCCGTGAAGGAAACAATGATCTATACGAAAATTATACACCAATAAAGAGGGATGGTTATCTTACTGATATTTGGGCAGATAAGGCAATTGAAATAATTAATAAACCTCATTCAAAACCTTTTTTTCTGGCTATTATGTTCAATGCTCCGCATTGGCCATGGCAAGGACCAAATGATAAAGCCTATCCCGATACAATACCATGGACTCAGGAAGGCTCTCCTGCAATTTATGCAGCTATGATGGAGAGCCTGGATGATGCAGTGGGTTCTATAATAAAAGCATTAGATGAAAAAAGGCTTACTAAAAACACGGTAGTTATTTTTACCAGTGATAATGGCGGTGAAAAATTTTCTGACAATGGAATTTACAAAGGCAAGAAAATGGAGTTATGGGAAGGTGGTATCAGGGAACCGGCTTTTATAAGATGGCCTGGGAAAATCAAATCAAATATAACCACAAATCAAGTTGCAACAACGATGGATTGGACCGCTACAATTCTTTCTTTTGGCGGTATAAGAGCAAATCCGATGTTTCCATTAGACGGGATAGACTTAATGCCCATAATTACCGGAAAGAAAAAAGAAATTGAAAGAACACTTTATTGGAGAATTTCTCAGCGTAAGCAATACAAAGCTATGAGAGATGGTATATGGAAATATCTGAAGGATGAAAAAGCAAATGAATATCTCTTTGATCTTTCGATTGATCCGCAGGAGAAAAATAACTTAAAAGAACAACAGGATACAATCTTTGATAAATTAAAGAAGAAGTATCAATTATGGGAAACTACGGTATTAGAACCACTTCCATTACAAGGATCAAAGAAATAATAGCGATTAGATTATAAAGGATATGGGGGATTAAGTTTAAAAGTTGAACTGGTTATTTATTTAAAGCAACCGTTGTTTCTCAGCACCGGTTCGTGCCTGCACGGAACCGAACATAAAAATAAAATTGGTTCGTTGAGACAAAGACCAGGGCGGAGGCTGCATTAAAAAGTAGCGCAGTGCTATATTATACTAATCCTAAATTCCTAAACTGTAAGTAACTTTAAAACATGTGCAATAACCGCCTTAACATATTACTTGTATTTACTTTTTTTATTGCAACAGGGGCAATGGCGCAGCAAGGTTTACCTTACAGCTTTCGCCATATTAACCAGGCTGATGGCTTGCTGCACACACAGGTAAACTCTATTGTACAGGATACTAAAGGATATATATGGATAATGACCCCAAACGGTTTGCAACGATATGATGGCACCCGTTTTGTAAACTACCCTTTTGATTTAAATAACCCTGATTACATAAAAGACAGCAGGGAAGCCAACATATTTTCAGATAAAAAAAATAATTGTTTATGGATAATATCCGGGGAAATTGGAAGGCTTGACCTGCGAAAAAATAAATTCACTTTATATACTGCTGAAAAAATAGTGAAAGACAGCAGCTTTAAATTTAATAGTTATTTTGATTCTGTTGGCAGCACTACTTTATTGGGAGATTTCGGGAGTTATCATTATAATAAAATTGACAAAAAAATACTTCCCATTTTTCTATCCGCTTCTTTTCTTGCTCCTGGTAAAAGCAACTTCTTTCTTACTGATAAAGAAAATGAAGAAACCTGGACGGCCACCTGGAAGGGACTTTCATTGTTTCAAAAAAAAACAGGTAAAGTTTTTACACATGATTATAATCCCATTCGGCACCCATTGCTTAAGGTGATGGATAAAAAAAAGCTTACAGGAATACTGAAAGACAGCAGGCAAAATTTTTGGATAAGTACCGGCGGCCCCGCTTTTTATAAATACAATGCATTGACAAAAAAAATATCAACCTATTCTTTAACTGATATTACCAATACCAGGGCAACAAAAATTACTGACAATGGGGTATTGATAGTGAAATGTTTTTTTGAAGACAACCACCATAATATCTGGATAGGCACGGCAAACAGTGGATTGCTGCAATATGATCCGGAGAAAGATTCTTTTAGCAATATCATCAACGAAGAAACCAATCAACAGGGGCTTCATTATAATTATGAAATTTTATGCATCTTCCAGGATAAAGAAGAAAACATCTGGCTGGGTACAGATAAAGGCATCAATATTTTTAACCCATACCGTCCGTATTTTCAATCCATACATCACGAAGAAAACAATCCATCGTCCATCCCTAAAAATGAAATCATGAATTTTATACAGGCTGCCAATGGGGATATAATTGCCGGCACCTGGGGCGGAGGTATTACTGTTTACGACAGTAAGTGGAATTTTAAAAAGAATATTTCGTTTGCCGGGCCATATGAATATAACCTGGTATGGAGTTTTGTGCAAAATGATGATGGTAATATCTGGATTGGCTGCCAGCACGGGTTTATACATATTTACAATCCATCTACCGGCGCCATACAAACTATTCACCCTCCGGAGTTAAATAATAAAACCATCTGGTGTATAACAAAAGACAGCAGGGGAAATATGTGGATGGGATTGCATGATGGAAAGATTGCTGAATGGGATAAACAACAAAATAAATTTTTTGGGTACAATGATAGTGCGAAAGGGATTGCACAAGTGTATGCCTCCGTATTCAATATTTTTTTCGACAGCAAACAACGCTGCTGGGTAAGTACCCAAACAGGTTTCAAACAATTTGATACTGAAAGGCGGATGTATGCAGCAGTGTATGTGGCTGATAAAAATAATGCCCATTCCATTTCCGCCAATACTACCGAAGGTATTGAAGAATATGACGACAGCACTTTACTGATTGGCACTGTGTATGGCGGTTTAAATTTCTTTAACCCCGGCAATAAAACATTCTCACAGCTTACCACCAATGACGGTTTGCCAGCTAATACCATCCATGCAATAAAAAAAGATGCTGCAGGCTATGTGTGGTTTACTACTGATTATGATTTGTATAAATTTAAACCTGCGGATAAAAAATTTATCCGGTTTAATATTGAACCGGGTATTATTAACAGTGAATTTAAATCAGTATCATTTTATCCTTTACAGGATGGAAGATGGGTTGCCGGCTCTAGCGCCGAAATAATTTGTTTTTATACAAAAAATAATTTTGCTCCAAAAAACACAACGGCTAAATTAGCAATAACGGGGTTTAAAGTTTTTGACAATAACCTTTCTATTGATTCATTGCTGGATGCTGATAAACCGGTACAGCTTTCCTATCAACAAAATTTTTTAACCATTGAATTTGCGTTGCTTGATTTTTCCAACCTGCAGCAAACTAATTATTATTACCGCCTGGATGAAGTTGATAAAAACTGGGTAAGTATTGGTTCAAAAAATTTTGCCAGCTATACCAATCTTGAGCCAGGGCAATACATTTTTACGGTAAAAGCAGGTGATGGAATTGAAACAACGCCGGTTACATCTTTTAAAATAATCATTGCACCACCTTTCTGGAAAACGGGGTGGTTTATTTTACTGCTGGTAATTTGCACAATTTTAATTGGGTATCAATTTATAAAGTGGCGTGTAAAAAGTATAAAAGCCGTGGAAGCGGAAAAACTTAAAGTACAACAACTGAATGCTGAGCAGTATAAAAATAAACTGGAAATGGAGCAGATCATCAATTATTTTTCTTCTTCCTTAATTGATAAAAACACGGTGGATGATGTATTGTGGGATGTGGCAAAAAATCTCATCGGCAGGCTGGGCTTTGAGGATTGTATGATTTATTTGTGGAACGAAGACAATACTAAAATGATACAGCGGGCAGGCTATGGCCCCAAAGGCTCGATTGAAGAAATTGAAAAAAATATTTTTAATGTAAGTCCAGGGCAGGGAGTGGTGGGCCATGTGATGCAGCATAAAGAACCTGTGCTGATACCGGATACTTCAATAGATAATCGATACCGGGTAGATGAAATGCAAAGACTGAGTGAAATATGTGTCCCCGTTATTTACAATGACGGCGTGATTGGAGTGATTGACAGTGAACATCACCAAAAGAATTTTTTTACACAACAGCACCTGCAGGTATTAAGCACTATTGCTATGCTGATGGCAAATAAAATTAAGTCTATTGAATCGGAACAATCACTGCAGCAAACAAAAATGGAAATGCTGGGTATGAATGAAAAACTGACAGCAGCAAAATTGGAGGCATTGCGGAGCCAGATGAACCCACATTTTATTTTTAACTGCCTTAATTCTATTGACAACCTTATTCAAAACGATGAGAAAGAAAAAGCCACGCTGTATTTATCCAAATTTGCAAAACTGATACGGTCTATTTTAGAAACTTCTAAAAATAATGTGGTGCCTTGCTGGAAAGATATGGAAACGCTGAAGCTTTATATTGAGCTGGAAGAATTACGATGCGATAAAAAATTTGCCTACCAAATAAATATTGCAGATGAAATAGTGAACGGCGATTATAAAGTACCTCCATTAGTGATACAGCCATTTGTGGAAAATGCCATTCATCACGGGCTGTTAAATAAAATAGACACTGATAAAAAACTCATGATTAAGGTGGCTGTCTGCAACCACCATATTTATTATTGTATTGAAGATAATGGTGTGGGCAGGGCAAAGGCAGGGGATTATAAAAAAATAAATAGGCCTGTTTATGAATCAATGGGGATGCAAATAACTACTGACAGGATTAATTTATTTAATCAAAATAAAAATGGCTCCGTAAAAATTACCGACCTGGTGAATGAATACAATGAACCTGCAGGAACAAGAGTGGAAGTAGAATTGATAAACCAATCATGATATTTTGTTGTAGTGTAATGGCTGAGTTTAGAAGGTTTAAAAGGTTTAGGGTTTAGAAGGTTTAGAGTTTAGAAGGTTAGAAGGTTTAGGGTTTAGAAGGTTTAGGTGGTTCCTGAATTCTCTAACTAAAAACTTTTAGAATTAATGACCTTGCTAATTATTAAATGATGAATAAATAACAAACCAATAATAAATTAGCTATGCTGAAAGCAATAATAATAGATGATGAAAGAAGCAGCCGCAATGCCCTGCGCCAGAAGCTGATGAACCATTGCCCTGAAATAAATATTATTGCCGAATGCGAGAATGGTGAAGAAGGTATAAAAAGTATTGAAGAAACTAATCCGGACATTATTTTTTTAGATGTGGAAATGCCCAGGATGAATGGCTTTACCATGCTGCAGCAACTCAACCAGCACAACTTTGAAATTATTTTTATCACCGCTTATGACCACTACGCCATCAAAGCTATTAAGTACAGTGCACTTGACTATTTGGTAAAACCTGTGGAAATAGCAGATTTAAAACTGGCAGTGGAAAAAGCTGCTGCAAAAAGAAAAAATAACAACGGCAATATGGCGTTGGAAATGCTGCTGCATAATCTGATGAACAAAGAAAAAGAGCAGCACCGCATTGCCATCCCCAGTATGGAAGGGCTGCATTTTGTGGAAACCGGCAACATCATTTATTTAGAAGCTCAAAGCAATTACACTAATTTTTATTTAATCAACAATAAAAAAATAACCGTTGCAAAAACATTGAAAGATTTTGAAGAGTTGCTGCCTGCCAGTATCTTCATTCGTATTCATCACTCTTATATTATCAATATTAATTGTATAGAAAAATATATAAAGGGCGATGGCGGACAGGTGATGATGAAAAATGGGGTATGCCTTGATGTGGCCCGTAGAAAGAAAGAAGAGGTATTAAAAATAATCGGTCATGGGTTTTAAAAACCCATCAGCGCCAGCACTTTTATAATATCATCCGGAGTATCTATGCAATGGCTGTCAAATTTTGTAAGCACACATTTTATTTTAA
>JAYVLZ010000346.1:0-8535 GCA_043759175.1 Chitinophagaceae bacterium | reverse complement strand
ACTTGGCTTTAGACATGAGTTGCAGAAAAATAAAACGCATCTATAACCAATGCCTGTGCTTCGGCAGGTTAAGGGCTTAAATTTTTACCGGAGTATTGTAAGTTGGAAAGAATTTTAATAACCATTTAACCCAGCTTTGTTAAACCTTAGTAGAAAAAAATTAGTTAAGAATTCAACCTTATTACCTTATTCTCCAATAAAATGAAAATAGAGTACAACAATTTATACACCCATTTTATCTTTACTACACTGCATCGCTTACCTGTTATCTCCGAAAAGCAACGGGAACGCATTGAAAAATATATTACCGGCATAGTTAATAATAACGATTCCTATTTATATGCCATATACGCCAATCCGGAACATGTTCATCTGCTGGTATCCCGTTCTCCGAAATTATCAGAAGAAACCCTTGCTTCTATTGTTGCTGAAAGCTCTCAAAAATTCATCAATCAAAATAAACTATGTGACACCCTTTTTGCCTGGCAGGAATCAGCTTCCGCTTTTTCAGTATCAAAGTCAGATATTGATCGTGTATATGTAAATACATACTTAATCAATCGGAACATCATCGTAAGATAAGTTTCGCAGAAGAGTATGAAATGTTTATTAAATTTTATCAAAAGACCCTGGAACCTTTTGGGAAGCATTCCTCAAAATAAGCATACTTCAAAATAAGGTATAAGGTTGCAGCAATTTAATTAGCGGTTTTCTACTAAGGTTAAAGGCTTTGTATTATGAAATTTTGGGGTATCAGGAAAATGAGATATGTTTTGATAAATGATAGTTGTAAGCTATTCCAGCACCTCAAAATAAGAATTAGCCCAATAAATGAAAATATTATCTTTTGCAGTATTGGGTTTTATTTTCTTATTCCTTTTCCTTCTTTTTTTTGGAACTCAAAAAATTTATGCTAAAAATATATTTAGGCCTTTGTTTTTAATATCGCTAATCATCCCCTTCATTTTATTACCATTATCAGACAACGAACATAAGGTTACAGCTATTAATTCAGGATTGATTATTTTTCATTACACCTTAATATTATGGTTAATAAAAAAGTTTTATAAGAAGGTAAATGATTCTTTAATTCAAAAAAGACTTATTAATTCGAGCTTCCTTGATAAAGATTTTACTCATGTAATTAACAGTGAATATGGAAATTATTGGAATGAGAAAATAGCATTTAAACCATCATGGTTAGATGGGCTACTATCTTTGGCACTTTTGTTTTTACCAATTTTACTTACCCTGCCTGTAATTTATTTAGTTTAAATAATTTTCAAAGTAATTTTTGAACACTACATTTTCTGTAATTTGTATGGTGAATACATCAACCCCTTTAGCAGAACGTCTTCGCCCCACAACATTAAATGAACTCGTAGGCCAGCAACACCTCACTGGTAAAGGCAGCATCCTGCGTACAGCTATTGAACATGGAAAAATCCCCAGCATGATTTTATGGGGGCCACCGGGTGTGGGTAAAACAACCATTGCCAATATCATTGCACAAACATTACAGGTTCCTTTTTATCAGCTCAGTGCTATCAGCAGTGGAGTAAAAGAAGTGAGAGAAGTAATAGACAATGCAAAGAAACAAACCGGCGTAATTCTTTTCATTGATGAAATTCATCGTTTTAATAAAGGGCAACAGGATGCATTGCTGGGAGCTGTGGAAAAAGGTATCATCACATTAATAGGAGCTACCACAGAAAATCCATCCTTTGAAGTAAACAGCGCTTTGCTCAGCCGCTGCCAGGTGTATGTGTTGCGGTCATTAGATGAAAAAGACTTGATTGAACTATTGAATCATGCCATCACAACGGATGAATATTTAAAAACAAAAAACATCCAGCTAAAAGAAACGGAAGCACTCATTAATATCTCCGGCGGTGATGCAAGAAAATTGTTGAATTTGCTGGAACTGGTTGCAGAAGCCTCTCCGCTAACAAGCGGAGGAGGTTTGGAGGGAGCCGTTATTACAGATGATTTTGTAATGCAAGTTGCTCAAAAAAGAATTGCGCTCTACGATAAAAAAGGCGAACAGCATTATGATATCATTTCAGCTTTTATTAAATCTATCCGTGGCAGTGATCCCAACGCAGCAGTTTACTACCTGGCAAGAATGATAGAAGGAGGGGAGGATGTAAAATTTATTGCAAGAAGATTATTGATTTTAGCTAGTGAAGATATTGGCAATGCCAATTCCAACGCATTACTGCTGGCCAATGCAACATTTGAAGCCGTAAACAAAATAGGTTATCCGGAATCTCAATTGATCTTATCGCAATGTACTATTTATTTGGCCTCCAGTGCCAAGAGCAATTCAGCAACTGCAGCAATTGGTGCTGCGATGAACGCCGTAAAACAACAAGGTGATCTGCCGGTACCGTTGCACATTCGCAATGCTCCCACAAAATTGATGAAAGACCTTGGCTACAATAAAGGGTATGAATATTCTCATAGTTATGAAAACAATTTTTCACCACAGGAATATTTACCCGACGCAATAAAAGGAATTGCGTTTTATCAACCAGGCAATAATGCAAGAGAAGAAGAGTTGCGTAAATATTTAAAAGCTTTATGGAAAGAAAAGTATGGTTACTAATGGGTCGGGGCGCTAAAGCGACCTGAACCGTAAACTGAAAAAGAGCTTACCAAAACTTGCAGCGACCTGAACCGTACATTAAAAAGAGCGACGAGAAGCTGGAAGCGACCAGAATCATAATTTTAAAAATACTTCGGAAAACTTGCATCGACCTGAAACGTAACTTTAATAAATATTTCAATTGGGATTATTTAAATTGCCTGTTTAAAAAATCAATTTATGACCATCCGTAATTTATGCCTTGTTGTATTTACCAGTGTGATTGCAGTTTCCTGTAAAAAAGAATCATCTGCTGATAATGGTGGCGATGTTGTTGCAGCCTCTACCGTATTGGATGTGGCTTATGGTTCAGATCCTTTACAAAAAATGGATGTGTATTTGCCGGCAGGAAGAAGTACAGCTACTACCAAAGTAATGATACTAATACATGGTGGTGCATATATTTACGGAGATAAAACAGACTTTGCTGCTTATGTAGATACCCTTAAACGCAGGTTGCCAAAGTACGCCATCTTTAATATTAATTATCGTTTGTGTACCCCTCCAACCAATACTTTTCCTACCCAGGAAACTGATGTAAAAGCTGCCCTGGATTTTATTGCAGGTAAAACATCTGAATATTTGATCAGTAGTAAATTTGTGTTGCTGGGTGCCAGTGCCGGAGCACACCTGGCATTGCTGCAGGCTTATAAATACAGCAGCCCCGTAAAAATAAAAGCAGTGGTCGATTTTTTTGGCCCAACCAATATCAATGAGATGTATGACAATCCGGGAATTATTTCTCCGGCTAATATTGCTCTTATAGTTGGTGCCACACCTGCCAGTAATCCTGATATATACCAGCAGTCAAGTCCTGTTAATTTCGCTACGCCCGGTGGGGCATGCCCAACGCTTATTTTACAAGGCGCCGATGATCCAATAGTAAATGCCAACCGGCAGTCTGCTGCATTATTTGGTAAATTACAAATGCAGTTGTTACCAGTGCAATATGTACAATATCCTGGTAAAGGGCATGGCGATGACTGGGATAGCGCTACTTTTCTGGATGCTTTTGAAAGAGTGCAGTCTTTCGTTACTCAATATAATCCATAAGGAATGCTCCTGATTTTCCTTTAATTATTTTGAACGTAATTGGAATTAAATAACAAGCTATCAACTCCAATAAAATTTGCATAGAGATATAATGTACAAGAGTGCGACGCCAATAAAGTTCAATAAAGATATTCAGCCGGTAACAAAAAAAGTATTTTGTATTTTGTTTCTGTTGATTTTATTTTTTTTAAATAATTATTTGTTTGCACAGGCAACAGATGCTGTGTATGCAAAAGATACCCGATCCGTAAACAGGGACAGGCTTTACAAAAATTTAGTGAACAATGCCATCACTAAAAATTTATCCTATCCGTTAACAGACAGTACCGAAGAAAACTGGGTGGATGCATTCAGTGCAATAGAACTGATCCGGTACCAATCGCCCTGGACGGAAAGCCGCATTCATGAAGCATTTGAGGGAATTGAAAACAGAAGTGATTATTTCCAGCGGTCGTTACTGGAAATGGTATTTAGTATTTATCCAGCAATATTCTCAAAAGAAACAGCAAAGCTGCTAACGGATGCCGTGAGTGAAAAAGTGTTTGCGATGAGTGCTGAATATCTTGCAGCGGCCTCACCTTCAGCCTTGCCTCAATTAAAAATAAAAGCGAAACAACGGTTGTTAATTGATAAGGAAAATACCATCATACAAACGCTTTGTTACCGCCTGGATAATTATACCGCTAAAAATGTATTGCCCTCAACTAAAGATATGTTACATCAGTCTTTCTTTGAGAATGCGGTGGTGGTGTACAGTTTTCAGAGAAGGAACAGGAACTATCCTGGTCTTGCCATTGTACGGGACAGTGCAGGCAATTTTGTAAAAGGATTGTACACTGATTTTTTTTATGTGCCCCAGTTGGCAAGAAGCATCAGCAATCTGCCGGGTTATTTGAGCAATGGTAATACACCACAGGGTATCTTCAGAATGTTTGGTTTTGATGTAAGCAAAAGTAATTTCATTGGCCCCACACCCAACATACAACTAACCATGCCTGTTGAAACCAGCATTCAGCATTTTATGAATGACTCCTCCATTGCCGATACCCTGTGGACGGAAAACTGGTATAAAAAATTATTGCCGGCACAATGGAAAAATTATAAACCTTTTTATGAATCTTACTATGCAGGCAAAGCAGGCCGTACCGAGATCATTGCTCATGGTACCACCATCAATCCTGCTTACTACAAGGGCCAGCCTTACTATCCGCTAACGCCAACAATGGGCTGCCTGTGCACTAAAGAAATATGGAATGAAGAGGATGGCAAAAGAACAACCAGTGATCAGCAACAACTGGTGAATGCTATTCAGCAAGCTGGTTGCGCCAATGGATATTATATTGTAATAGAACTAAACGATGAACAGCGGCCTGTAACAATTGAAGACATACTGCCTTTTTTAAAATAGCAATTAATGGAACTTACCTGGACATATAAACCTTTTGATGAATTAACCCCTGCCGAATTATATGCCATACTCCAATTGCGGATAGAAGTATTTGCAGTGGAACAAAATTGTGTGTACCAGGATGCAGATGGAAAAGACCAGGGGGCTTTTCATTTGTGTGGATGGGATGGTGAACGGCTGGCTGCCTATTGCCGGTTGTTACCTGCTGGATTGTCTTATGATCATCCCAGTATCGGAAGGGTGGTTACTTCTATACATTACAGGAAGGGTGGGTATGGAAGGGAACTGATGCAAAAAGCTATCACCCGGTCCAACGAACAATTTAAAGACCCAATTATAATTATTAGTGCACAATACTACCTAAAAACATTCTACGAATCGCTGGGTTTTAAACAGATCAGCGACGTTTATCGGGAAGATAATATCCCTCATATCAAGATGCAACGCATCGGTTGATTTAAGACGCCAAAATACAATATTTCATTTCCTTCTTCGTTACTCTGAAGACAACAGCACAACAGCAGCTTATACCCATCTATGCCAGGAAAAGTTAGCTAACCAATATCCAAAACTTGTGTTCGAATGAAAACCCGTTTACACGAAATGATACAGAAAAGATTATTCATTTTTTTGTTATGCTTTATCCTGGTTTCATCCGCAAGGGCTCAATACCTGATATTGGGTAATGAAAATACTGAGTTAGAAGTGGGTTTAAATTTTGGCCCCACTTTTTTTCGGGGCGACCTTGGCAGTAAGGGAACCAATTTTATTAAAGATCCGAATTTTCAATTCACCAAACTAATGAAAGGCGCTTTTATTTCTATGTACCCAAATGAATGGCTGGGGTTCAGGCTGGCAGCCCAATATACTTACATAGAAGGTATAGATAGTATCAGCAGTACACATGGTGAGGATGAACTGTGGCGCAAACAACGCAACCTGGATTTTAAAAGCAATGTGTGGGAAGTATATAGCGCTGTGGAGTTTTTTCCTTTGCAATATATAAGAAGGGAGGAGTATGATTATGACCCAAGATTTCGTCCTTATATTTTTGGTGGTGTAGGATTATTTCATTTTAATCCAAAAGGTTCTCTAAGGGATCAGAATGGAAACGTTACCTGGCACGAATTGCAACCTTTGCATACAGAGGGGCAAGGTTTTGCAGAATATCCAGCAAGAAAAAATTATAAACTGACGCAGATAAATTTGCCTTATGGTGCTGGGGTAAAATACCTGGTATCTGGAAACATCAACCTGGGGTTAGAATTTTTATACAGGAAAACTTTTACGGACTATATAGATGATGTGAGTACAAAATATATTAATCCCATTTATTTTGATAAGTACTTAACACCGGCAGATGCGTTAATTGCAAATAAGATCAACGATAAAACAATAGGTACATTTGTTCCGGGTGTAGGCCGGTATGCACCTGGTAACATAAGAGGTAACACAAACAGGAAAGATGCTTATTTTTCTTTCCTCCTAAAATTCAGCGTCACGCTGGGTAACAATAATACAGGGTATCCTGGCTACAATCCTAAAAGACGATATAGCTATTAAAGATGCAATGCATCGGTTGATTTTGCCTGATTAAATACAATATTCTTCCTCCTTCCTCGTTAATCTGAATATAACAGCAGCTTATACCTATATGCCGGTAAAGTCAGCCTATACATTTTCAAAATTTGTGTTCTAATGAAAATCCGATTACGTGAAATGATACAGAAAAGATTATTTACTTTTTTGTTATGCTTTATGCTGGTTTCATCTGCAACAGCTCAGCACGTGATGCTGGGTAATGAAAATACTGCTGTGGAGGTTGGTTTAAACTTTGGGCCTACATTTTTCCTCGGCGATCTGGGCGGTAAGGTTGGCAAAGGAACCCCTTTTATTAAAGATCTGAATTATCAATTGACCAAACTAATGAAAGGCGCATTCATTTCTGTATATCCAAATGAATGGCTGGGATTCAGGCTGGCAGGCCAATACACTTATGTGGAAGGGATAGACAGTATCATTAGTACACACGGTGTGGATGAACTGTGGCGCAAGCAACGTAACCTGGATTTTAAAAGCAATATGTGGGAAGTATATGGTGCGGTGGAATTTTTCCCTTTGCAATTTATAAGAAGAAATGATTATGATTACGACCCAAGATTTCGTCCTTATATTTTTGGTGGCGTAGGACTGTATCATTTTAATCCAAAAGGTTCTTTAAGAGATCAGAATGGAAATGTTACCTGGCACGAATTGCAACCTTTGCATACAGAAGGGCAGGGTTTTGCTGAATACCCAACGAAGAAAAATTACAAATTAACACAGATGAATTTGCCTTACGGTGCAGGATTTAAATACCTGGTATCAGGTAATATTAATCTTGGGTTAGAATTGCTGTACAGGAAAACTTTTACAGACTATATTGATGATGTGAGTACACAATATATTGATCCAATTTACTTTGATAAATACTTATCGCAGGCAGATGCATTAATTGCAAATAAGATCAGTGATAAAACAGTAGGTATTGTTACTCCGGGAGTGGGACGTTATGCACCGGGAACTAAAAGAGGTAATCCAAACATGGGTGATGCTTATTTTTCTTTCCTGCTAAAGGTCGGCATCAGGCTGGGAGGTGGAGATGATACCGGGTATGGCGGAAATGGTGGTATGGGAAGCAGTTACAATGGAAATGCCAGGAGCAAGACCAGGTGTCCAATCAGATTTTAATAAATGCAATATCCTTAATCCAAAATCCAAATACTATGAAAAACGGTTTGCAAATGAACCCCATGTTGTTTAAAATGATTGTGCTGGTAACCTGCTTTATGCTGGTGATGCTTTATAATAAATCAAAAGCTGCCGGCATCCATGCAACAACAATACATGTGGTGGCAAAACACTAAAAGCAACATTGTAAAATTAAAATAAAGACCATTGGTTTTATATTTCCATGCAGGTATTAGAAATAATATCAGCGCCTTAAATAAAATATTATCACTTTCTAAAAAATGGCAAAGTGCTGTATTGAATTTTACCCAGAGGCAAGTTGTGTCTGACATACTTGTTTCCCCTGAAACCATTTATTGAATTCTCTGCAACTACTTTGTCATTTTTTAGTTATTAGCACCCGGAGTTATGACCCGGGTCTTTTTTATTTTATAGCTGCAGCTATTTTTTGAAAACATTTATCTAACATTATCAATGAATGTCGTTTGTTAAAGGGTTGGCGGGACACTAACCCTGTGGGATAGCCGTGGCGGGTTTCCCTACCCGCCACTCCGGGTTATTAACTAAATTATCAATTAATTCAACTCTGCCTTCAGATACTTACCAGTAAAACTCTCCTTCACCTTCACCAATCCTTCCGGTGTTCCTTCATATAATACAAGCCCGCCACCGTCACCACCTTCAGGTCCAATATCAA
>JAYVLZ010000345.1:0-15624 GCA_043759175.1 Chitinophagaceae bacterium | reverse complement strand
ATCATATATTCCCAGCCATCCTGCCTGGGCGCCTATATAAACTTTTTTTGTTTTGCTGTGCTGGTAGCTGCACCATACCGGGCCAAGCTGGTTATTATCAGTATTTATTTTTGGATAGAGATCCCTGGAAATTATGTTGAAATTTAATAGTTCTAATGTTTTGGTGCCGACACCCCAGGTGTTTAATAAAATGCGGCCATCTTCCAGCTGGCATATATGAGTAACCGGTACTTTGTTAACACTGATGAGGTTGATGATATTATTATTTGCCGGTGGCGAAAAATAAAGGCCCTGGTCTGTGCAAACCCATATACCTCCTTCTTTGTCTTCCATCAGGTGCTGTGCAGTCTCGTATTTAATACCAAAATTATCGGTGTGGTCATCTTTGTTATTTTCAAATATACCCGTCTCCGGTATACGGCTTAATAAACCATTGGTACCATAGGCCCAGATAACACCGTCTTTTGTTTCGGTGATATACCTGATTTCCCTGTACTGTTTGATGCTGTTTTTCCAGCCTGCAGTATCGGGTAAAAACTGGTCATTATTTGCATCATAACAATGCAGCAGTTCTGTTCCTTTGCTGTAAGAAGGCCAGTTCAATATCCAGTGTCTTCGTTTGCTGTCAATAAACAATGTCCAGTTGCCATCATTTATTTTGTCTTCTGTAAGAATGCCCCATTGATGTGGATTGTTATAACGGCTGAACATTTTTTTTTCGGTCATGCTGTACACTGCCAAACCACTATCGCAGCTGAACCAGTGATTTTTTTCCACTTCATCATAATACATTGAAATGATATCCCATCCCGGAGGTAAAATAAATGGCTGGTAAGAAGAAAATATTTTTTTTGTGGAATCAAATTTCAACACATAAGGAGAGTTACTGAAGAGCATAAAAATTTCCTGTTCACTTTTATAAATAATCATGGTGGATCTTGGGGGTATCTGCTGCGATGTAACAATACGGGTTTTTGTATAGCTGAGATCGGCCACATTAAAAATGCCGGCTTCTTTCATTTCCGGAAAAGACAATATAAACTCTGTTGAAGATAACGGTATGATGGCGCCTACAGCTGAGAATGGCATATCACCTTTGCGGTCTGAATAGATTACAAACTTTGTTCCGTCAAAACGCATCAGTCCGTCATTACCGCCGATCCAGATAAAACCTTTTGCATCCTGGTACGTACAAAAAACTTTGTTGCCCATCATACCATTGTCGGTACTGTAGCGGCTGAAGGTAAAGAAACGGCTTTGCGCCACTGTATATAATTGCAGCAGTGCAGCGGAAATTAAAAGACAAAATAGTTTTTTAAACTTCATCATACAGTTATATACAAATTTAACTAACTGCATCATTTACGTGCAAGAAAAAAATCTTTTTTATTTTGAAGTGACCAAATAGGAGGAACAATAATTAGAAAACCTTATTTTATTTTTTAATCCTCGTGTTAAAAAATTGGAAGAATGGTTTTAGACCTTAGTAGAAAAGCTAAGAAAAATGCGGTAACCTTATTACCTTATTTTGATGAATACTTTTGCGACGGATCCAGGGTCTTTTGATAAAATTTAATAAACGTTTCATACTCTTCTGTGAAACTTACTTTACGATGGTGTTCCGGTTGATTAAGAATGTATTTGTGCACAGCATCCTGCGGACATACCCTGTCAATATCTGACTTTGATACAGAAAAAGCGGAAGCTGATTCCTGCCATGCAAAAAGTGTATCACATAATTTATTTTGGTTGATGAACTTTTGAGAACTTTCGGCAACAATTGAAGCCAGGTTTCTTCTGATAATGTTAGAGAACGGGAAACAAGAAAATGAACATGCTCTGGATTGGCATAGATGGCATATAAATGAGAATCATTGTTATTTACTATACCTGTAATATATTTTTCAATTCGTTCCCGGTTCCTCTCAATGATTACGGGTAAGCGATGCAGTGTAGTAAAGATAAAATGAGTGTATAAATTGTTATATTCTATTTTCATTTTCTCTGAGAATAAGGTAACCTGCCTGCCGATAGGCTGGTAAGGTTGAGATACCGTTTAAATTTATTTCTATTAAGGTTTGAAAAAGCATTGTCAAGTTAATAAAATTATTTCAATGAATGATTATCATAAAGAATAAGGTAATAAGGTTGAGCTACTGTTTAAATTTATTTCTACTAAGGTTGAAAAAGCATTACCGGGTTATAAAATTATTTTACTGAATAATTATCATAAAGAATAAGGTAACATGATTGAGTTACTGTTTAAATTTATTTCCACTAAGGTTTGAAAAAGCATTTTAGAGTTAATAAAATTATTTCTTTCAATGATCATCTTCAAACAATTTAAATTACCTATGCCGCCATCACCTGCTTATTATATTTATTTCTGTATTCAATTGGAGTTAATCCGGTGATCTTTTTAAAAATGGTACGAAAGGCTTTGGTATCAGTATAACCTACGTCAAACATTACTTCATTGATGTTTTTTCGGCTGCGTTCAAAACTTCTTTTAGCGGCTTCTATTTTCACCCGCTGAATGTATTCCATCACCGTATTGTTGGTGGCTTTTTTAAAGCGGCGTTCAAAACTTCTTCTGCCAACGGCTACCTGGTCGGCTAATTGATCTACACTGATCTTTTCCTGGAAATTATCTTCAATAAAATCCTGTGCTTTTTTTATTTCATCATCTTCATGTTCTTTTTGCCCCTGGAACATCATGAAAGCGTTTTGGCTGTTGCGGTCAATTTCTATTGCAAAAAATTTAGAGGCCAGTATAGCAATATCCCTGTCTGTATATTTTTCTACCAAATATAAAAGCAGGTTCCAGTAACTGTTGGCACCCCCGCTGCTGTACAAACCATTTTCTTCAGTAATGATACTGCCATCCACCAGTTCCACATCCGGAAACATCATTCTGAAATCGTTGGCAAACAGCCAGTGGGTGGAACATTGCTTTCCTTTTAATAATCCGGTGGATGCCAATAAAAAAGCACCGAGGCAAAGCGAAGCCACTTCCGCACCCTTATGATATTGTTCTGTAATCCATGGTATCAAATCTTTATTCAGCTCGATTGCATTTTTCATATCACCACTTAAGGCTGGAATAAAAATGAGATCAGTATGCTCTATGTCTTTAAGCAATGCATCTGTGTGAACAGAAAATAAACTGTTGTCTAATTTTATTTCATTCTTCAATCCTACTAATTGCACATGAAAGAATGGTTCTTTACCTGTTAACTGCAAAAACTGGTTGGCCGCATTGAACATATAGCGTGGATCAGCAATAGCTTCTATTACCGATGATTCAGGAACTAAAATAGATACATGTTTCATGCAATAAAGATAAGTAAGTTGCCTGTCGCAATCAACCCCTTTGATTGTCGTTTTTACACATTGACAATTTTTTTTAGGGAGCGTAAGTTTGTATTGAAATAAAAATTTAACCTGTGGCGAAATAGCAGGTTAATTCTTTAAAAAAAATGAGTTGGTGGATGATAGAAGTTTTTAAAACAAATATTACCTGTCCTGAAAAGGCAAAGCAACTGGTGAAGCAGATACATCAAAATTTTGCAGCATACAAGGCCAATTTTGATTTGCATGATTGTGATAAAATACTTCGGGTGGTCTATGGATCTGCTGAAAAACCTTCGCAGGATTTTATTCAATGGCTGAATAATTTGGATGCACTGCAGAAGTGTTACCTGATTTTTAAAATATAATCACAACAAATTTTATGCTGAATATTTAATATCGATACTATGACACAAATGAATGCTTACTTAACCTTTAATGGAAACTGCCGGGATGCGATGATATTTTATAAAGAATGCCTGGGCGGAGAGTTAGTGCTGCAAACAATTGGAGAATCACCATTGGCTGAAGAAATGCCTTCAAAAATGAAGCAATATATTTTGCATTCCAGTTTAATAAATGGAGCACTGGTAATGATGGCAACAGATTGTGTGCCGGAGCAGGGATTGGTAAAAGGAAATACCGTTTCCCTTTGCCTCAACTGCAGCAGCGAAGAAGAAATAAAAAGTTATTATGCAAAATTGGCTGATGGAGGTACTGCCACACATCCTTTGGAGAATACTTTCTGGGGCGCTTTGTTTGGTGGCCTTACAGATAAGTACGGTAATCACTGGTTGCTTAATTACCAGGAAAAATCATTGAATCAATAATATTTTTTGCCGGTCCAAAAAATAATTAAATATTAAAAAACTAATTAGATATATTAGTACTTAAAAAATTGATATGAGTATATTAATCACCATCCTCCTTGTAATAGCAGCCATCGTTGCACTCTTTTTGATCATTGCATTGATCGTAAAAAAAGATTTCACTCTTGAAAAGCAGGTTGTTATAAACAGACCTAAGGATGAAGTATTCAATTATCTAAAACTGATCAGGAACCAGGAGCATTACAGTGTTTGGGTAATGAAGGACCCCAACATAAAAATAATTTATACGGGCACAGATGGCATGGTTGGTTTTACTTCCTCCTGGGTAAGTGATGATAAAAATGTAGGTATTGGCGAGCAGGAAATAATTAAGATGGCAGATGGGGAAAGTATGGAAGTAGAGATTCGGTTTAAAAAACCTTTTGAGGCAACCAACTATGCCCGTACCACCGTTACAGCTCTTGATCCAAATCAAACAAAAGTTACCAATTTGTTTTATGGAAAATCTAAGTTTCCGATGAATATCATGAACCTGTTTATGGATAAATTAGTTGGTAAGGATATGCAGCAAAACCTGCAGAACATGAAGCATAATTTAGAAAAATAATAAATCAATTTTATGAGTGCCATCAAGATCACTCCTCCAAAAAATACAGATGACTACATCAGGCAGTTCCCGGAAAAACAACAGGCTGCTTTGGAGCAAATACGTAAAACAATAAAAGCTGCTGCACCGGCTGCAGAAGAAGTAATCAGCTACCAGATGCCTGCTTACCAGCTTAACGGGATGCTGGTTTATTTTGCAGGCTATGAAAATCATGTTGGCTTTTATCCAACGCCTTCGGGCATCGAAGCATTTAAAAAAGAATTGGCGGTTTATAAAGGCGCAAAAGGTTCTGTACAATTTCCCATTGATCAACAGCTTCCATTAGGGTTGATAAAAAAAATTGTGCAATTCAGGATAAAGGAAAATGCAGCGGCAACTAAATTGAAACCTGCCATTAAAAAAAGCCAATCAAAATAATCTGCAGGTTTATTGATCTTAAATATTTTTCCAGTTATAAAAATCATCAAATGAAAATCGTAAAGAAAATTCTAATTGGCATCCTGTTACTGGTGGTAATAGCATTGATCACCGCACTGTTTGTATCAAAAGATATGATGGCAGAAAGAGAAGTGATCATCAACAAACCAAAGCAGGAGGTATTTAATTATGTGAAATTATTAAAGAATCAAAATAACTACAGCAAATGGGCAACTATGGATTCTGCAATGAAAAAAGAATTCAGGGGAACAGATGGTACCGTGGGATTTGTATCAGCATGGGACAGTGAAAATGCTGATGTGGGAAAAGGCGAACAGGAGATAAAAAAAATTGAAGAAGGCAAACGGATAAATTTTGAATTGCGTTTTATCAAACCATTTAAATCTACTGCACAGGCTTATATGACGACTGAAGCCATCACTGAAACTCAAACCAAAATACAATGGGGTTTCCAGGGAAATATGGCCTATCCATTTAATATCATGAAATTATTCATGAATCCTGAAAAAGCAGTGGGTGATGATTTTAGTACAGGATTGAATAATCTAAAAACGATTCTTGAAAAGCAATAAGTTTTTCAATTTCTCCTTAATTATCAAATTAAAACTAACTGTCAATTTTTTTACCTTATCAGCACAGCTGTTCCCTTTCTTATAATGGATTCTCCTTTATAAGTTACACCATCTGCTGTCCATACATAAGTGCCGGGGTCTTGCGGATTTCCCCTGTAAGTGCCATCCCATCCTTTATTTTTTTCTGTAGTGGAAAAGAGTAACTGTCCAGCCCTGCTATATACCCTGAAATATTTCACCGACTTCATACCCAATGCTATCGGTCTTAACACTTCATTACGGCCATCACCGTTTGGTGAAAATGCGGTAGGTACATAAAAACTTGGAGGTACTTTAAATACTTTTACTTTTAATGTATCAAGGCCAATGCAGCCTTCCGGTACAGTAGTTACCGTTAGCCTGTATTCAATATTATCTTCAGGTGAAGCCAGCGGGTTTGCAATACTGCCATTTGATAACCAGGTATCAGGAGTCCAGGAGTATAACTCACCGCCCGAGCCATTTAGCTGAAGTGTTTGTCCGATTACAATGCTGGTATCCTTAATCAAACCTGTGCTTGCCTGTACAGGATTGCGTACAAATACCACCACGCTGTCTGTTGCCGGTTTAGGGCATCCCAATATATCTGTTACGGATACACGATAAGTAGTGGTAGCAGTTGGATTAACAACTGAAGGGTTTGCGATATTCGGATTATTTAAAAAGATAGCAGGAGACCAGCTGTAATTACGGCCACCGCCTGCTGATAATTGTGTGGAAACACCATAGCAAACCCTTACATCTGTACCTGCATCCGGAACCGGGTAAGGAACTGTTTTAATGGTAATGATATCCCTGCTTTGGCATTTTCCAATATTACCCAAAACGGTATAAGTGATATCTGCTACTGTGGGTGTGGCAACAGGCTGCCTGGCACTGGCATCATCAAGGTAAGCTGACGGAGACCATTGATAAGTAAGTGCATCACTGATGGTATTGAGTTTTACGCCATCGGTTCTGCAAATGGTAGTATCTTTTCCTGCATCGAGGGTAACAAATAATTTTACATCTACAAAAACAGAATCTGTATTGATACAACCAAATGGGTCTGTTAACGTAACAAAATACCTGGTGGGTACATCCGGGCTTATCAAGGGGTTAGGACTGGTAAGACTGCTGATACTGTAATTCGGGCTCCATGCAAAAGTTCCTGCAGCGTTGGTTCTTAACTGCATGGTGTCAATAGAGCATATCAATGTGTCGTTAGTTAAATTAGTGGCGGGCAGGTCTCTTACCGTTACAGTAACAGCATCGATTTTTGTAGCGGTACAACCTGCCACACCTACTGCAACGGTGTAGGTAGTAGTTACTGCTGGTCTTGCAACAGGGTTAGCTGTGTTGGAATTACTTAAACCAGTGGTTGGTGTCCATTGATAACTAACGCCACCGCTTGCCTGCAATGCTATGCTGTTTTGCCCTACGCAGATAAAAGTATCTCTGCCTGCATCGGGAAGGGCCAGCGGTTTTACAGTAATGTTTTGTGTGTCTGATACCAAACAGTTATTACCCCAGCGGGTGGTTAAAATAAATTGCCCGTTAGCAGTTACGATTGCCTGAGTAGATTGATCTGTTGGGTTTAATACAGCTGCTGCCGGATTCCATTGCCATTTTACACTGCTGTAATTACTGCTGCCATTCAATGTTATGGTATCGCCTTCGCAAACATTGTTTGATATAGTGGAGATGGAATTGGTAACATTATTTACCGGCCGCAGTGTTACGGAATCCCTGTTGGTACAGCCATTGCTGGTAAGCGTTACAAAATATTTGGTAGTGGTGGAGGGATAAACTTTTGGAGTGCTGGTATTGGCGCCAATGATATTTACAGCAGGTGTCCATCCGAAATTACCAGTGCCGGTAGCCGTTAGTGTTAGTGTATCTAAACTGCAGTAACTGGTATCTTTTGGAGATACACTCAGCGTGGGGTTTTCTGCAATGATTACCTGGCTTTTTACTGAATCCACACAACCAAATGTATTACCAACTATCAGAGTAATATCATAGGTGCCTGCATTTATATAGCTGTGCGTTGGCTTGTTTTTGTTTGAATCAATAGCAGAATTATCGCCAAAATTCCAACGCCATCCCGTTGGTACTCCATACTTGCTGGTTGTTTGATCTAAAAATTGCACAGGTGTATTTCTGCAATAAGGTGGATTGATATTAAGGGCAGGAAAGAATCCGGGGTATACTTTTACGATAGTAGTGGTGGAGTCTGCACAGAGACCGGCCAGGGATACTTTTAACCTTACTGTATAAACACCGGTATCAGTATACGTATGGCTGGGTGTGGCAGCAGTGGAAGTATCAGCTGCACCTGATGATGTATCTCCAAAATTCCATTCATAATTGGTGCCTGACTGGTTCTCCCCATCATTGGAAAAGTTTATATTAAACCCATCGCAGGTTACTGGTTTGGGGTTTAGCAATGCTTTCAGTGGCACACAATCTTTTACCCTTATATGCAGCTCTTTTCTTGATTCTCCTAACGATAATCCCTTCCTGTATTCAGTCACACACACTGTTACAACATACTCTCCTGTAAAAGCAATAGGCGGAGCAACACCACTTAACAAACCTGTTCTGGCATCTATTTTTACCGATGAACCCATAGGTTGAAAACCTGAATAGGGATCTTCGTAAGGCACCGTATTATATCCGGGCGGTTCGGCGGGATCAGGAACTGGGTTGGTGGTGGTGCCACCTTCATAAGCGCTGCACAAAGAATAAGATAAAGAGTCACCATCCAAATCGGTAGCGCCAAGCGAAAGACTAAAAAAACTGCCTGCGCATACTACTGAAGTATCATTAATAGCAAAATCAGGACTGCTGTTTTTATTGGCATCCGGAATGGGGGAGGAGGTGCCGGGAATTTTTGTAGTGTAAGTATTACCTACCTGTGCAGAATTTGCAACATTGTCCATGTTGGCAATGCGGCAGCATCTCTGGTAGCTGATGGTGTATCCATTTGCAGAAATTGGGAGATCTATATCATGGCTGTAAACAACAATAGTATAGTAGCAGCCTCTCTGGTCATCTGTTATGCATGGTTCATCGTAAGCTTTACCCAGATTATATTGGTTGGTAATATTTACAGAATCGATATTGTAAAATATGGTTGGGCCATTACCACTAAATACAGTAAGTTTAATCGGGTTTGTCAACTGCCCTGCACTCGGGTTGCAAAGCATATAAACAGTTAAAGTAATTTTGTATTTTAAAGTATTGGCAGCAGTTCCCGGCCCCAGGTATTTATAGGTAATAAAACCTCCTTTTATATGGGCAGCAAAAGCATTGGATAATAAGGTAAACAACAGTATTGAGAATACAAATTTCTTCATTGTTGTAAAGTTAATAACTATTTAGACCCGTTTATACTGAAAATGGTTGCTTATTCGTAGCAACGAATTTGTAAACTATTTATTATTTTCTGCTCATAAAGAAAGCACCTGTTAAACTTGTAATAAAAAATTAAGCAGGAATTCATTTGCTGTTTCCGTTTCTTCCCACATACCCATATGGGCGGAATTGTTCAAAATCTTTATATGTGATTGTACCGGCAGGTAACATTGCTGCAGGCTGGCTTGCAAAGGAACAGCAGGGTCGTGTTCGCCAATTAAAAATAAAACAGGATATTTAAAGTTTTTTAAAACGGCGGTACGGTCCGGCCTTGCAATCATTGCTTCATAGTATTGCACCAGGGCCTCCTCTGTAAAGTTTTTTGCCTCTTCAATCAATGCATTCACTTTGTCAGGATATGATGTATTATATTCATTGGTAAACAATCCCGGGATACTTGTTTTTAAAAATGCATAGCCGCCTTTTTTTTGAATAAATCCGATAGCTTTTTTTCTTGTTTCTTTTTTCTCATCTGTATCTGGAAATGCACTGGAATGAAAAAGCCCAAAGGAGTTAAGATATTCAGGATATTTTTCTGCAAAGGCAAGCGTAATATAACCGCCCATGCTGTGACCGATTAGAGAAACGGCCCCCTCCCGGCCTCTGCCGGTGTGGGAGGGGTTTTGGAGTTCAATGCTGATGATCTCTTTTAAAATTTCAGCGTAGGTTTCTATATTGGCCTTGGGTACAAATTTCGATTGTCCGCTGCCGGGAATATCTGGGACGATTAGCCGAAAATTTTGTTGCAGGAAATCAATTTGGGGTTGCCATACGGTACTGTCTTCACCAAAGCCATGTAAGAGCACCACTGTTTTTCCCTCACCAGTTACTTTGTATTGAATGGATGATCCCAGCCTGTTAATATTTTTTATTTGCATAGCACTGTTATTAAGCCATGAATTTGCGGACAGCTCTGAATAAAAGCAACAGAGAAATTAGTATCAATGAATTATTTAGTTGCTGTGGTAAAAAAAACCAGCTTACTAATACAATTAATAAGCCAACAGCAGTAATCAATAAATATTTTTTAATCCATTTTTTTTTGCTGTTGATGAAGAATGCTGCTATTGTGTGTGTGGGCCAGGCCCAGAGTAAATTATAGTTATCTTTTGTCATGCTATGATCGGTACCAAACCACATAAATATGAGTAAAATACCAAGGGCTCCGGTAAAAAAAAATAGCAGTCCGTCAAAGCCCTGTAAAAAAGCGGCAGCCCGTTTATTTCCGGAAAGATCCAGCAGTATAATTAAAAAAAGTAACAGTCCGAATGAAATGATGGGTGTAAAAAAAGAAGCCTCCTGGCTGGAGGTATGTTGAATAGGATACAAATTGTTGCTTGATAAAACTAACTGGTGGTTTGCATTGGTACTGTCAAATGCTTTCATCAGGTTTTCTGGCAGAAATTGAGATTGTGCGGTGGTCATCACGTCATCTGTGGGTGCACCCAATAAAACATCAATGCCCAGTTTGCTCCACTGTTTGTTATTCTGATCAAGGTATTGATGAATGGCCTGCCTGAATCTTGTTCCTCTTGGCATTACGGCATTTAGCGGAGCCTGATTTTTTTTGTGCTGCAAAATTATATCCCTCAAACGTGTGGTGCAGTTATCAAAAAAGAAATCGTATTTATAATATTTATTTTCTTCCTTGATGTTTTCAAAAAGAAAATGTTCTAATGCAATTTTTTCCGGTCCAGTTAAATTCAAAACCTGTTCCGTAATACCACGGTTGGTTGATTGATATTCGTCTTTAAAATCTGCGAAGTCTGCAGTGGAAACAAAATACAGCAATTTGCCCCTGATGAATTTCATGTAAAACCCCGGGTCATCAAAATTGAACGTACCATAATTGAATACAATATCGGGGTGATCATTAATGGCTCTGCTGCTGTCATACAGTCTTATTCCACTGTGGCCAAAAGTGGAGTATAATTCTTCACCGGGTGTGCAGGTGAGCAGGCTGATACGAATGTGAGATGAATCTTGGGCAAATGTGCAAATGTGCAAATATGCAAATGCGCAAATAAAGAATAATTGAAGAATGATTTTTTTCATGCGATAAGAAGCAAATGTGCAAATGAGAAAAAATGCAAATATGCAAAGGAGAAAATGAATGATAAGTACAGTACAGGTTTTTTCATGCTTTAAATAAATGTGATTGTAAAGCCACTGTTATTTTTGTTACATAAAGTTATGCAGTACAAGTGAGTGATCCTTTGGTACTGAGCTAAGCCGAAGTACGCTCAAGGTAAACTCCACGATGTTGAATCAGTTAGGAATGCCGGGAAGACCTCATCCTCTTATCCTTCTCCTTCAGGAGAAGGACGGCGCTTCATATCATTACCAAACATTTTATCTTCCACATCTTCATTTGTACTTTAATCAACAAATAGCCCACCCTTTGCTAATCAGCAAACTTTTTAAATTTTGAACTCCTGCCTTACCCCCTTCAGGGGATGGGGGTTACCTGCTGTAATTCGGAGCCTCCTTTGTAATCGCAATATCATGAGCATGGCTCTCTCTCATGCCAGCGTTGGTAATTTTTACAAAAGTTGATTTTTGCAGTGCCTTGATATTTACAGCACCACAGTAACCCATACCTGCTTTTAATCCGCCGGTATATTGGTGCACCACTTCTCTTAGTGATCCCTTGAAAGCTACCCGCCCTTCAATACCTTCCGGTACAAATTTTTTGATATCGTCTTCTACATCCTGAAAATAGCGGTCGCTGCTGCCTTGTGCCATTGCTCCCAATGAACCCATGCCACGATATTGTTTAAAACGACGGCCTTCATAAATGATCGTTTCGCCGGGGCTTTCTTCGGTGCCTGCAAATACATTGCCCATCATTACACAACTGGCACCTGCTGCCAATGCTTTTACCATATCACCCGTGTATCGTATTCCGCCATCACTGATGATGCCCACATTTTTATTTTTTAATGCATTGGCGGCTTCTATTACAGCCGTGATCTGTGGTACACCTGTACCTGCTACGATACGGGTGGTGCAGATAGAACCCGGACCAATACCCACCTTCACTGCATCAGCGCCTGCATCTGCCAGTGCTTTTGCACCTGCACCGGTGCCTACATTACCTGCAATAACCTGTATACCTTTAAATGTTTTTTTGATTGATTTTAAAGCATCGATCACACCTTTGGTATGTCCGTGTGCACTGTCAAGGCATATCACATCCACACCTGCATGATGCAATGCAGCCACTCTCTCCAATGTATCTTTTGTAATGCCAATGCCGGCACCCACCAGCAATCTTCCAAAAGAATCTTTTATTGCATGGGGATGAGATTTTAATTTTAATATATCACTGTATGTTATCAGTCCAATGAGTTTACCTGCTTTGTTAATAACAGGTAATTTTTCAATTTTAGTTTTCTTAAAAAGATGTTCTGCTTTTTTTAGGTCCGTTCCTTCAGGTGCGGTAATCAAATTATCTTTGGTCATTACGGTACTCACTTTTTCTTTGTAGTTGGTTTCAAAACGAAGGTCACGGTTGGTGAGAATACCCAGTAATTTTTTTGACTCATCAATGATGGGGATACCGCCAATCTTGTTCTCTCTCATTAGTCGCAGTGCCTCGCCAATAGTGGCATCTGGCCCAAGTGTTACAGGATCCAGTATCAGTCCGTTTTCACTACGCTTTACTTTACGCACCTGGTCGGCCTGTTTTTCTATAGTCATGTTTTTGTGCAGGATACCCAGCCCGCCTTCTCTTGCCAGTGCAATGGCGAGGGCGGCTTCCGTTACGGTATCCATAGCCGCACTCAGCATAGGCACATGCAACTGGATGGTTTTAGTGAGATTGGTGCTGATATCTACTTCCCTTGGTAAAACCTCGGAATAGGCAGGCATAAGCAGTACGTCATCAAACGTAAGACCTTCACCGAAAAAATTAATGGATTGCTTTTTAGCAGGGGAGTTATTTATTGTTGCCATAGGCAAAGATAGGAAAAATGATTTTTGAAAATCAGGGCTAATTAATTTTTATAATAATTCACAACATTCACTTAACAATTTTCTATGTTACATTATTAAACCTTTGCAGGATTAATATATCTTAACAACGCTACATTTACTGGATTGTCAGACAATTGATTTATTTATGCTGAAAAAAAATACCCCCCTTTTTGTTATCATACTTTTTTTCACAGGCGGTTTTATTTTATCTTCCTTCAACATTAGTAATGTAAAAAAGCAGGCTCCTCGTTTTAAAATGTCCCATCTGCAGGCTGGCCTTACGGAACGCCGGGCCGCAGCCCATTTACTTGACAGGTTTACATTTGGTGCTACACCCAATGCTATTGATGAAATAGTGAATACTGGTTTGGAAAAATGGTTCAGTAAACAATTAGAAGGTAAGTTAAATGATGATGGCCTGAATGAACGACTGGAGGAATATGATGCTTTAACCATGAGCAACAAACAGGTATTAGAAAACTTTCCACGCCCTGCAAGAGTTTTAAAAGAAGCAACGGATGCAGGATTGATCAATAAAGATTCTATAGATAAAAGTAATAAGGCAGCATACAAAGACAAATTGCAGGCATATATGCAGGAGAAAGGATATCGTCCACAGAAAGAATTATTCCGCCAGTTTATCAACCAAAAAATTTTATCCGCAGCATACAGTAATAACCAGTTGCACCAGGTATTAACTGAATTTTGGTTTAATCATTTTAATGTTTCTATTACAAAAAATGATTGTGCTGCATTTATACGGGCTTATGAAAGAGACGTGATAAGGCCAAATGTAACGGGAAAATTTGCTGACCTTTTACTGGCTACAGCACAATCACCTGCGATGCTTTTTTATTTGGATAATTTCAGCAGTGCCGGTATTAATGAGGACATGGAAAAAAAACAGCAGCGGTTACAAAAGTGGATGGACAGAAAGGGGAAAAAAGATAGCGGTGATAAAGCTGGTTTAATCAATGCAAATAAAAAACAAAAAGGCCTGAATGAAAACTATGCCAGGGAAATAATGGAACTGCATACATTGGGTGTGGATGGTGGATACACACAGCAGGATGTAACCGAAGCTGCAAGGGTACTTACAGGATGGACGGTGTATCCAATGTCTGACTATGGCCCATCCAAAGCCATTCAAAAAATTATTGATAAAGTGGGAGAGGAGAAACTTGCCAAAAATGGTTTTGTACATAAAGGAGATTTTTTCTTTGCCATCAACCGGCATGATATAAAAGAAAAAATTGTTCTTGGTAAAAACTTTGCGGCTAACGGTGGTTATGAAGAAGGACTTGAGTTGATTAACATGCTGGCACATCATCCGTCCACAGCAAAATTTATTTGCAAAAAACTGGCGGTGAGATTTGTAAATGATAATCCACCGCAATCATTAATTGATAAAATGGCTGGCAGTTTTACACAACATGATGGAGACATCAAACAGGTATTAATAACAATGGTTTCATCTCCTGAATTTTGGACGAAAGATGCATTGAGAGAAAAAACAAAATCACCATTTGAGTTAGCCATTAGTGCGGTGAGAACTTTAAATGCAGAAGTGAAAACTCCTTTTATGTTGTATCAGTGGATCAGCAAGATGGGACAAAATTTATATTATTACCAGGCGCCTACAGGATTTCCGGATAAGGGGCAATACTGGATCAACGCAGGCTCATTATTAAACAGGATGAATTTTGGATTGGCATTTGCCAGTCAGAAAATTACTGGTATTTGTTTTAATCTTTCATCCATTAACAACAATCAGGAACCCGAAAGTGCAGCAGCAGCGTTAAATATTTACAGCAAATTAATTATGCCTGAAAGAAATTTGGAAGCTACTATTAATCGTCTAACGCCTTTAATCAATGACCCTGCCATTCAGCAAAAAATAAATGAAGCGGCAGGAAAATCTATTGCCAGTAATGATATCAATACAAAAAGCAGCGATGAAATAACAGCGGATGAAATGATGGAAGAAGGAAAAGAAAATAGAAACAGGAGTGAGGATAAACTGGCGAAGCAAACGCTCAGAAAAGGAAATAAAGGCAAAGAAATGGCAATGGTAAGTGTACCCTGCAACAACAGTATGCTGGCGCAGGTGGTGGGAACTATTTTGGGAAGCCCGGAGTTTCAGCGGAGGTAGAAAGCCCCTCCAAACCTCCCCGCAGGGGAGGCTTAAAGGCAGGCGTTCAAAATTTGTAAGGATATGCTGAATAGCGTACTGTTGGTGCTTTTGTTGATTAAAGAAATAATGATGATGTGGAAGATAAAATGTTTATTAAATATCCGAAGCACCGCCTCCTCTCTTTTGGAGTATAAGATAAGCGGGGGCTGATGTTTGTCTGAATATAACTTTGTACAAAAGTTCTTTGCAGTTAAGGTCATTATCCTCATTGGGCTT
>JAYVLZ010000344.1:0-3212 GCA_043759175.1 Chitinophagaceae bacterium | reverse complement strand
ATCAATAGAACTCGATAATACGCTTTATGAAAATGCAAAGAAAAAATTTTTAAATGACAGGAATATTGAACTTTATAAAGGAGATAGTGGGGAGGTAATTGAAACCGTAATCAAAGATATTTCAGCGCCCTGCCTGTTTTGGCTTGATGGCCATTACTCAGAAGGAATAACAGCAAAGGGAAAACTAAACACTCCTATTTTGGCTGAGCTTAGCCATATTTTAAATCACCAAATTAGTGATCATGTTATTTTAATAGATGATGCAAGGTGCTTTACCGGAACGGATGATTACCCAAGTATAGAAAACCTGCGTGATTTTATTCAGCAAAAAAATCCTCATTTAAAATTTGAGGTAATGGATGATATTATCAGGATCCATAAATAGATTTCATGAGTAAGTTGATAAGTAGATTGTTAAACAAAGCAGCCGGTTTATTATCTGCGGTTTCTAAAAAGATTTCTCCTGAAACAGCAGTGTTACCATCCAATCCATCTGTTCAATCTATTCGTGTGATACCATGGTTTAAAGAAGATGGAGATAAAACACACCGGCTTAATTATGATTTAAACCAGGATGCTGTTGTAATTGATCTGGGTGGTTATGAAGGTCAGTGGGCTGCTGATATTTTTTGTAAGTATGCCTGCCGCATTCACATTTTTGAACCCTTCCGGGAATTTGCCAATAATATCCAGGAACGTTTTAAAAAGAATCCAAAGGTTAGCATTTATCCTTATGGATTATCAAATGCAAATAAAAAAGAAAAATTAAATATTGCTGCAGACCGTTCCTCTGCATATGAAACGGGGCAAGCATCTGTTGACATGCAACTAATAAAAATTGATGACTTTATTACTGAGCATAATATTGAGCAGGTGGATTTGATGAAAATAAATATTGAAGGAGGGGAGTACGATCTGTTAGAGCATCTTGTGAGCAGTAAAAAAATTTTACTTTTTAACAATGTGCAGGTACAGTTTCATGATTTTGTACCCAACGCAGCAGCAAGAATGCATGCCATTCAAAGTGAGTTGAGTAAAACGCATTATCTCACTTACCAGTATGAATTTGTTTGGGAAAACTGGAAACGTAAATCCTGATGGTTGTTGTAACACTCCAGGGTGGTTTAGGAAATCAAATGTTTCAATATGCAGCATGCAGGGCGCTGGCGAAACATCATAACTGTAAGTTGTTATTAGATTTATCAATGCTTCCAGGTACCGCCGCAGCAAATAAAGAAATTACGCACCGGCAATATGAATTAGGGTTGTTTAAAAACATAGATACATCAGGAGTACCGTCCCATATTTTGCAAAGTTTTTTATCGCTGTCAAAAAAAAATAAATTATTAAAAAGGCTTAACCTGCCTTATAAAAAAAAATACATGGAACCTGCATTCTCTTTTGATGCAGGATTCTTTTTACAACGGCCCCCTGTTTTATTAAAAGGATATTTTCAAAGTGAAAAATATTTTTCATCCATTAAAGACACAATCAGGCAAGCCTTTTCTTTTCCTGCTTTAGCAACCAATGATGTTAATATACCGGTGTTGCAACAAATTCAAAACAGTCATTCAGTTTCTGTTCATGTACGCAGGGCCGACTATGTGAATGACCCTGCCATCTATGCCGTTCATGGCATCTGCAGTATTGATTATTACAAAAAAGCATTTGACTACATGCAGCAACAATTTGAGAAGGCTGTTTTTGTTTTTTTTTCAGATGACCCTGCCTGGGTGCAGCATACATTTTTATCCTATTTGCCAGGCAGTTTTATAGTGACAAATAATCATGCAGCCGACAGCTGGAAAGATATGTGCCTGATGAGTAGCTGTAAGCACCATATTATTGCCAATAGCAGTTTTAGCTGGTGGGGTGCCTGGTTAAACAGCAGCCCCGATAAAAAAGTAATCGCTCCAAAAAGCTGGTTTGCAGATACAGCAAAAAATGAAACCACCACCGATTTGATTCCTGAAAACTGGACAAGGTTATGAGTCCACGAGTATCTGTGGTAATGCCCGTTTATAATTGTGTTGATTATATTAAAGAAAGTGTTGAGAGTATTTTAGCGCAAACATTTACTGACTTTGAGTTACTGATCATTGATGATCATTCAACAGATGGCACATATGAATATGTACAGCATGTATCCGATCCAAGAATAGTGTTAATAAGAAAACCACAAAATTCAGGATATGCCAAAAGCCTCAACATGGGGCTGGACAGGGCAAAGGGAACATACATTGCCAGGATGGATGGAGATGATATTGCGTTGCCTGAAAGATTTGCAAAGCAGGTTGCCTGTATGGACAATGATCCGGAAATGCTGGTATGCGGCAGCAGTTATCAATTACTCGGTACAGATACCATCGTTCAGATGCCGCTTACTTATGAAGCTGCAAAAGTAGTATCCATCATGAATGTACCCGTGGCACACCCCACCGCATTCATCCGCCGCAGTGTATTAATACAGCACCAGCTACGGTATAATGAACAACTGGAACCCACAGAAGATTATGATCTGTGGACAAGGATACTGGACATTGGAAAGATTGAAAATTTACCCGAGGTACTGTTGTTGTACAGAAGGCATAGTGAGCAGGAGTCTATTACCAAATACAACCGCCTTATTGCAGCAGCTGAAGGAATAAGGGAGCGGCAGTTAAAAAAATTACTGACTTTTGAAAATAAAAATTACAGTGTTTTATTTGCCATTGATGTGCTCACAAAGCAACCGCTTGTTATTGATACCGGCTCCATAAAAAAAATAGTGCAGTTGCTTACAGATATGCACAAAAATAATTTAATCAAAAAGAGGTATGATGACAGCCTGCTCTGTAATTTTTTAAGAGAGATATGGTTGTTTTATATTCCGCAGTTCAATGACCCACGTTTGCAGGATATTAAACTGCTGTCTCAATTCAGGGAGTCTGAAATAACCAGGATGGGATTGATCTTTGATCTCAAACTTTTAAAAAAAATGGTTGTTTTTTTTAAGTCAGTTGTTACTGCGGCAAATAAAAATTCTTTGTAAAAAATCAATGACTATCCGCAATCAGGTGCAAAAAGAAATTAATCCAAAAAAAATCAATTTTCGCTATCATCTTCGGGTTCCTTCTCCTTTGGAGTATAAGATAAGCGGGGGCTGATGTTTGTCTGAATATAACTTTGTACAAAAGTTCTTTGCAGTTAAGGTCATTATCCTCATTGGGCTT
>JAYVLZ010000343.1:0-10177 GCA_043759175.1 Chitinophagaceae bacterium | reverse complement strand
CTAAAGCCCGGGTATTTTATTTTTAATTGTTCCCGACCTAAAGGTCGGGGCAATTAAAATCCTTAACTAAATGACATTGCCCTGAAGGGGTCGAATAATATTTCAGACTTAATTAAACGGCATTGGATTAAATACATTAAAATAAAAAAAAGAATAATAAAATATGGAAAATATAACTACCGCTGAGGCACAACCGGTTTCTAACAATACATCTGTGTCTGCATCTTTACCCGTAAGCAGGATAGCATCTGTAGATGTGTATCGTGGCTTTGTAATGTTACTGATGATGGCAGAGGTGCTGTCTTTTTCAACAGTTTCTGAGGCACTGCCGGGCAATGCCTTTTGGGGCTTTATGAATTTTCATCAAAGCCATGTACCATGGACCTGGCTTGCATTGCATGACATGATTCAGCCGTCCTTTACATTTTTGGTTGGGGTGGTGTTACCCTTTTCTATGGCGAGCAGAAAAAATAAAGGAGCCACATCCGGAAGCTTATTAAAACACACCGTTAAACGTTCTCTTATATTGATATTTCTTGGAATATTTTTACGGTCAATGTACTCTACTCAAACGTATTTTACTTTTGAAGATACCCTAACGCAAATTGGTATTGGCTATACTTTTTTAGTATTGCTGGGCTTTTATTCTCAACGTGTACAGTTGATTGCGCTGGTACTTATTTTAGTTGGTTACTGGCTCGCTTTTGCATTGTATCCTTTGCCTGGCCCAGGCTTTGATTATGCTGCTGCAGGCGTAACTCCCGATTGGGAACACAACCTGAAGGGCTTTGCAGCACACTGGAATAAAAATACCAACCTTGCCTGGGCATTTGATAAGTGGTTCTTAAATCTTTTTCCACGCAAGTCGCCTTTTACAAATAATGAAGGAGGCTATTCAACACTAAGTTTTATTCCTACGTTAGGAACGATGATATTAGGTTTGCTGGCTGGTAATACTTTGCATAGTGTTAAGGCTCCAAAAGAGAAATTAAATTTCTTTATCAAGATGGGTTTGATACTTCTTGTGATTGGAGTTTTATTGCATGTAACGGGCATCAACCCAATCGTAAAACGCATTTGGACTCCAGCGTGGACTATTTTCAGCGGAGGTATTTGTTTTTTATTTCTTGCTTTTTTTTACGGTGTAATAGATATTGCAGGTAAAAAGAAGTGGTCATTCTTTTTAATGGTAATTGGCGCTAATTCGATAGCAGCTTATGTAATGGCTGATGGAGGCTTAAGGTCATTAATTTATCAGTCACTTCATATTCACCTGGGGCAGAATTTTGATAAAATATTTGGTGCACCATACGCTTCATTGGTAAGCGGAGGACTTACGTTATTTATACTGTGGCTGATATTATACTGGATGTATAAGAAAAAAATATTCATTAAAATTTAGAATGGCTACCCTACGGGGTTCTATCAATTATACTGTTCTATACAATGTCATTAACTTAGGGCTGTAAGGTTGTCAACCTTCCTCATAATGCAATGAACCTGAAAAAGGTTGACAACCTTTATCAGAGAATGAATGAATTTAAGTTAATGCCATTACTGTTTCTATACCTATTGATTTTACAAAACATTGAAAGACGCTTCTTAACTCAAATTAAAATTAAGAGATCATGAAAATCTATTTGAATGTAAAAAATTTATGCATATATGCAGGCTGTATTTTTTTGCAAAATTGTGTATCACAAGCAAGCAAACCAGTAAGTGAAAATACTCCGCAACCTGAATATTATTCCGCTGATGATTTTGTTAAAGTTGAAAAATACGACACCCATGTTCACATCAATGCAGATGACAGCACTTTTATTGATCAGGCTAAAAAAGATAACTTTCGCCTGTTAACAGTTAATGTAAATTCTGGTCATCCAATTGAGGAGCAACGAAGGATTGCGGTAATGCTTACAAAAAGATTTCCTGACCGGTTGGCCTTTGCCACCACTTTTAATCTGAATAATTGGGGTACTGCAAAATGGCAACCTCAAACAATTGCCTGGTTAAAAGAATCTTTTAAAAAAGGGGCCATCGCCGTTAAAATTTGGAAAAATATTGGAATGGAATTGAAAGATGCCAACGGAAAATATGTAATGATTGATGATGCAAGATTTGATTCTGTTATCAATTTTATTGAGCAAAATAATATCGCCATACTTGGGCATTTGGGCGAACCAAAAAATGCATGGCTTGCTACAGACAGCATGACGATAAAAGGCGATAAAAATTATTTTACTGAGCATCCGCAATATCACCAGTTTCTGCACCCGGAAAATCCTTCTTACTTAGATCAGATTAATGCAAGAGATAACATGCTTAAAAAACATCCCAACCTAAGGTTTGTCGGTGCTCATTTAGGCAGCCTGGAATGGAATGTGGATGAGCTGGCTAAACGACTGGATCAATTTCCTAACATGGCCGTTGACATGGCTGCAAGAATTCCGCATTTACAGGTTCAATCTGTAAAAAATTGGCAGAAGGTGCATGACTTTATGATTAAGTACCAGGACAGACTTATCTACGCAACTGATCATGGAGTAGATCCCAAATCCAATTTTACTGAAGTGAATAATGATGCACATAAAGTAAGACTGAGCGACTGGAAATTTTTTACATCGGATGATGAGATGAGTGTGCCGGATTTTAAAGAAAAGTTTAAAGGATTAAAACTGCCAAAAGAAGTCATCAACAAAATATACCGCAGTAATGCGGAAAAATGGTTTCCAGGAATTTAAGTGGAGATTAACGCCTTATTAATATAACAAATAATAGTCTGTGCATGAAACTCATTTTTTTCTATCTTTTTGTTGTTTGCTTATTGTTGCAAAATTGTACACAGTCAAAAAAGAATTCATCAGAGCCAGCCAAAGGAACAAGTGATTTTTATACCACTGAAGATTTTTATACCATTAAGAAAATTGATGCACATGTGCATATTTATACTGATCAGCCTGATTATGCCAAGCAGGCAGCGGAAGATAATTTTAGACTTTTAACCATCACCCTGGATGATGTTAATGAACCTCCACCCATGGAAGTACAACAGCAATATGCGTTACAGCAGGTGAAAGCTTTCCCGGGAGAGGTAGCCTATGCAACTACCATTTCTGTAAGAAATTTTAATGACAGTAATTGGCAGCAACAGACGATTGCCTGGTTAAAAAATTCTTTTGCCAAAGGAGCAATAGCGGTTAAAATTTATAAAGTAATTGGAATGGCGCTCAGGGATAAAAATGGCAAACTGGTGATGATTGATGATCCCCGCTTTGATCTTGTTTTTGACTTCATCATACAAAATAAAATACCGGTTCTGGGGCACCTGGGAGAACCAAAAAATTGCTGGCTTCCTCTTGAAAAAATGACCATTAAAGGTGATAAAAGCTACTACACGGCATTCCCTGTTTATTACATGTACCGGCACCCGGAATATCCTTCTTATGAAGCTCAAATTGCAGCAAGAGATCATCTGCTTGAAAAGCATCCGGATATGCAATTTATAGGAGCACATTTAGGAAGTCTTGAATGGAATGTTGATGAGCTGGCAAAGCGGCTGGATAAATTTCCCAATATGGCGGTGGATATGGCAGCAAGAATTACGCATTTACAATTTCAATCTGCAACCAGCTGGCAGAAAGTACATGACTTTATGATTAAATACCAGGACAGGTTACTTTATGCCACAGATAATGTTATTGAAGTGTCTGCTGATTTAAATAAAATGAAACCTGATATACATGCAAACAGAGTGAGCGACTGGAAATTTTTTACCAGCAATGATACCATGAGTGTGGCCGATTTTGATAAGCCATTCAAGGGATTAAAATTACCAAAGGAAGTGATTGATAAAATTTACAGAACGAATGCAGAAAAATGGTATCCGGGGATTAAGAATTTCGGGAGTAAAAAATAAAACATAATCCTCAATTTCAACAAACCCCTTACAAATAGAAACATTGTGCTCATCGGGACAAATAACATTTTAAACATACAGGTAACATTATAAAGTTCATACTTTGGGCTAATTAAAATATTGAAATATGCTGGTGATTGAATAGCTTTACCAATCCACTAATCATTCTATTTTTCGTCAGTATGAAAAAGTTAATTGCTTTTATTATCACCAGCAGTATGATCATCAAAAGCCAGGCCCAGCAGCCATTGTATCAATCCAATGCATTTAGTGTTTATACAGATAAAGTAGTGCAGGGTAGGTATGAAGCAAAGGCAATTTCCGTCAATCATCTTACCAGTAATTATGAAAGCCCGGCCAATCTTAATCAATCTGCTGATATCATTTTTAAATTCGCCATTAATGGTAAGGATAACGAAATGCCATCCGGGCAGGATCACCATCTCACAGTAGAAGCCGTTAGTGGTTTCGCTGAAACACCGGTAATAGTTTTTGGAAAACAGCTCAACCAAAAATCTACCAAAACTTCTTTTCTGAAGCCTTATACAAGACTAAAAATAAGACTTGATATGAGGGCAGTGCTGAAGCAATTTGAGCAAAATGGATTTTATATAGGCTTTAACGGGACAAAAATTTATAAAGAGGATTTTAAAGGTGTATACGTTGCTGGTAGTGCCTTACCGATGACCTGGGATTTTGACAACCTGGTAAACAATAAGCCGTTGCAGTTAAAGGATGACGATAATGACGGTATCTATGAAACAACTTTATTTCTCAATGCAAAGCAGGATCAAAAACAAACCGCCACAGAGTGGAGACAGGTAAAAGATGCTGCCGCTTTTCCGCAATATAAAACGCCTTATTTAATCAGCGCTGCGTTATACAATATGAGCCTTGAAGAAATGATTAAAGCGGTGGAGCCTGACAGCACTTTCAGAACAGGAAAGGAATGGTCGGGGGTTTGGACAAGAGATATCAGTTACTCTATTATTTTATCGATGGCTTACCTGCAGCCAAAAGTGGCGATGAACAGTTTGCTGAGAAAAGTTAATAAGAAAAAAAGAATTATACAGGATACAGGTACCGGCGGCGCCTATCCATGTTCAACCGACCGGATGATATGGGCAACTGCAGCATGGGAAGTGTATAAAGCAACTGGCGATAAAGACTGGCTGACACTGGCTTTTGAGATCATAAAAAATTCCATTGATGATGATCTTCAAAATGCTTATGATCCTGTTACCCGTTTGGTAAAGGGCGAATCATCATTTCTTGACTGGAGAGATCAAACCTATCCCAAATGGATGCAGCCTGCAGATATTTTTGAAAGCGAATGCCTTGGAACAAATGCGGTTCATTACCAGGCTAATGTGGTGTTGAGTGAAATGGCATCTATTTTAAACTTAAGAAGTGTAGCGGTTAAGCATGCAGATATTGCACTGAAAATAAAAGATGGTATCAACAAATATTTGTGGATGCCGGATAAAGGTTACTATGCACAATTTTTGTATGGAAGAAATTTTAAAATGCTGTCACCACGTTCAGAAGCATTGGGGGAAGCATTGTGTATTTTGTTTGGCATTGCAGATGCCGCAAGAGCAAAACAAATCATTGCGTCCGTTCCGGTAACTGATTTTGGGATTACCTGTATCTATCCGCAAATACCTGGTCTGCCCCCTTATCACAATAACGCTGTATGGCCTTTTGTACAAACCTATTGGGCAATGGCCGCTGCAAAAGTTGCCAATGAAAGTTCAGTGTTTGAATCAATCAATGATATTTACAGGCCTGCAGCATTGTTCTTAACCAATAAAGAAAACTATGTGGCAGACAATGGTGATTTTGCAGGCACCGTCATCAACAGCAGTAATATGCTGTGGAGTTTATCGGGTAATTTGGCATTGGTTCATAAAATATTTTTTGGAATAGAATTTAGGTCAGACAGGTTACTGTTTCATCCGTTTGTTCCGGAGGGATTTAAAGGCAGTCATGCGCTTACCAATTTCAAATATCGGGATGCAGTGCTGAACATTGAATTGGAAGGATATGGAAATAAGATATCTGCATTTGCCCTGGATGGTAAAGTGCAAAGTGTAGCAGAATTCCCAGCCTCATTCACTGGTAAGCATACAATAAAAATTACCTTGAGCAGTACTGCACCTGCTCCTCAAAAAATCAATAAAACTGTCAACTATACCACAGCAGCAACACCGTTTGTACACTTTAGTGATGGCAAACTTACCTGGGATAAAGTTGAAGAGGCAGCATCCTGTATTGTAATAAAAAACGGTAAAAAACTTTCTGCTGTTGCAGACAATAGTTTTGCCGTACCTGTCCCCGGGTATGCCGAATACCAGTTGATAGCGGTGGATAAAAATGGAGTACAGTCTTTCGCAAGTGAGCCTGTTGCAGTGGCCGATGGAAAAGTAATAACTATTTATGAAATTGAAAACAACAATCCAAAATCTGATCTGAACTACCAGGGTTTTACTGGAACAGGTTTTACAGAAATCAATACTTCCATCAATAAAATAATAACCTTGATTATCAAAGTTGCAGAACCGGGACTGTACGCCATCGATTTTAAATATGCCAACGGCAACGGCCCAACGAATACAGAAAATAAATGTGCCATACGCACCTTATCTCTTGATGGTAAAGTTGCAGGCACCAGCGTTTTTCCTCAAAGGGGGAAAAATGAATGGAGTAATTGGGGATACAGTAATTCGGTGCAAGTTCAGCTGAATAAAGGGGACCATACGGTAACGCTTAGCCTGGAAAATCATAATGATAATATGAACGGCGATATTAACCAGGCAATGCTGGATAATATGAGGGTGATAAAATTGAAATAAATAATTAGTCTTTTTATTGTGGCATAATAAAATTTCGGCATAAAAACCTTTTTGTTTGCTGCAGCAGTTGCATTATTGCACTCTTGCGATTTTAGATGTCGCAATAATCATTATCTTGATAAATTAGTATAGCAGAAAAAATGAACTAAGATTATTTGAATTTTCATATTATAAAGCACAGTCCTCTTTTAAAATATATACATTTTTTACAAGAAAAGATGAGAAAATTTTATTTGATAAAGAAAACGATCATCTCAAAAACTATGAAACGGTTTTTGATTCATCAATAAAAAAATCTCCGGCTTGTAACCGGAGATTTTTTTAAATAGTTGAGACAGCTTACAAAGCTGTTAAGTTTATTTATGCTGTTCTATCTTTTTTACAAAATTTGATTTTGGCTGGGCGCCTACTAATTTGTCAACCACTTGTCCGCCTTTTACAAAAAGGATGGCAGGGATGCTGGTAATACCATAGTTCATAGAGATCTGTGGATTATGATCCACATTTACTTTACCCACATTTACTTTACCATCATACTCTTTTGAAAGTTCTTCAATTACAGGACCAATTGCACGGCAAGGACCGCACCATTCTGCCCAAAAATCTATTACTGATAATTTATCTGAATCTAAAACATTGGTTTTAAAGTTTGCATCTGTGAATTCGTGTGCCATAATATTTTTAGTTTTTTGTTTTTATAAGAAATGCAAACTTACATCCAAACTTTTGAATATGTTGCTTTGACATATTCACATCTTGTGCTCAACTTAATTTGTCACCGTAAAAGCCATATTGACCGTCTGTTGGATGCTTTGTTAAAGTTTTCAAAATGCGCTAACCGGTCACCACACTCACTTCTACATCTTTATTGCCCGCCAGGAAAACCGCCATCTCATCATTCATAGTAAATCCGCCCCCCAGGCTGTACATGCCAACTTTGTAATTATTTCTTGTATCTGTAATATTCAGCTTCAGTGTTGTTTTGCCGGGGTTCGATTTCAGGTTAGCATCAATAAAATTTACAAAATCCTCGCTGATAAATTGTGGCTGCACATCCAGCACCACTTGTTTGGTTAGCGTGGTTTTTACTGTTTCCAATAAATGAATTTTGGATAAGCGGAATTCATATTGATCAGTATTGTACCGCTGTTTGAAACCACCTTCCACCAGAACGATCAGCCCTTTTTCAAGATAATTAGTGTACTTCACATAATCCTCACTCCACAGCATGAATTCACTTTTACCACTGTAATCTTCAATGGTGAGGATACCAAAATTTTTACCTGTTTTAGTAAGGCGGTGCTGAGCATCCACCACCAGGCCGGCCACCCGAAATTGCCTGGCAGGATTAGGATAAGTATTAACCGCAGCTTTAAAATCATTGTACTCTGCAAGTGGAGTTATATTATAATGCTGCATTTCAAATTTAAAATTATCCAGCGGATGTCCGCTCATGTACATGCCGGTGACCTCTTTTTCATAATCTAACTGTACCACTAATGGCCAGGGTTCACAAGGCAATAATTTGGGTGGCTGAATGTCGGGCATTTGCATATCACCAAACAAGGTGTTCATGGAGTTGGTGGTTTGCGCCTGGTAAACGTTACCAAATTTGATGATCTTATCTAATGCCTGCACATCGCCGGGAGCTTGGTAGAAATACTGCGGCCTGGTAAATTCTCTAAAGCAATCAAAAGCACCAGCATAAATCAAACTCTCTAAAGATTTCCTGTTTACTGAACGTTGCACCACTCTTTTGGCGAGATCAAAAATAGAGCTGAAGGGGCCATGCTTTGTTCTTTCTTCAATAATATTTTCAATGGCATTTTCACCCACACCTTTCAGCCCACTAAAGCCAAAACGTATTTCGCCTTTTTGATTTACTGCAAAGCCGTTTTGTGATTCATTTATATCAGGGCCCAACACTTTTAATCCCATTTTCTTACACTCTTCCATAAAGAAAGTGATCTTTTCAATACTGCCTGCATGGTTCAATACCGCAGCCATGTATTCACTTGGATAATGTGCTTTTAAATAAGCGGTTTGATATGCTACAAATGCATAGCAGGTGGAGTGGGATTTATTAAATGCATATTGAGCAAATGCTTCCCAGTCGGTCCATATTTTCTCCAGTTTATCTTTGGGGTGTCCCTTACCGGTAGCGCCATCTACAAACTGTACTTTCATTTTATTCAGTACGGAAATTTGTTTTTTACCCATCGCCTTACGCAATACATCCGCATCTCCTTTACTAAACCCTGCTAACTTTTGCGATAGCAACATTACCTGTTCCTGGTACACCGTGATACCATAAGTTTCTTTAAGATATTCCTCCATATCCGGCAAATCATATTCCACCTGCTTCTTGCCATGTTTACGGTCGATATATTCTGGTATGTACGCCATTGGTCCGGGACGGTACAGGGCGTTCATGGCGATGAGATCATCAAATTTATCAGGCTTCAATTCCCGTAAATGTTTTTGCATACCGGGACTTTCAAACTGGAATGTTCCGTTGGTATCTCCCTGCTGGTAAAGCCGGTAAGCTTTTTCATCATCCAGCGGTATGTTATCTATTTCGATGCTGATGCCGTGATTTTGTTTTATCAAAAGGAGAGCAGTTTTTAAAATGCTCAATGTTTTCAAGCCCAGGAAGTCCATCTTAATAACACCGGCTTCTTCAATAGAACCGCCTTCAATTTGTGTTAACCAAAGCTCCGATTCTTTAGAAGTGGCAACGGGTAATAAGTCTGTTAAATCTTTTGGTGCAATGATGATAGCCGATGCATGAATGCCGGTATTTCTTACAGAGCCTTCCAGCACTTCTGCCTCATGTAATATTTTGCTGTGCAGATCTGTACCTGCATACAACTGCCTTAGTTTTTTTACATTTTCAATATCTTCTCCCTGCAACTGTTCTTTTTCTTCTAAAGATTTTTCGTCGGCTTTTGCTTCTTTTATTGTGAACGGGGCATGCAGTAACCTCTTTAAATTAATACCCGGACGTTCCGGTACTAATTTAGAAATGGCCCTGCTTTCAGCAATCGGCAAATCCATTACTCTGGCCACATCTGCTATGCTTGATTTTGCAGCCATGGTACCGTAAGTAATAATTTGTGCCACCTGGTTTTTGCCGTATTTCTGTACCACATAGTTCAATACTTTTTGGCGGCCTTCATCATCAAAGTCAGTATCAATATCCGGCATGGATTTACGTTCCGGATTTAAAAATCTTTCAAACAGTAAATTATATTTGATGGGATCAATATTAGTGATACCGATACAATATGCCACCGCACTACCGGCAGCAGAGCCACGGCCCGGGCCAATAAAAACACCCATATCCCGGCCTGCTTTTATAAAATCACTTACAATTAAAAAGTAACCGGCAAAGCCCATTTTTTTG
>JAYVLZ010000342.1:0-5518 GCA_043759175.1 Chitinophagaceae bacterium | reverse complement strand
ATCTGGATAATGATGCATAAGCATTGTAATCTCCACTATTTAACCCATTCAAATAGAATTCACCCTTTGCTATAATATCCCACAATTTGTTTCTTGTTTTATTGCGGTATTCACCATGTAAAACAATGTTGTAAAAGTTTTTGCTTCCCAAAGTAAAAGTTCCTTTAATGTTTTCCAGCCTGGCGCCAGCCATCAGGTATTGGCCAGAATTTTTTGTATCTGGAAATTGCAATAAAGAAAAATCATTACTGATGATCTTCCATTTATCGTTTACAAGCAGCGTATCTATTGGGTTTAGTGTGGTATCATACCAATTTTGGTAAACTGCAGAGTCAGGTGACAAATCCTTAAATTCATAATTATAAGTGCTGTAAGTAAACGTATGTTGAAAACGCAGTTTAGGATAAAACAGGTACTCAGTAGTAGAGTCGTTTATTTCTACCGAATCCTTTTTTCCAATATCATAATAATGGCGGTAAAAGAATGTAAAATCTTTTTGAGTGGTACCTGTGTTAAACGAAGGATTAAATACGCTTGGGTCTTCATATTTATCACCACCTAAATTAACAGGTATGGTGAAACGCCTCGTAAAGTTTTTACTGGTAAGAAATGTATCACTTTGAATACCCCCATTTTCAGCCCCCCTTATTTTGTTGCTTATTAAAAGAAAAGAAGCTCCATATCTTTTTCTTTTACCCTGATAATTACTAAAAAGGCGAAGATTACTATGATTGGTATTTTGATAAGCTAAAAAGCCGGGAGAGTTGATGAGTTTAAACTCCATACCAAAATTCAGGTTGGGCTTTGGGTTTTGTGTGTGCAGTATTTTTATTACCTGTTCTTTAGCAGGAAATCCCTGATAAATCAATTGGGTAAATGGACGGGTGGTTTTAAAAAAGCGGGAATTTTCCAGTGTATATTTATATGCATCGTAAGCATGAAAGCCAGCATCCCAGCCAGCTTTGGCGTAAGGAGAAAATATAAGCGGATATCCTGCTGCTCCATCATTTCCTAAATATTGCTGATAAGCAGGAACGATAAAATATTTATAAAAGTCATTGATACTGCTGTCGAACCGGATCGGCCTGATGGAATCAAGATATTTGAAACTGATGTTTACAGAATCTTTGGCATCGTCCCTGTGTTCAAAATGAATGGAATCTGTTGACGTGTTGCCTGATCTTCCACTACTCATATTAATCTGGCCGCCTGGTCGTTGAGCAAAAGACTTTTCGAAAAGCAATATCAATAAAAAAAGTAAAAGATATTTATGCATTTTATTACCTGTTAGCACTGGGTACTTTTAAAAACTATCCTATTTTAAAAGGAGTAAACTTTATCATTTTTAGCTGCCGGGGTGCTAAAAATTAACAGCCTTTTGTTTAAAATTTATTTTGCCTGTTATTAAAATTTTGCTGGCAAAGGTATGCCAAGAAATTGTTAGAAATATTTTAATGCTATTATCAGGCTTGCTGGTTACGATGATCATTTATGATCAAAGAATGAAACATAACAACAGTTTATTATCTTCGTCAAAATTTTTTACACATGAATCTCCACGAATACCAGGCTAAAGGACTTTTAAAGAAATACAATGTTCCGGTGCAGGAAGGCATTGCCTGCAACACAGCTACCGAAGCAGAAGAAGCATACAGGCAAATACACAGTGAATATGGAAGTAAGTTTGCGGTGGTAAAAGCGCAGATACATGCCGGTGGCAGGGGTAAAGGAACAATAACAGGTAAAGACCAGCGTGGTGTTGCTGTAGGTAAAAATGCTGAGGATATCAAACGCATTGCACAAAATATTATTGGTGGTACGTTGGTTACTATACAAACTGGCCCGGCTGGTAAACTGGTAAATAAAGTACTGGTAGCACAGGATGTTTATTATGAAGGATTAAGCCCGGTGAAAGAATTTTATTTATCTATTTTGCTCGACAGAACTAAAGGACAAAATGTGATTATGTACAGCACTGAAGGGGGAATGAATATTGAAGATGTGGCGCACAATACCCCGGAAAAAATATTTAAAGAGTGGGTTTTTCCTGGCGGCGGACTGGAAGCTTTCCAGGCAAGGAAAATCGCTTTCAACCTTGGTTTGAGTGGAAGTGCTTTTAAAAATTGCGTAAAGTTTGTAACTAATTTATACAGCGCTTATGTGGGATTAGATTGTGGAATGCTTGAGATTAATCCATTGTTCAAAACCAGTGATGATAAAATCATTGCAGTGGATTGCAAAATGAATGTTGATGACAATGCCATTATGCGTCACCCGGATATTGCATCCCTGAGAGATTTATCGGAGGAAGATCCTACAGAAGTGGAAGCAGGTAAATACAATCTAAACTTTGTGAAACTGGATGGAAATGTGGGTTGCATGGTAAATGGCGCCGGTCTTGCAATGGCTACAATGGATATGATAAAATTGAGTGGTGGAGAGCCAGCCAACTTTTTAGATGTAGGTGGTACCGCCAATGCACAAACGGTGGAAGCTGGGTTCAGGATCATTTTAAAAGATCCAAAAGTAAAAGCTATCCTCATCAATATTTTTGGAGGTATTGTTCGTTGCGACAGGGTAGCCCAGGGCGTTATTGATGCTTACCAGTCTATCGGTAATATTGAAATACCAATTATTGTTCGCCTGCAGGGAACAAATGCAGATGTGGCAAAACAACTAATAGATGATAGTGGCCTGAAAGTGCAGAGTGCTATTTTGTTAAGTGAGGCTGCAGCATTAGTAAATAAAGCAGTAGCATAATTTATTAAAATATTTTTTTGATCCCATTTGTTAGTTAACGGGTGGGATTTTTTATTTGATAAAATTTAAAAGCCTCAAATAAAAACTGTCCTGTAGAAACAGGACAGCATTATCAAAACCAACTGTAAACCTCAATACAGTTTATCATTATGAAACTGTAATTTCTTTTGCAGCAACTTTCACTTCTTCTTTTTTAGGAAGCGCTACTTTTAAAATGCCATTTTCATATTTAGCTGAAATATTAGTGGCATCAATTTTTTCATCTACTGTAAAGCTGCGTTTGAAAGCTTTATAACTAAATTCTTTCCTGATAAACTTTGGATTTTCTTCTTTGTTTTCTTCTTTCTTTTCAGTGCTCACGGTAAGAATATTCTTATCCAGGTTCAGGTTGAAATCAGATTTTTCTAAACCGGGAGCAGCTATATCAAGTTGATATGCATCAGCATTTTCACGGATGTTTACAGGTGGAAATCCAAATACATCTTCCCTCATCGTTTTTCCAAAAGTTGCCGGAAAATCATTTAAGAAATCATTTACTAAGCCATCAAAACTTTTAGTCATTGGGTTGTTTACTTTTACTAGTGTCATTGCTATAAATTTTTAGTTTTTGTGAAATTTATTATTTTGGGTAAGATGTTTCAAAAGCTATTCCAATCCAAATTCCCTGGTTCAATTGTCATTTTCATTAATTTTTTGCGTCGGAATGTCTCTTTTGTTTATTTTACAATGACTTTATGTCACAATTGTAGGCGTATTACCATTTTTTTCAACACATTGAAAAACTTGAATGCTTTATTGTTGGTTAGTTTGTAATTTTGCTTTCCAAACAAAAATTAAAAAACATGTATCCAGCAGAGATAGTAATGCCAATGAAAGAAGAGTTAACAGAAAACGGTTTCTCCGAAATGTTAACTGCATCTGATGTTGAGAAGAATATAACAGATGAGGGCACCACTTTGGTGGTGATTAATTCCGTGTGTGGCTGTAGTGCCGGTACCGCAAGACCTGCCGTATTAATGGCCGTTCAAAACAGTGAAAAAAAGCCTGATCATTTAACTACCAGTTTTGCAGGTTTTGATGTGGAAGCTGTTAAAAAGATCAGGGAACATTTATTGCCTTATCCTCCATCTTCACCTTCTATTGCTTTATTTAAAGATGGGCAGTTGGTTCATTTTATTGAAAGACATAATATAGAAGGCCGCAGTGCACAAGTGATTGCTCAAAACCTGATTGGTGCGTTTAAGCAATATTGCAATTAGAATTTTTTAGGTTAATGGGTTAGTAAAATACATCCTGTAACATTTTTGTTACGGGATTTTTTTTGTTTTTGGCAAAATGAGATTAAGCACTGTTATCAATAATGATTCGTTGATGGGAGGGAGATAATTGGTGCAGAATGAATATATTGCAGCACTTAAATTTTCAGGCAGTTATGTATCCCAATTTATATTATGTTTTTAAGGACTGGTTTGGTGTGGAATGGAAAGCACTTAGCTTTTTAAACACTTTTGGTTTAATGGTGGCGATGGGTTTTGTAGTAGCGGCTATTGTTATAACCAGTGAATTAAAACGGAAGGAAAAACAAGGTTTGTTGTTTCCAAGAGAAGAATTTATTACTGTCGGAAAACCTGCATCGATCATTGAATTGATCATTAATTTTTTAACTGGTTTTTTGTTTGCCTATAAATTAATTGGTCTCTTTTTTAATAAGCCGGATGAGGTAAGTCCGCAGGCTTATATTTTTTCTTCCGAAGGTAATTTGTTGGGAGGAATTTTAGTGGGCCTGATATTGGTATTTTTAAAGTGGAGAGAAAAGGACAAACAAAAGTTAAAAGTACCAGAGCAAAGAAGTATACGTATCTGGCCACATGATCGGGTAGGCGATATAGTGATCATCTCATTGATATTTGGAATAATTGGAGCAAAGCTTTTTGACAATCTGGAAAATTGGGATGATTTTATTGCACACCCAATAGACAGGATTTTTTCGGCAGGCGGCCTCACTTTTTATGGCGGATTAATTTTAGCAGGTATCGCAATTGTTGTGTATGCTAAAAAAAAGAATATCAAAATAGTTCACCTGGTAGATGCTATTTGTATTGCAATGATGATTGCTTATGCGGTTGGCCGCATTGGGTGCCAGGTATCTGGTGATGGCGACTGGGGCATTTACAACAGCGCTTATATTACTGATTCTAATGGTAAAGCGGTAGAAGCTTCACCTGCAGAATTTCAATTGCAGTTGGAAAAATACAGAACCTATTTTTTAAATGGAGAAGTACTTGATCCGGGAGCACCCGGTTTAACTACAGTAACAGATAGAAAAAGCGAAAGCCTGGATAAAATTCCTCACAAGTCGGTAAAAGCACCATCTTATTTACCAACCTGGATGTTTGCCTATCCTTATTTACAAAATGTAAATAAAGATGGAATAAAAATACCTTCAATTACTGATGAACACAACAGGGCATTACCGGTACCAGTTTTTCCAACACCTTTTTACGAAACAGTAATTTGCAGCTTACTCTTCCTTGGTTTATGGCTATTACGAAGGAGCATAAAAACTGCCGGAATAATGACCGGGCTTTATTTCATTCTAAATGGGGCTGAAAGATTTCTGATAGAAAGAATTCGTGTTAATAATACCTATACCATATTTGGTTTTCATCCTTCGCAGGCGCAGGTAATAGCTGCTGCATTGATTGTTTTTGGACTTATTGTGATTGTTCTTTCCAAGGCAAGGGCAAATTCCCGTGAA
>JAYVLZ010000341.1:0-10995 GCA_043759175.1 Chitinophagaceae bacterium | reverse complement strand
TCCAGACTTCCTTGTTAAAATGGTCAGGCAATGCCAATGATTACGAAACTTATTTTAAATCTTACTGGACTGCCAAATTAGGCGGCACGCCAGATGCTTACAATACAGCTTTACAAAATGGTATTTTAGAACCTGCTGCAATGGCTGCAGGAAGTGCTGCATTCAGTAATGCAAAATTGGGTGAAGCTGCATCAAAAGTTACCGCTGCCAAAGGCGGTAATTATGAGCTGGTGATTTATCAAAAAGTATCTATTGGTAATGGTAACCAGGCTAACAACCCATGGTTACAGGAATTACCTGATCCTGTATCAAAAGTGGCGTGGGACAATTATGCAATGGTAAGCCCTGCTTTAGCAAAAGCAGTACTTGGAATTGATACTGTTGGAAACCAGCGTCAGGGCGATAAATATGAAGTAGAACCTGCAAAGCCTACTATTAAAATAAAGGCTAACGGAAAAGAAGTAGAATTGCCTGTATTGATCATCCCGGGTATTCATCCAAATGTAGTGGCTGTTGCTGTGGGCTACGGAAGACAAAGCGCTGATAAAGAAAAAACTTCAGAATATATTGGTTTGTCAGCCAAAGGTGCTGGTGTAAATGTGTATCCATTGGTAGGATTTGACGGAACCGGTTTCCGGTATTCTGCTGCTGCCGATATTACTAAAACTGAAAACACTTATGCAGTAGCACAAACACAGGTGCATGGCTCTTCAGAAAGCAGGCCAATACTTTATGAAACATCGCTTTCAAAATTTATTGCCAACCCTGAAGCCGTTTTAAAAGAACCAAATGAGGAAAGGGAAAACTTAACTAAGTTCAGCAGGGGCGAAGATTATGTAAAAGATGCCACCATATATCCAAATTTTGAAAAGCCGGGTATTAAGTGGGGAATGAGTATTGATTTGAATACCTGTACTGGTTGCAGCGCTTGCGTGGTAGCTTGTACTGCTGAAAATAATGTATCAGTAGTGGGTAAAACGCAGGTGATGAGGGCTCATGAAATGCACTGGCTGCGTATTGACCGCTATTTCACTGGCGATGTTACCAACCCTGATGTTGTATTTCAGCCAATGCTGTGTCAGCATTGTGATAACGCTCCTTGTGAAAACGTTTGCCCGGTGGCCGCTACAAACCATAGCACAGAGGGCTTGAATCAAATGACTTATAACCGTTGTATCGGTACAAGATATTGCGCTAATAATTGTCCTTTTAAAGTACGTCGTTTTAACTGGTTAGATTATAATGGAGCAGACAGTTTCCCGGATAATCAAAATCCTTTATTGGGTATTGACCTGGATGATGTAACCACTCAAATGAATGATGACCTTACAAGGATGGTATTGAATCCGGATGTAACAGTACGTTCAAGAGGTGTAATTGAAAAATGTTCTTTCTGTGTACAGCGTTTACAGGAAAATAAACTGATAGCTAAAAAAGCAGAAGACCCAACCCTGGTTAGAAATGTAAAAACAGCTTGTATGCAGGCTTGTCCTACACATGCCATCAGCTTTGGCAATGTCAACGATAAAGAAAGTGATGTTTATAAGATCAGACATGTAGATCAAAAGCACAGGAACTTCTATGTACTGGAGCAACTGCACGTACTGCCTAACGTTAGCTACCTTGCCAAAGTAAAAAATACAGACAGGCATGTAACGAACGAAAAGGAAGAGCCTGTTGAAGAAGGAACAAAAGAATCTGTGAAGAAAGAAGAAAAGGAACATGCGTAGTTATCGAAGCTAATTATTGGCAAGCAGGTACAAGTTTGTGGTTGAATAAAGCTAAGATGTAAAAGAGTGCGACGCCAATGAAGCTAAATTGTAGCAGGAAAGCCGGGTACAAAATAATAATAAAAAAAGCTCACAGCTCACAGCTGAAAGCTCAAAGCTTAGAAACATATGTCATTATTAAAGTACGAATCGCAAATCAGGGAACCGTTGGTTGATGGTAATAAAGATTACCACCAGGTAACGGAAGACATTTTACGCCCCATTGAGATGAAGCCAACCCGTTTGTGGTATATTGGTTTTTACATCAGCGTGGCGCTGTTGCTTTTTGGTGTCTATAGTATTTACCGGGAGGTTACCTATGGTATTGGCCAGTGGAACCTGAATAAAACTATTGGATGGGGTTGGGATATTACCAACTTCGTTTGGTGGGTAGGTATTGGTCATGCCGGTACGCTGATCTCTGCGATCTTATTATTGTTCCGCCAGGGTTGGAGAACGGGTGTGAACCGGGCCGCTGAAGCAATGACAATTTTTGCGGTAATGTGTGCAGGGCAGTTCCCGGTATGGCATATGGGTCGGGTTTGGCTGGCTTTCTTTATCATGCCATACCCAAATACGAGAGGCCCTGTATGGGTTAATTTTAACTCACCTCTTTTATGGGATGTGTTTGCAATATCAACTTATTTTACGGTATCATTGTTATTCTGGTATTCTGGTTTATTGCCCGATTTGGCTACAGTTAGAGATAGGGCTAAAACAAAACTCCGAAAATTGCTTTATGGGGTTGCCGCTTTTGGATGGACAGGCAGTACTAAACATTGGCAACGGCACGAATCATTATCCTTGGTATTAGCAGGGCTTGCCACACCGCTGGTATTATCAGTTCACACTATTGTATCTTTTGACTTTGCCACTTCCGTAGTTCCGGGATGGCATACTACTATCTTCCCTCCTTACTTTGTGGCCGGTGCTATCTTTAGCGGATTTGCAATGGTACAGTCACTGATGATTGTACTAAGAAAAGTATTTGCATTAGAAGATTATATTACCATAGGCCACATTGAGGCAATGAACAAAGTGATTGTATTGACGGGTTCTATTGTGGGTATTGCTTACATCACAGAGTTATTTATTGCCTGGTATGGCCAAAACCCTTATGAGTGGTACGCCTTTAAGGAAAACAGGGCAAACATTTTCAGCCCTTACGGATGGAGCTATTGGTTAATGATGTTCTGTAACGTAGTATCACCACAAATGTTCTGGTTTAAAAAATTAAGAAGAAATATTGGATTTACTTTCTTCATGAGTATCATCGTAAACATTGGTATGTGGTACGAACGTTTTGTGATCATCGTTACTTCCACTTACAGGGATTACCTGCCATCATCCTGGAGCACATACTACACCCCTTCTGTTTATGAGATTGGATTTTACTTAGGTACTTTTGGATTGTTCTTTACCTGCTTCTTTCTGTTTGCAAAATACTTCCCTGTAATTGCTGTTGCTGAGATCAAAGCAATTCTAAAAACATCAGGCGAAGGATACAAACGCAAGATGACGGATATTGAAAAGGCAAATGCAGAGAAGTTTTATATTGAAGAAGTGGAGCATGCACATTAAACCCCTCCGCCTCCGTTGGCTAACGGAGGAACTGGGAGTTCAAATATTTGAATAGACTTTAAATTATAATAAAGCTCATAGCTTGAAGCTATCGGCTCAAAGCTAAAAAATATGGCTGGAGGAATTAAAAAATTTGTGGTTGGTTGTTTTGATGACGAAGCGGTATTATTTCCGGCGGTGAAAAAAGTTCGCCGGGCTGGTTACAAAATACACGATGTGTACACACCTTTTCCTATACATGGTCTTGATCATGCGATGGGGTTAAGGGAAACCAGTCTGCACACTGCTGGTTTTATCTATGGCATCGCCGGCACCACCACAGCATTAACCTGTATGACTTGGGTTTTTACCAAAGACTGGCCTTTGAATATTGGTGGTAAACCAAATTTTGCGTTGCCAGCATGGATACCCATCACATTTGAGTTGACCGTATTATTTGCTGCAGTTGGGATGGTGCTTACATTTTGTTACTTATGCCAGTTGTCGCCTTTTATTAAAAAGCATCATTTTCATCCAAGGGCCACAGATGATTTATTTGTAATGGCTATTGAATGCACAGACAAAACAAACGATGCAGAGGTTCAGGCATTTTTACAAAACGCCGGAGCCAAAGAAGTAAATGTGCAAAGGGCTGAAACAGGCTGGTGGCTTGGAAGATACGACAGGGAACAAAAATTATACAGGGAAGCAGAAACGGGATATTAAGCCCGGTTTACTGAAGGAATCTGCAAGACGGGATAAAAATGATCTTTAAAAATTAAAACACTAAAAGCCTCTTTGGGGTTGTGGTATGAAACGATTTACATTTTTAACACTGGGTTTAATGGCAACTATGCTGATAGTTGGTTTCAGCAGTTGCAATAACGGTAATAAAGTGCCAGGTAAAATATACATGCCCGACATGACTTACAGCCGTGCCATAGAATCTTACGCCTTGCTGGACTCAACTGTTTTTACCACTGATGCAGGCAAAAGGGGAAATGAAATTTATTATAACAGGAAACCTGTTGATGGAACTATAAAAATAGGAGAACTTTTCCCTTATACGCTTCCAAATGATTCAGCAGGATATGCTATGAGTGCAGAAATTAAAAACCCACTACCTCCATTAACAAGTAAGGATAGCGCAGAAACTGCAAGATTGTTTAATATCAACTGTGCCATCTGTCATGGTGCTGACGGTAAGGCAACGGGTCCTTTATCCACTTCTGGTAAAATAGGCGCTGTTGCAAATCTTTCATTGGATGTATATGTAAAAATGGCTGATGGTACTATGTATCATTCCATCAATTATGGCAAAAATAATATGGGAAGTTATGCATCGCAGTTAGACAGGAAGCAACGCTGGCAGATGGTTCAGTATATACGTTTATTGCAACCAAAACCAGAAACAACTCCTGCAGCTGCAACAACAGCAGCTGCGGCCCAGCCAGACAGCGCATCAATAAAAAAAGGAATATAAAAGCACACACTCAAAATATCGATTAGATGAACAATTCATTTGAATTACCAGGCAGTTATAAAAAGTGGACAATGGGGCTTATCGCTGTTGGTGTTATTGCACTGCTTTACGGCCTGGTAGCTTTCCATCCTTTTGCTCATTCAGAACATGGTGAAAATGCCAACAGTACAAGATTTTGGGTGGTACTGCTTCAGAACTGTACCTTTTGGTTATTGGTTGTAAATGCCAGTATGTTTTTTATTGGTGTTACCACATTGGCGATGGGTGGGTGGCAGGTGGCTATGAGGCGTGTACCCGAAGCTATCTCAAGTGTTGTTCCGGTTTTGGGTATTATTTGCTTTGTGATATTAATGATTATTGTTTGGGGTGGAAGGCACGACATTTACCATTGGACAGACCACGAAGCAGTTTTGAAAGACAAAATTTTAAATGGGAAGAAAGGATTTTTGAACCCTGTTTTCTTTTCTGTTTTCAGTGCTGTTACTATCTTTTTGTGGTGGTTCCTAGGAAAAAAAATGCGTCAGCTCAGCCTGGAAAGTGATAATGCCGGTCACATGGATTATGAAACAGGCGACAAGTGGGTAAAGAAGAATATTTTATATGCTTCTTTCTTTATTGTAATTTTTGGTTTGACAGTAGGATCTACTATTCCGTGGTTATGGTTAATGAGCATTGATGCACATTGGTACAGCACCATGTACAGCTGGTATACTTTTGCCAGTACATTTGTTGCCGGTATGTCTTTGATAGCATTGTTTATTGTGTTTTTGAAAAACAGGGGGCAATTAGAGTATGTTACGGATGAGCATGTGCATGACGTTGGTAAGTTCATGTTTGCATTCTCGGTATTCTGGGCATACCTGTGGTTCTCACAATACATGTTGATATGGTATGCAAATATACCTGAAGAAACAGGTTACTTTAAGATCAGGGTTCAGGGACCGTTTAGGGGTATATTCTTCCTGAACCTGGTATTGAACTTCGTTTGTCCTTTGCTTATCCTTATGAAAAAGAGCTCTAAGAGGAATTATACGTTGTTAACTTTTATGGCCATATTGATCATTTTTGGCCACTGGATAGATTTTTGGCAAATGGTAATGCCAGGCACTTTAAAAGAGAAGGCAGAACTGATGCCGTTTGAATTTGGTGTGGCAGCTTTATTCATCGGAATTATTATGTGGAGGGTGGGTGATTATTTTACTAAACATCCATTAACACCACAAAATCATCCTTTCCTGAAAGAAAGTATGATTCATCACACTTAAGAGAAGTATTATTAACCACAAACAAACTAAACATTATTTGTTCTGGATACTTTTTGATAAGGAGAATCTTTTAAACAAGTATTCAAAATAATAACTACAGTAAATAACTTTGCACCATGACCGAGATTTTGTTGATAGCAATTGTAGTAATGATTTTCGTAGTCATCTTCCAGATTGCGAAGGCAAGTGAATATGTCAGCGTATTAAAGGGGGAAGAGAAAGCCCGTAAACAGAATAATAAGATCAATGCATTCCTGCTGATTTCTTTCCTGATACTTGGATTGATCGGTTGCTGGTGGTGTAATAATTTGTATTACGGTAAAACATTATTTCCCCAGGGTGCTGCATCAGAAATTGGTGAAAAAATTGACCTGATGCTATATATTACAATTGGTGTAACCGGTGTAGTATTTGTCATTACCCAGGTGCTGCTTTTTTGGTTTGCATTTAAATACCAGGAAAGAGATGACCGCAAAGCTTATTACTTCCCACATAATACAAAACTGGAATTGATCTGGACAACTGTGCCGGCCATCTTCCTTACTGTATTGGTAGTATTTGGTTTAAAATACTGGTTTAAGATGACTGGAGAAGCGCCTAAAGATGCAGTAGTGGTAGAAGTTACCGGTCACCAGTTTGCATGGGAATTCCGCTATCCCGGTCCGGATAAAATTTTAGGTCATAAAGATTATAAGCTAACTAAGGGAGCAAATGGATTGGGGGTAGATTTTAATGATCCTGCCAGTCACGATGATGTACACGTTGCAGGTACCATGCACATTCCGGTTGGTAAACCGGTAAAATTGGTGATCAATGCAATGGATGTAATTCATGATGTGGGCTTATCTCATTTTCGTTTGAAAATGGATGCTGTTCCGGGAATACCAACCACCATGTGGTTTACACCTTTGTATACGACTGAAGAAATGAAAAAGAGAACAGGCAATGAGAATTTTGTATATGAAATCAGTTGTGACCAGATGTGCGGTAAAGGGCACTTTTCTATGAGAGGTGTAATTATTGTAGAAAGCGAAGCAGATTATAAACTATGGCTTGCAGGACAAAAACCTGAGATGTATACCATATATCCTGAAAGAGCACCTAAGCCAGCCACAGCAGATACTGCAACTAAACAGGCATCGCCCATTGCAGCGGTGATGAGTGCAAAATAATATTATTGGTTATTTATAAACAGGCAAATAAAAATGAGTAACACAGCAAATATTCAGCATGAAGATGTTCACACAGCGCATGAAACCCATGATGCCCATCATGAACATCATCACCACGAAACGTTTATAACCAAATACGTTTTTAGCCAGGATCATAAAATGATTGCCAGGCAGTTTTTAATAACAGGTATGATATGGGCTATCATCGGAGGATTTTTCTCTGTTTTGTTCCGTTTGCAATTAGGATATCCTGAATCAACTTTTCCATGGTTAGAAGATTTGCTGGGTCACTGGGCTAAAGGTGGAAAATTGCAACCTGAATTTTATTACGCACTGGTTACTATGCATGGAACTATTTTGGTATTTTTTGTATTGACTGCAGGTTTGAGCGGAACATTTGCTAACTTTTTAATTCCATTACAGATTGGTGCAAGGGATATGGCATCACCTATGTTGAATATGATGAGCTATTGGTTCTTCTTTCTGGCATCTATCATAATGATGTCCTCTTTATTTGTACAAACTGGCCCTGCAAGTGGCGGCTGGACAATCTATCCTCCGTTAAGTGCTTTGGGAGATGCATCAAGTGGCTCAAAGATTGGTATGGATTTGTGGCTGGTAAGTATGGCCATGTTTATTGTTAGTTCTTTGTTGGGCGGTTTAAATTACATCACTACCATACTTAACATGCGGACAAAGGGCATGAGTATGACAAGAATGCCTTTGACAATTTGGGCATTATTCTTTACAGCAGTATTAGGTGTATTGTCTTTCCCGGTATTACTTTCTGGTGCCATCCTATTATTATTTGACAGGAATTTGGGAACAAGTTTCTTCCTGAGCGATATTGTAATCAATGGTAAAATATTACCAAATGAAGGTGGAAGTGCCATCCTGTTTCAGCATTTATTCTGGTTCCTCGGTCATCCTGAAGTATATATCATTTTATTACCAGCCATGGGTATGTCTTCTGAAATTATTTCAGTAAACAGCCGCAAACCCATCTTTGGTTATATGGCAATGGTAGGTTCTTTGTTTGCAATTGCTATCCTTGCTTTCCTTGTTTGGGCACACCATATGTTTGTAACGGGATTGAATCCATTCCTCGGCGCATTCTTTGTATTGTTAACCCTTTTAATTGCGGTACCTTCTGCCATTAAAGTATTCAACTGGCTCACTACATTGTGGCGTGGCAATATCAGGTTTTCTCCTGGTATGTTGTTCGCAATTGGATTTGTTAGTTTATTTATCAGTGGTGGTTTAACAGGAATATTCCTTGGAAACTCTGCTTTGGATATTCATCTTCATGATACTTATTTTGTGGTGGCTCACTTCCATATCGTAATGGGTGTGGCATCTTTCTTTGGAATGTTTGCAGGTGTTTATCACTGGTTCCCTAAAATGTATGGCCGTTATCTAAATAACACGATGGCTTATATTCATTTCTGGGTAACCATTATTGGCGCCTACCTTATTTTCTGGCCAATGCACTACGAAGGATTGGCAGGTATGCCCCGTCGTTATTATGATTTCTCTATCTGGGAATCATTCAAAATGTTTGGTGGATTAAATGAATTTATCAGCTTTATTTCAATGATCGTTTTTGCAGCACAATTGTTATTTGTTTTTAACTTCTTCTACAGCATTTTTAAAGGAAGAAAATTAACCACCCTGAATCCATGGGGTGCCAATACATTGGAATGGACAACGCCAATACGCCCAGGGCATGGTAACTGGCCTGGTGAAATTCCGGAAGTTCATCGTGGAGCATATGATTATGGAAAAGATGGAAGGGAATTTATACCGCAGACAGAACCTGTGGGTGAACATGAAAGTCATCATTAAACAATGTGCTGATTTGATAATGTGCTGATGTGCTAATGAAAGACAATAAATAAAGATTTTTGATAAGGATGGTGGATGATAAGAAAACAGTAGCCGATTCAACCTCGTTTGTATTGGCATCTAAAGTGAAGGATTACTTTCAGCTAATCAAATTCACTTTGAGTTTTATGGTGGTTTTCAGCACTGTGGTGAGTTTTTTAATTGCTCCTAATGAAGATTATTATGTTAGATCAAAAGTAATATCAGTTCTTTTACTTTTTATAGGGGGTATGTTGATTACAGGATCTGCCAATGCTATTAACCAGGTATTGGAAAAAGATACAGATGCTGTGATGAAACGTACAGCCAAAAGACCGGTGGCAAGCGGCAGAATGAGTGCGAATGAAGCAACTGGCTTTGCGATAGTTGCTGGTGCGTTAGGTGTTTTTATCCTTTGGTATTGGTTCAATTACCAGGCTGCACTTACTGGATTATTTAGTTTGTTTTTGTATGGGTTTATTTATACCCCACTCAAAAAAGTTAATTCAGTAGCAGTGTTGGTTGGAGCGATACCTGGTGCTTTACCTTGCTTGATTGGCTGGGTAGCTGCCACAGGAAGTTTTGATGCAGGCGCATGGATATTATTTGGTATTCAGTTCTTTTGGCAGTTTCCGCATTTTTGGGCAATAGCCTGGCTGGCACATACGGATTATACAAAAGCCGGCTTCAAGTTATTACCCGGAGATAAAGGGCCTACTAAGTTCACTGCTTTGCAAACTGTGATTTACAGTATCCTGATGATTCCGTTCGGTCTTTTACCATATTATATGGGCATTGCTGGTGTGGTGGGTATGTGGATCTTATTGATTTGTAATCTTTGGATGGTGGGTGTAAGCATCCTGTTGTTTTTAAAAATGGACCAAAAGAGTGCAAGGTGGGTAATGTTCAGTTCTTATTTTTACCTGATGGTTGTGTTACTGGCTTTGTTTATGGACAGAATACATGCCCCTATCTCCTAAAGGAGAAAATTATTTAAGATTAAAAATTGATAATAAAAGAAGGTTTTTAAAATGATGTGTGATATGAATTATAGAATAAAAAAATACCCCGCTAACCAGTGGGGGCAGTGGATATGAGTACAGCGGTAATGGAGCAAAGAAAAAAGATACATCCGCATAAGTTTACACTTTGGGTTGCTATTGCAAGTATTTCGATGATGTTTGCAGGAGTAACAAGTGCTTATATAGTAAAAAAAGATCAGGCCAATTGGTTGTCATTTGATTTACCAGGGGCTTTTTGGTACAGTACGGTGGTTATTATTTTAAGCAGTGTAACCATTATGTTGGCGCAGCGGAAATTTAAAAGCAGGGAGATGGCTTCCTACAGGAGCCTGGTAACAGCTACTTTTTTTTTAGGTTTGTTGTTTGTGGCGTTGCAGGTAATTGGTTTTTTACAATTAGCAAAAGGGGGCTTAACATTGCAAAAGAATGTATCGGTTTCTTTTCTGTATGTAATCGTTGGTTTGCATGCGGTACATGTAATTGGAGGACTGATAGCGCTGATGGTGATGTTTGTAAAGGCATTCAGTAAATCAGTGAGAAGTTATAATTCGGTGCCGATAGAAGTAATGGCTACCTATTGGCATTTTGTTGATTTTTTATGGATCTATTTATTGTTGTTTTTAGTTATGATAAGATAATTCAAGATTTATAACCTAATATAAAGAATAATTAATGTCTACAGCAGCAGCACAGCAAACAAAATGGTGGAGTGGAGGAAGGAGCCCATTCAATGCAAGCTATGGTAAAGTGATGATGTGGTATTTTTTGATGAGTGATGCTTTTACTTTTGGAGCTTTTCTTATCAGCTACGGCACCATTCGTTTCAGCCAGAATGTTTGGGCTGATCCAAACCATGTGTTC
>JAYVLZ010000340.1:0-20291 GCA_043759175.1 Chitinophagaceae bacterium | reverse complement strand
TAATGATTTTTTAAAATAATTTGACTGGTCTTGAGATTCACTGCATGATTGTGTTCAGCAATTGCTGCAGGAGTTTTGAATCTGGTGTATCATTAAAATCCCCTATCACTACCACCCAGTCTTTAGTGAGGTCGTAATTATTTTTCAAAATTTCTTTTACTTTATCAGCCTGCAAGCCACGTCTTTTATCAGCATCTTTTTGTGAGCCGCTAAAACCTTTACTTTTAAAATGATTACATAATAGGTGCAGTGATTGATTATTTGAAACCTGCAGTTCAACTTCTAAGCAATCCCTGCTGAACAAAAAACTCCTGCTGGTGGGTTTCTCTTTATCAAAAATATGTGTGCGGATATTTTTAATGGGATACCTTGACAGTAACCCGACATCAATACCTCTTGGATCATTTCCATCTACTAAAATATTGTATGGGAATTTTTTTGCTACCAGCATATCTCCATTGAAGTTGCCCAGCACTTCACGGCTTTCCACTTCTACCAAACACTGCACATCCGCTGCTACTGCTTTCAGCACTTTAGCTGTATTGATCCTGGTGGTTTCTGTAAATTTTTCTCTTTTAAAACAAATGCTTCCATCCCAGTCGTCCACGCCGCTGGCTTCCACTCCTTTTATTGCAAACAGTTTTCGCTTAAATAATTTGCCACGGTTTTCCTGTATTTCGATATAATCTTTTAGTGCGTTGTATAATTTGAGAATGGCAACTTTATCATATACTTTCTTTTCTAATTCAGCCTGCAGGTCTGCAATTTGTTTTAATATTTTATCGCCATCGGCATTGTTTCTAAAGTTTAATACTTTGGCCCTGGAGAATAAATTTTCGGTGTTAAAGGTGGCAATACGCATGGGTAAAATTTTAATAGAGAAAGATGGACGTACCCTTAAATGTAAAAACAATTTTCAGTAACTGCAATGTTTCTTTCCTTTCCGCTTGTACTAACTTTGACGCATGCAACCTTTATTGATTTATTGTTATGATGCTTACTGCGGCTGGTGCTATGGCTTTAGCCCCGTAATGAAAAAAGTGATGGACAGGTTTAATACGCAGATCGGTATTGAGGTACTGAGTGGAGGGATGATGGTAGAGGAAGCTGTGGCACCCATTGAAAAAATTGCGCCCTATATACAAGGTGCATATCAACGGGTGGAGGAAATGACCGGTGTAAAATTTGGCGAAAATTTTTTGTTGCATATTGATCATCCTGAACTGAGCGATTGGGTGATGAACTCAGAAAAGCCAGCAATAGCACTTAGTATTTTTAAAGAGTATTATCCTGAACGACAACTGGAATTTGCTTCTGATCTGCAGTATGCCCTGAACTACGAAGGCCGTGACCTAGATGACAATGAAGCCTACCTGCACCTGCTGGAAAAATACAGCATACAGCCGGAACCATTTTACGAAAAACTGCAAAGCGACGAGTACAAGGAAAATGCTTTTTATGAATTTGCTTTATGCAGGCAATTGCAGGTTACAGGATTTCCGGCCGTGCTGCTGCAATTATCTGAGACCAAATTTCATTTACTGGCAAGAGGCTATACTTCTTATGAGGAGATGGAGGAAAGAATTGAAAACGTCTTGAAAGAACTTGAAAAGTAGCTGGAATAATCCTGTTGTAAAAGGCTACGCAAGCTGGACTTTTAAAACAACAGAACAATTTTTTATACCGCTATCTTTGGCGATATGAAAATTGACAAATATCCAGTAATCGTTGGTGAATCTTCCATGGTCTTCCAGTTTACAAGCGAAGGAATAAGAGGCAGTATTTCCAAACTGGTTATTTATAGTGAAACCCATCTTCATAATTTCTATAACTTAGGTTTTGGTGATAAGGACGATGTAACAGGAAAGATAGACGATGAAATTATTACCAATAATGGCGATAGTGAAAAAGTTTTAGCAACAGTCGCTTCCACACTATATACCTTCACTGACAAATTTCCTGAAGCTATGGTTTTTGCAACAGGCAGCACAAAAGCAAGAACAAGACTTTACAGGATGGGGATTAGCAATAACCTTGACGAAATACAGGTTGACTTTGAAATATTTGGACTCGTTGGTGAAAAAGATTGGCAACCATTTCAAAAGCAGATTGAATTTGAAGCTTTTTTAGTAAAACGAAAAAAGAAGTAACTTTACAATATGAAACAGACAAAAAATACCAATAAGAAACCAACCATCATAAGGGTTGACAAGAGCTTGGATAAGTATCTTGATAAAGGTTTGTTCAAAGACAAAGTTGAAAAAGCGAATCATATACTTAAGACAGTTGGGCTTCCCAAGTTTTCAAAATAGTATTGCCAACAATATTCAGCTTAATTCGGCATTTTACTGTTATTTCATTTTCAATTTTCTGGCAGAAACATTATAAAATGACAGCACAGCAACAACCCCAAACGTAAAGGAACATACACAATAACGCCGGACTTAATCCGGCGTTGTTATTTTTTATAATCATCTTCTATTTCCCTTTCCACTCCGGCAGCCTTCCCGGCGTATAAGGTGCACCGCTTTTTTCAAGCTGGTCTTCTATTTTTTTAATTTCTTCTCCCACTGATTTTAATGCTGTATAAGCAGGTGTAAATTGTTTGGCTGCAATTTCATAAGCATCCATTTGGGTTTGTGTAGGGGCTGCGGTGGTACTCCATAAAGAGCCAATAATATAATTGATCCTGCCATTGAGAGAGGGCGCTGTTTCAAATTCTCTTCTTGCCAAAGTTGCATCGCCATTCAATTGTTTATTGATATCGGTGAGCCTTTTGTCGATATCATTGATCGATTTGCTAACCTCCAAGGGCAGTTTTGGCGTTTCAATTATTGCCTGTTTTATATAACGAAGTTTGTTTAATAATTCTTTCCTGAATTCGTTTGCAGATAATGCTGCACGGCTGAGTTCTGCCACTTTTTTTGAGAAATCATCGAGTGCTTTTTTATCAGTTGCAGGTAAGGTAGCAGCGTTTAGCGAAACGGTTTTGAATGATTGCGGTGACACCAGTTCAGTATATTCACCATCTTCAAATTTGCTCAACGAAACTTTATAAGTGCCTGGTAAAGCCATATAGCCAATAGCAGGGGAACTGAACACAAAAGATTCATCAAAGGGTGTTAGATCAACAGGTCCGAATGGTGCGGTACGAAAATCCCAGGTGATTCTTTTTAATCCTTTTTTGGCTGGAGCTTTAATGCGGCGTATCACATTGCCCTGTTCGTCTGTTACCGTAAATAATAAATGTGGTGCAGCTTGCTGGTCTTCTAATCTTAATGAATCAATAGATGGATAATAAACAACATCCCCTTTTTTTATTTTATCTGCTTCTGCATCCTGTCTTTTTTCTTTAATGGTTTTGATATCATCTTTCAAATAATAAGTAAATACGGCACCCGGTTTTGGATTGGGTGTGGTAAAAAAACTTTCACCCTGAAAGCCCTTTCCTCTTATCCCCAATGATGTTGATTGAATGTACATCCATGCATCTTTCACCGGAAAGACAATTGCCTGTTTTTCCAGCGTTTCTTTTTTTACCTGTCTTAATGCAGTGTAATCATCCAGGATATAAAAGCCTCTTCCGAAAGTTGCCAGCACCAAATCATTTTCCCTTCTTTGTATTTCGAGATCACGTACTGCAATGGTAGGCAAACCTCCTTTTAGTTGTACCCATTTTTGTCCTCCGTCATTGGTGAAAAATACACCAAACTCGGTGCCCACAAATAATAAGTTTGCATTTACATGATCTTCTGCAATGGCATAGGCTGTTCCTCTTTCGGGCAAATTATTCTGAATGGGTTTCCATGTTTTACCAGCATCGGTTGTTTTATAAACATAGGGATGAAAATCTCCATAGCGGTGATGATTGAAAGTAACATACGCCACATTCTTATCATGCAGCGACGTGATGATCTGGTTTACATAGGTACGTTCCGGCACGCCTGCAATGTTATCAATCTTTGTCCATGTTTTGCCTCCGTCTGTTGTTACCTGCACCAGCCCATCATCTGTGCCGGCATACAATAAATTTTCATCCAGTTTGCTTTCGGCCAATGCGGTGATGTTGCCATAAATATCGGTGCTCTGGTTTTTTGCGATGGCATCCATGCTCCATACTTTGCCCATCACCGGTAATTTATTTCTATCCATCTGTCTTGTCAAATCATCGCTGATCACTTTCCAGGTATTGCCCCTGTCATCACTGCGGAAAACTTTATTGGCGGCAAAGTATATCCTTTTGTTATCAAATTGCGATAATAGTAAAGGTGCATCCCAGTTCCAGCGGTAGGCCGCTTCGCCGTCTTTTTCCTGAGGTTGAATAAATACATGTTCGCCACTTTTTTTATCATACCTGTTTAATGCACCGTATTGTGCCTGTGCATACACAATATCAGGATTACTTTGATCAACCTGGCTTTCAAAACCATCGCCGGTGCTGGTAAAATACCAGTCTGAATTAAAGATGCCGTTCTCACTCAGGGTTCTTGATGGGCCACCAATGCTGAAGTTATCCTGTGTACCACCGTGGATATGATAAAAAGGTACTGCATTGTCTGTAGCAACTTTGTAAAATTGTGTTACTGGTAAATTTTGCTTAAAGCTCCAGTTCTCTGCAGCATCAAAGCTTTCATACAAACCACCATCACAGCCAACGAGGTAATGACTGGTATTATTGGGATCGATCCATATTACATGATTATCGATGTGTTTACTTTTTTCTCCTAAGTTGGAAAATGTTTTACCACCGTCTTTACTCACCACCATGTAAGCATTGATCACAAAAATTTTGTTTACATCTTTTGGATCACAAAATATTTTCTGATAATAATTTCCTGATGTGGAATAAGGCCCCTGCTTTGTCCAGCTTGCACCACGGTCGATACTTTTAAACACACCACCTTTATCTTCCTTCGCTTCCACTACTGCATACAAAACATCCGGGTTGGCCGGTGAAATATTTAACCCGATCCGGCCTAAATCTCCGGTGGGTAATCCGGTCATCATTTTCTCCCAGGTGGTGCCACTGTCAGTGCTTTTATACAAAGCTGTTTCTGGTCCGCCGCCGATATAGGTAAATACTTTCCGCTGGCGCTGGTGTGCAGCAGCATAAACAATATTGGGGAAACGTGGGTCCACCATCACTTCGTTAAAACCGGTATGCTCACTTACTTTCAATACCTGTTTCCATGTTTTGCCGCCGTCTGTAGTTTTATAAATTCCACGGTCACCACCGGAGCTCCATACAGGTCCGTAAGCAGCAACATACACAATGTCTGTATTGGTTGGATCAATGGCAATGCGCCCAATATGCTCTGAGTTTTTTAGCCCCACATTTTTCCAGCTCTTGCCACCATCTTCGCTTTTGTACAATCCATCACCATAAGAAACACTGCGTTGATTATTATTTTCTCCACTACCCACCCATACCACATTGGTGTTGATGGGATCGATAGCAACACAACCAATAGAGTAAGCTCCTTCACCATCAAAAACAGGATTAAAAGTGATGCCTGCATTGATGGTTTTCCATACACCCCCTGCAGCCGATGCCACAAAATATTCGTGGCTGTTATTAGGATTGACTGCCAAATCTGCTATGCGGCCGGATGTGATTGCGGGGCCTACACTGCGTAGCTGGAGCCCACTGAGCAAGTCAGCATTCAGCAGTTCTTTTGTTGAATCTTTTGCTGAAGTGGCTACAGTTTTCTTTTGTGCAACTGCAACAGAGCAAAACAATAGCAACAGCATTGCATTGCTGATAATTAATTTATATTTCATGTAATACCTGGTTTTAATGAAAGTGAGGTAAGTTAAGAAAAGCTGTTCACACAGCATAGCAGTCTGTATGATTAAATCTGTATATAATTTAAAGAATAATTTCAGTATGCTTTTTTATCCTGCCTGGTCATAAGCCTGCTTTATCCAATTGATCAATTTGCTATTCAATATTTTTTCATCTTCCATTTTTATGCGGTGGGTACACATTGCATTCCAGCTACCTGCTGCTGCTGTAATTCCTGAAGCTGGTATGCCTTTTATATTCAGTCCAATGTCCAGTCTTGTTTTAGTGGAAGGTTGAATGATGGCAAATTGTTTTTTACGCCTCAGACTTACATAAGCTTTCTTGGGTGATACTTCCACGTCTTTTCCAAATTGGTTTATTTCAGCCATGATCTTATCATACCATTTTTTCAACTCCTCTTTTCCTTTGTACTGTTCGGAAATCCAATCGGTATCATTTTCTTCGGCATGTGCATGACTTTGTTTTGTGGTGTGTACCAGCATGTTGGCATTACCATGTGTAAAACCATGTTCACTCTTAAGAAAATTTACCAACTCTCCGTGTTTGGAAAAGCCGCTTTTATTTAATATGGCTGCCCATTCACTGAGTTTCTTTCCGGTGTTTTTTTCAATGTTGGCAATCTGTGTTGCGTATGCTTTGTCTAATGCTTCGCTGTTCATAAATATAAAGGTTTTAGTTAATCACATTTTTTTACGGCAATATCATAAGGATGAACTTTTGCCAGCATGATATTATTTTTTACAGCAGGGTCTTCCGTCATAAATTGTAAAGCCGCTGCATCATCTTTTGCACTGAAAATTACCAGCCCCATCATATCAGGATTGTTCAGATCATATTGTGTACGGCCTGCCAATACTACGATGCCTTCATTCCTGAATTTTTTCAACCGCTGAAAATGCTGACCAACAATATCCTGTTCATTTTTGGTCCAGTTCTTTTCGTCTTTGTATTTTTCTACCAACGTTAGCACACCCAAATATTGTTTCAGTTTTACTTTGCTGCTGTCCTGTGCAAACGAAAACATGCTGATCAAACAACAAATAGCGAATAAGATCTTTTTCATTTACTTCTTTTTATAGATTTTTTCATACAAATCGATCCATTGTTGCGGTGTAACTTTTCCCGCCAGTTCACCGATTAGCCCGTAAGGGATTTTTGATACATTTTTAAAACGGATGCAACTCTTTCCCATATCTAATTTTCCTGCCCCGGTTTTGGCATATTCATCCACAAACCATTTGTACAATGCAGGATCACCATACACAAACATATTATATACTGCGATGAAATTTTTCTGTGATGCAATGTTCATAAAAGGAAGGGGTAGTTTAGGTGTACAGTGATAACCCGGTGGATATAAACTATGTGGCACTACGTAACCAATCATCCCATAACTCATTTGTTCTTTAAAACCTTTGGGCAGATTTTTTTTGATTTCTTCCCTTAGTTTACTGATAGCTTCCCGCCTGTCTGCAGGTAGTTCTGTTATGTATTCTTCTACTGTGGTGGCTTTTGACTGCATGGTTTTTATCTATTAATTGATTTAACTAATGTAGAAAATTGATTATCATATAAAACCTAAAAGTCATTTTATATTTTTCCATATCCATATACCAATTGCCACTCTTGCCAGGGGCTGGTAAACCGGTGAAAATACTTCCAGTAATTTTTCCATCCACTGCTGTGGATAAAAGATATTGATAACAGCAGTGGAATGAACGGCAGCCCATATGATAAATACCACTGCCAGCATACGTGTCATTCCATTGCTGTTGAATAGTCCTATGCTGTATGCAATGAGTCCAAGCCAAAATGCGATAATAAAAATGGCAAACAAGGTGTCATTTAAGAAGCCGATATCATCGATGCTGTTTCTTAACAGGGGTTTCAATGATTGATCTGCTGTGATGTAATATTTTTCTCTTAGCTGGCTGGTATAAAATAATGCAGTAAACATCCGTGTCATTTCAGCGACGGCGAATAAAGTGAAAAATATAAAACCGGTACCCATCCATCCCGGTGATTCATTTTTTCGGAGAAGGAAAACAGCATACATGGAAACAATCACAAACATACAGTGAAAGATTACAGACCAGTTACGGAAAATGTAGCGGCTGTTTTTAAACAGCATGATCCGCTCTTCAAAACTTTCAGGTGGCGTGAAATAAAGATGAACAATTAAGGTGGTGATGGCGCTAAGAATAGCACAAACAGCAGCAAATCTTAGAAACGATTTTTCGGCAGGCATATAACCAGTTTTTTATGCTTCAAAAAAATCAGTTAATTAAAGATGAAATTAAAAACTTAATATCCTGAAAAACTCCGGCCACAGCCCCATCTCTTCTTTATATTGCTTAGCCATCACCCTTGTTATTTGTGCAATATGTGTAAGGTCATGCACCACCCAGGTTGATAATAAATTCCTTAGGGTTACTTCTCCGAGTTTTGGGTGCATTCCTTGTTTGTCAAGGTCCGCCTCACTCAAATTCAATCCATTAAACCATTGCATATTTTCTTTTCTCACAGCTTCAAATTCATCCAGTAGTTGCTCTAAAGTTTTTCCTTTGCTTTCTTCATATTGTGCAAACCTGTCCCATGGAGTAAAAGGTTTTTCAACCCCGAATGTTAAAATAATTTTTGCTCTTGTTACCCAGTCTGTTTTTTCACCGTGTATCAAATGACCAAGCACATCGTAGGGTGAGAATGTATCCAGGCCTTCGTTGCTCATCGTCCAGCCATCAGCTAACCCTGCAAGTAAAGTACGAAGAACAAACGGTGTTCTTTCCAGTATCTGTGCTGCTTCTTTAATTGTATATTTCATTGTACTTTTTTATAATAAAAATCCTGCCGGTTTTTTCCTTTGATACCATCATCAATATATGCATGTAAAGTAGTACTATCAGTAAATTCATACACAATCCTTTTGGGAAAATCATGTTCCCGGTTTTCGAAAATAAAAATGTTGTTGCTGGCAGAACTCAATTTAAAAGGAACAGGTTGTTTATTATTTTGATCCTCTACGGTGGAAGTATAAAAAATTCCTTCTGTTGTTTTACGCAGCGCTACCTGCTCTGTAATGATGGTATCTTTTCCTTTTATGATAAAGTCTTTGTTCTGATAATAATTTTCGTTGATCTTTTTCCAGGTTTCCCCAATTGCTCCATTTTTGGTGGGCATCATCCAGGTGCCTTCTATCAGTTGGCCCGGCCAGGTATTATTTGAATTTGTTTCCGGAAGCTGTGCCACCACTTCTACTTCCAGCATACGGTCTGCTACAAACAATCTGCTGATCTGTACCCAGGTGGCAGCAGGATAATCTCCTTTGTAAAATGATTTACGGATATAATTGTAAAACTGCATCGAATCCATACTGGTGGTAAAAACATTTTCTTTTACCACATTTTGAAAAGTAGCCCCGTATTTTTTTAAATTACTTTCAATACTGCTGTATATTTTTTGCACCTGCTCAGCAAAGCTGCCTGCTGATGTTACGCCAGACAGGTATAAAACATTCCCTGTTTTTACTACATTGGCATAACCCCAGAAAGTATCCTGCGCCACATTGCTGTAATGATATTTTTCTTTTTCAATTTTTAACTCCTGTGCATATACACACCCAGAACAAACAAATGAAAACGCCAATAAAAATTTCATAGCTTATTTTTTACTTTTTCTCCGGGATGCTTTGGAAATCTTATTGTATTCCAGTGCCAGTTCCATCCAATAGTCCAGTTGCTTTTTTGTTTTTAAAACATCTGCCTCCACAAATACAAAACCCTTCATCACTTTGCCGGTAAAATCCATTGGCACACATCCCTCTTTTTCAATTGCTTCATCAAATATGGCAGGGTTCAGCCTTACCATCATGCGTTCACTTTCCACACCTACACACATTTTATCATCCACCATAAAACACAGGCCACCAAACATTTTTTTCTCTTCCACTTTTTTATTGGTAAGGGCTATTATCTGTCTTACCCTGTCAGCTAATTTTTCATTGTATGGCATATTGTTTATTTAAGAATTAATAACATGCTGCAATTTTTCATCTTTATTCCTCAAATCAATACCACCCTCACACAAGCTTTTTAAATTGGCTAAATAAAATGTCCACCCGGTTTTACAGCCCACATGCCAGTAGTGTTTTCCCTGGTCATCATCAGGAATATTTTCCTGTACCAATTCAACTATTGTATAATCCAATTCCTTTTTAATATTTACGGTGCAGTCACCTGCTTTTCCAAAACTGAATTTAAAAAAATTGTTGCCGTTACAATCGAGTATGGTTCCTTCTTCTGTTACATCATCGCTCCAGCCATACCAGCGCCATCGATAGGTATCGCCTTTTTGTACTGGTTCATCATCCGCTCTTAAATTTCCATCCGGCTTTTTGTATTCACTCAGTCTGAGGAACCAGTATTCCATCCCTGCTTTTGTGGCCAGGAGAGAATATAATTTTTCTGTGGGAGCATTCACATTGATCCTTGTGACAAAACTGCTCCAGGTATAAGTGTCCGTCATAGAAAAAGTATTAATTTTTATACAATCTCATAATAGGTCTGCTGTCACTTCTTCTTGCGGCCTCTTTAAAACCTGCATTTGAAAATGTGGCAGCCAGCCCTGTCCATACAAATACAGGAGGTATATTTTTTCCCCCATCTTTTGCTTTAACTTTCTTTGTGTCTGTTGGGTATCCCTCTATTATTAATGCACCCTTTTTAAAAGCGAATGCTGCTGCAGCTTTTAATAATGCAGTGCTCAATCCTTTTCTTCTGAAATCTTTTTTAATAAAAAAACAGCTTACACTCCACACTTCTTTTTCATCCACCCTTTGTAAGATCCTGGAGGTTTCCAGTCTTATATATTCTTTTCTCGGCGCAATGGCACACCACCCGGCAGGCACATCATCCGCATACGCAATTATGCCGGGTGAAGATTTGCTTACAATGTGCTGCATTGCTTTTTTATTTTCCTCTCCTTTCATCCGGTTGTAATCAGTGCTGGTCAGTCTCCACGTCATACACCAGCAACCACCGCATGCTCCTTTTGGTCCAAAAAGCAATGCAAAATCTTTCCAGTTATTGTTGGTTAATGGTTGAAAGCTACAATTCATACTGGTCAGCTTTCCTGTGGTACAGAGTGTAATGCAATGCGGTTACCTTCCGTATCCAGGAATACCGCCATGGAACCATACTCTGGTGAAATTTCTGTTTTAGGAACCAGTATCTTTCCACCGGCGGTTTCAATTTTATCCAGCACCAATTGAACATCAGGATTGGCATTCAAATAGATCAGCGGCCCTAACAAATCGGAAGGCCGGTGAAACCCGCCGCTGTCCACCAGTGCGCCACCAACCTGCGTCATCATATCGTCTAATGGAAACATCCGCATTTTTATATTGGGCATATCCATCGGCATCATGCTGATACCAAAAATTGTTTCGTAAAATTGTTGCGCCCTGCTGAGATCTGTGGTTGGTATTTCAAACCAGCTAATTGCATTTTTCATTGTTACTTTTTTTGAGTGTTACGTGTTTTGGTTAACTGTAACAAGATAAAAAATTACTTAGAAGCTGTTTGAATTAAAATTTTTTGATACAAGCTAATATTTTCATAGCATCATTGTTGTGTCACAGTACTTTCATCGGCATACCATTTGGGAACTTTAATCACAATTATCACAACAAAATAAATAGCTCAACCAGCTTCTTAAAACAAATGGACGAATAACTACTACCGACATGCTTTAATCAATGTCCTACTGGTTTTCCTGCGGTATGTTTTCCACCAGGCTGCTTAACCATCCCCAGCCTTTTACATTGCCTGCCGTCCAGCGCACATTGAAAATACCATCAAATAATACATTCACTTTTGTAAACCCTTTTTTAACCATTATGGATGCTGCAGTAAATGCATTTGTTCCGCCACCAAAATCATACAACACAACAGGCTCGTTTTTAAATTGAGTGAGTTCATTCCAACGGGTTTCCATTTCAGCAGCCGGAATATGGATGGCATTCTTTAACCGGCCAATATTCCTGTATTTGTCTTTATGCTGATTATTAAATTCCCCGGTAGTTCTGATGTCAACTAGCGTGAATGTTTTTTTTGTTTTAATCCATTCTCCAAACTCAGGGGTAGGGATTAAGTTATAACTAACAGCAGGTTTGTACAATGAATTTTTACAGGGTACGGTTGTTTCATTCATGGATATCCATCTGTCAATACCTTCTATTAATACCGATACATTTTTATATCCATTTTTGATCAGCAGTTTTGCTGCAGCTGCTGCATCATGCCCATAAATATCTGTTACCACAATTTCTTTATTGGAAGGGATGGCAGATAATTTATTTTCCAGTGTTTCCAATGGTATGTTTATCGTACCTGTAAGAGCGCCCAGTGCATTTTCTTTATCATCCCTGCTGATGTGTTTAAAAGAAGAATCACTGCGTACATCCAGTAAAAAAACTGTTGCAGCATCAGTGCTTAATTTTTTACATAGTTCAGCCGGGGAAATAAAATGATAGCCATTTTTTGTTTCATAAATATCCTGAACACAAGGTTGATTTAATACAGACAGGTAATGAAAACTGGTGATTCCTCCATTTATATTATTGATATTAGTGAAGCCGCTGTCTGATAACATTTTGCTGGCCACCCGGCTTCGCTGGCTGTGAGAACAATAAACAAATACTGGCTTATTTTTATAAGTATCCAGTTCATGTATCCGCTGGCCCAATTCTCTTACATTGATATTGATGGCATTTTTAAAACGGCCGTAGTCCATATTAAATGCGGTAGTGTCTTCATACTCGGGATTGGAACGTACATCTAATAAAATGTAACCGGGTGACTGCTGCAGTGCATTACATAATTCAAACGGGTCAATGGTTTTATATAACACATTGTCGTTTTTAAATTGCGCTGTTGAAAAGCTGCAGGCAATCATCAATAAGACTAAGAGATAAGATGTTTTCATTTTATTTTGTTATGGCTGTTACAGGCTTTTCATATGCCGCAAAAAAACTCCACCGATAAATGTAAATCTTTCATTACTGCGATTTAATTGGTTCACAATTGAATCTTAGTTTCTTTTAATCCTTTACTCTGTATATACTCCAGCAGTTCTTTTGCATCATCGCCGCCTTTTTGTGCATGGTGCAATAAGGTTAATCCGTGAGGCCCTTTTGCATTGATAAAGCTGGGATAGGTTTCAAGAAAAGGTTTAACCAAATTGGTTTTCCCAAGCATTGTTAAAACAAAAATATTTGTCCTTGCGCCAAGGCCAATCAGGTAATTAGCAATTTCTTTATTGCCTACATGCCCGGCCCCTTCCAGGGCTGTTTCAAAATCACCAGTGCCCCAATCCCAGGTTGAATAGAGCAATTGAGGTATTTCAGCAAGCAGGGTTCTTATTTTTTCTAAATTACCATGTCCGGCAATTACAAAGTCTTTTACCTTTTCTGCAGGTAATGGATCAGGTGCAGATGGCTTATTGGAAACTGCATTTTGCCTGGAAAATATTTGGGGAGCTAATAAGATGCTGCCAGTACTTAGCAGTGCTTTTTGCAGAAAATTTTTCCTGTTCATTTTTTTCTTTTAAAGGTCTACAAATATTTATCCATTTGCAAGTGGTATTTCAAAACAACAGCGCTGGTTTCCAGGAAAGCGGACCATAGAACATTGTATTTTCTGCTGAAGTTTCTTTTTTCAATTTTTGGTTGATGATAACCGGCTCCTTTCCGCCAGGGCTTTTGGCTATTTTCTTTTCACAGGTATTTCTTTTAACTGCTGTTGCTGTTTTGGCAACTCCCGGATCAGCCTGATTAAGTTGAAATGAGAAAACAAAACTGTTGCCTGAAAAAAATACTATGAAAAATAAGGTGGTTAGATGTATCATAATAACAGTTTAAATTTTTAGAAAGATGTGCTATTAGTTGTGAACTTTCTTTTTCTAAAAAGTAATTCATCCAGGCTGTATTTTCCCGGCCCCCATATTAAAAATATCATCGCAAACATGAAATAAGAAATGGTAAAGCCTCCGTCAATAACAAAGTCTTTACCAAGATTAGCAGTAACAGTTGCTACAAACATTGTAAAAGCAACCAATGCTGCCGCAGGTTTTGTAAACAATCCGGCTATTAATAATATTCCTCCTGCAAGCTCTGATCCTTTTGCAAGAAACGCCATTACTAAAGGTGCAGGAAAATGCAGTTCATCACCAAACCATTTCCTGAAAAACTCCCTTTCTGTTGCGGAAGTAAGGATACCTGTTACTGAAGAATAGCTTGCAGTTATCAGCCTGTAACCGAGCCATATCCTGATCAGTAATAAAAGAGTATCCCAGGCTTTTCTTTTGTTGCAGATCATTTGAGCTATTTTATTTTTTTCTCCTGTATTCAAGATCATATTCTGTAATCCAGGCCTGACCGTTGTTTTTTGTTATTTCTCCTAACTGACGAACTTTATCTTTTCCAAGATTAAAGAAAGTTAGTTTGCGGATGGCTGTGGTGTCTTTTGAAAATTTAAAGGGATTAGTTTCGAAAATAATTTTATCCGTTTCAAATTTCCCCATTAAGTATTCGGTGGATGCTGCGGCATTGTCAACCCAGGTTTGTTGCCATTGGCCAGTACTTGCATTATAAGTATTAAAACTTTTTCCAGCATACCGAAAGCCGTTGTTTGCCGCAGTGCTGGTCCATTCTTCCAATATGATGCAGCTGTCTAAGATGACCGATATTTTACTGTCGCCTGCTTTTTTGCCATTGGTTGCAAAAGCTTCCCAATCGCCGATCCAAAAATCAAACTCCCGGTAAACGGGGTTACTGCAGGGGCTGTTCTGTGCTATTAATGAACAACAGCAAAATAAAAAGTTCAACAGCAGAAAATGTTTTTTCATATATAGTTGTTTGGTTTAATTCTTGCCCACAAATTTTACTAAAAAACACTTTCTGAATAACGGGTTTCATTAACGCCATAATCCCAGGATGGCACCCATCAGTATTAAACCCACCACACTATACAAACCATTTATACAAATCAGCTTCCAGCTTTTATGTTCAAACAATCCATGCATAGCTACAGCACAAAATACCCACAAGCCTGCAAGAAAACCTGCGGTGGTACCCCAGGCCAGATCGGTTTTCATTCCACAACCTTCCGGGCAGGTGGATGGAGGATCGGCAAGGAACATGGCAAGGTTGGCAGCCATCACCAATGAAAGAATGAAAGCGATGCCATAAATTTTCAGCATGTTGCCCTGTTTGATCTTTTCAATCGTAAGATTATTTTCTTTCATCCATGCTTTGCCAAACAATGCTGGCGAATACCAAATGCCACCCAATACAAATGCAGAGATACCTGCGGCTAAAACGGCTAACCAGTTTATTGAACTCATGTTGTAACAAAATTTTATTGTTATCGTAAGCTATTGTACAAACTTTACATGGGCAAGCACTTGCTGTATTAAGCCGGATAATATGCTGATAAAGTCAAAAAAAAGCGGGACGAATTTCTTTAACAACCGGGAGCGGCTGGATGATATTGGCATAAGAGTACTGCTGGTGCCCATTTTTGGTATTGCCATTCCGCTGATTGTAAAACTGGTGCCGCATGAACAATTCAGCAACTGGAAAATAAAACTGAGTTATCTCTTTACCATCATGATTGCTTTTGTAATTTATGAAGGGTCAAGAATTTTACATTTTACTTTACGCAGTTATTTTAACTGGATGCAGCATCCTGTAAAAAAAGTACTGGCACTGTTGCTCACACTGCCTTTTTATTGCGTACCCGTAAGTGTGATACTACTGGTGTGCTGGTACAAAATTTTTTTAAATGGTTATACTGATTGGAGTGTAATTAAAACTTCGGTCATCATTATCACCTGTGCAGTATATTTTACGGTAAATGTGTATGAAACATTTTTTACGGTGAGGGATATGGCTGCTGAAAAAATAAGTAAGGAACAATTGGAAAGGGCAAAAGCAGAATCGCAACTGGAAGCTTTGAAGAACCAGATAGATCCGCATTTTATTTTTAATTCACTCAACACACTCTCTCACCTGATTGAAGAAAATCCTGCTAACGCAAAATTATTTAATGATAATCTTGCGGATGTGTACCGGTATATTCTTCAAAACAAATCCAGGAACCTGGTATTGCTGAAAGAGGAAATAGATTTTCTGAATCATTATTTTCAATTGCTGAAAATGCGTTTTGAAGACGCAGTAAATCTGGATATACAATTGAATGAAAACTTTTTTGAACTGCACCTGGTACCGCCCATTTCACTGCAGGTGCTTGCAGAAAATGCAATCAAGCACAATGAATTTTCTAAAGCCCATCCCATCACAATTCAAATATCATTAATGGGGGATGAACTGATGGTGCATAACCGCATCAACAAAAAAATATTGCCTAAACCATCTTCTAAAATCGGACTTACTAATTTAGCAGAACGGTATAAACTTACTACACAACACACCATCAGTATAAAAGAAGATGAATCAAATTTTACCGTTTACCTGCCTTTGCTGAAAATAAATTAATATTGTTATGATGATGATTTACTATTTAAGTTCGATAATCTAAACCTTCTAAACTTCTAACCTTCTAAACTTATTATGGTACAGTAACAAATTATTACTAACTCCTAAACGATTAATAAGCTTGTTTGAGCATGCGAATAATTATTATTGAAGACGAACGACCGGCTGCAGAAAAACTGCAAAAAGCCATTATGGCCTGCAACAGTAATGTGGAGTTGCTGGAGGTGCTGGGCAGTGTGCAGGCCAGTGTGGATTGGCTGCAGCAAAACCCTTTGCCCGACCTGATCTTTATGGATATCCAGCTCACAGATGGACTTTCTTTTAAAATATTTGATTTTATAAAAATCAATTGTCCCGTTATTTTTACTACAGCATACGATGATTACTGGCAGGAGGCATTTGAATACAACAGCATTGATTATTTATTAAAGCCCATCCGCCAGGAAAAATTAGAAGCGGCGTTTAAAAAGTTTGAGAATATTAAACAGTATTTTGCTGCCAACCTTCAGCAACTGATGCGCTACCACCAAAACCCCGGCGCTGATAAATTTAAAAAGCGTTTTTTAGTAAAACGGAGCACTGACTACATCGCCGTAAAAACAGAAGATATTGCTTATTTCTATGCAGTGCACAAACTGATCTGCATGGTAGATAAGGCAGGCCGTAAATTTATTTTGGATAAATCACTGGCCGACCTGGAGAAAGAAATTGATCCGGCAGTTTTTTACAGAGCTAACAGAAAATACCTGGTTAATATCGCTGCCATCCGAAAAATAAAAACCTGGCCAAAAAGTAAACTGCAAATAGAAGTAGAACCTTCATTAGATGAGGAGATCATCATCAGCCAGGAAAATGTAAGCGCTTTTAAAGAGTGGATGGGCAGTTAAAAAAATATTTTTTAATTCGTGTCCGGATGCTGCAAAATGGTTCGTCATTCAATAAATTATTCAAAACTTAAAACAGAAAATTATGGAAAAGTTCATGCTGATTTTTCATGGCGGTATGCCGGCAGATGCAAAACCATCTGCAGAAGATATGCAGGCCAATATGGCAAAATGGATGGCCTGGATTGATAAACTGGCAAAAGCAGGAAAGTATGTTTCCGGTGAGCCATTGATGCCCGGCGGTAAAGTTATTAAAGGCAACAGCAAGGGTGTAACAGACGGGCCATTTACAGAAGGGAAAGAAATTGTAGGGGGCTATTTTATTATTAATGCCGAAAACTATGATGAAGCGGTAGCATTGTGTGAAGATTATCCTGACTATGCCCGGGGCGGAAGCATACAGGTAAGGCAGGTAATGAAAATGGATATGTGATAAGTATTTCACACGATGTGACAAAGGAGGCAACGGAATAACAGTAGGGTATTCTTTGTTTCCTTTGTTTCTTTGTGTGAAACAAATAAAACCAATTGGATGTTACTCCTCAAATAGAACAAACAGTAGATCATCTCTTCAGGCTTGAATGGGGTAAACTGGTTACAGTACTCACTAAATTATTTGGCCCGCAAAACCTGCAACTGGCAGAAGATGTAGTGCAGGATACTTTATTAAAAGCACTCAACACCTGGAAGATAAACGGCCTGCCGGAGAACCCTTCCGCATGGTTGTTTACAGCAGCCAGAAATAAAGCGGTGGACACTTTACGAAAGCAGCATCTGCATTCACAGTATGCAAAGTCCATTACCCCATTACTGCAATCAGAATATACACTTTCACCAACAGTAAATGAAATGGTGAATACAAAAACCATTCATGATGACCAGCTCCGTATGATGTTTGTATGCTGCCACCCTTGCCTTTCCGCAGAGGCACAGGTGGCCATCATTTTAAAAACCTTGTGCGGTTTTAGTGTGGCTGAAATTGCCAAAGCATTTGTTACCAATTATGATACGATAGAAAAAAGATTATACCGGGCAAGGCTGGCATTAAGGGAAAATAAAGTGGCTTTTGATTTGCCTCCAGAGGCAGAACTGGATCAACGTTTAGAAAATGTACTCACGGCTGTTTATTTATTATTCAATGAAGGATATAATTCCACTGCACATGAATCGCTGATAAGAAAAGACCTGATACAGGAAGCGATGCGTTTGTGTGAACTGATCTGCAGCAATACACTGGTGAATCAAAGTCCTGCAAAAGCATTGTTATCATTGATGTGTTTTACCGCTGTAAGAAACGATGCCCGGCTGGATACCGATGGAAATATCTTATTGCTGAAACAGCAGGACAGAACCAAATGGAACCGGCAACTGATCAGCAAAGCCATTGATTGCATAGAACAATCTGCGGCCACCGGGGAAACCATCAGCAAATATCATATAGAAGCAGGCATTGCATTTGAACATGCCAAAGCACAAACGTATTCAGATACCAACTGGGAAAATATTCTGCATTATTATAATTTGCTGTACCAGTTATTTCCCACTCCTGTTATTGCATTGAACCGTGCCATTGTAGTGAATGAACTCTACGGCCCTGAAAAAGGTATTGCTGCAATTGAGTCCACCAAAGACATTGCAACGCTGAAAAAATATTACCTGTTGCCTGCCACTTTAGGCGAACTGCACTGGCAAATGAAACAATATGATAAAGCAATTATTTATTTTAAAGAAGCCATAGCGCTTACACAATCTGCTGCGGAGAAAAAATTGTTGGAGCAAAAGATGAAGCAGGAAAGATATTGATGAATTTTTCTTTTTCCATTTTATATAATTCGCTTACCCAACTAAAAAAGTGCCTGCTGTTTCACGGCAGGGTTTTGCGGCTATCATTGCATTGTAACTTTATTATAACAATAGGGAGCTTTTAAATTTATAAAGGGATACTCATGCAGGAATTGAATAGTTGCATATTTTTGTAGAAATCATTGGTTACTATCGAATAAATCCACTTTTTGATATGAATACGGTTAAAATAATTGTTCACTTAAGGGTAAGAAGTGTAGGAACCAGTCGGAACTGTCCGGCAAAAGTGGTGTATCCAGGGTATTGATTGGCAGATATGTATAAGGAGAAGCTGCACCGTCTATTGACAACGCTAAAAAAATTCCTGATACTTTTGCTGTTGACGTGGACTACTTAGTAGGGCAAGTCATTAATAATTACTTCGGTAAGAAAAACCTTAAACGCCTGTAGCATATTGAAAAACTTGATATCAATACCAAAGAAAAAATCTAATTTGTAATGGATAATATTATTCAAAATGTAAAGGCTAAAAGGCTTTTGCTTCATAATTTAAAAACGAATATTTATGCCCGGTACTTTGTATGTGCGTATCAAAAAAGATTATGCCACTGCTATTATTAAAGACTTGCAAAAATTAGATGCAGTTGAACTTTTAGAAGAAGCTCCTGTTCCTGAATGGCAAAAAAAAGAGGTTCGCAAACGCCTTAAAAGCCTGCAGAAAAATCCTTCTAAAGCAATAAGCTGGAATGAGGCTACCAAAAAAATAAAGCAACTGGCTAAATGAAAACTTTCACCGTTATCTTTTCCCCGGTTGCCATTGATGATGCAGAGCAGGCTGTTGATTATTATGAAGAGAAGCAAACCCGCCTGGGCAAACGGTTTGCCGCACAGTTACAGCTAACCCTTAATACAATCAAACGCAACCCTTTCTTTGCCTCCATCCGTTATGATGATATACGTTTGTGCCGGCATTAAAAAATTTCCATACCTGGTACACTATCATATCAATGAAGAGGAACTATTAGTTACCATCATCGCCGTTTACTCCACTTACAGGGAACCGCTTTGGTAAATAAAAAAATCAACAGCCTTTTACAACTGATGGTTTTACTATTTTTTTATTCGCTGCTTATTTATAACGCAGTGTTCGGTGAGGACACCATAGCCGTCAACTTAAGAAAATAACACAGCCATGCCTTGCAGCATGGCTCCAATTTTATTCCTCATGATGATTGTTTTTTTTATA
>JAYVLZ010000339.1:0-9991 GCA_043759175.1 Chitinophagaceae bacterium | reverse complement strand
TCCGTTCCGGAGAACTTGCAACTATTACAATTCTGGCATCAGGGTATATATCAGTGAACTTTATTACTGCATTAGCTACGGTTGCTAACACTTTTTGACTATCACCATTATCCGTAATTTTTTTATCATCAATTTTATCATTGACAGTAATATCGCCAAATGAAAGGTTAAAATAATTCAGCTTTTTCATTGCCTGAAATTTTATCAGCTTTTTAATGCTGCCTTTTCTGCCAATACTTGTGAAATAAAAACAAATATTATTTTCTGATGACTCAATGCTATACTTATCTAAATTCATAAAAAGTATATGATGAAAATGTAATTTAGCTAAAATTACAAACGAATTTATTTGAAATTTATCCATCAGTTATTAAAACAATATTGGGGCTACGATGCTTTCCGTCCACTGCAGGAAGATATTATCAATGCAGTGATGGATGGAAAAGATACGCTTGCACTGCTGCCAACCGGTGGTGGCAAATCCATCTGTTTCCAGGTGCCTGCATTGGCTAAAGAAGGAATATGCCTGGTCGTTAGTCCATTAATAGCATTGATGAAAGACCAGGTGGAAAATCTAAAACAAAAAGGAATTCCTGCACTGTTCATTTATTCAGGCATGTCATTTATAGAAGTAAAAAAAATGTTGCAGAATGCAGCCTATGGAAATTATAAATTCTTATACGTTTCCCCCGAGCGGCTTGAAACAAATTTGTTCCTCGAATTTTTGCCTGCAATAAAAGTTAGTTTAATTGCCGTGGATGAAGCACACTGTATATCTCAATGGGGTTACGATTTCAGGCCACCTTATTTACGGATAGCTCAATTGAGGGACCACTTACCTGGCGTACAGGTAATGGCATTGACAGCATCTGCTACTAAATCGGTACAGGATGATATCTGTGAAAAATTATTATTTCAAGAAGACCATCATCGCTTTCAGCAATCATTTGAAAGGCCTAATCTTTCTTACAGTGTATTTAATGTATCATCCAAACAAAATAAACTGCTGGAGATTTTACAGAATGTAAAGGGTAGTGCCATTGTGTATTGCAAAAGCCGAAGGCATACTAAAGACATTGCCGAAATTTTAAAGCTGAATAATATCAACGCCAGTTTTTATCATGCTGGTTTAAGTAATGAGGAACGAAATAAAAGACAGGAAGACTGGATTAATAATACTGTGAGGGTAATGGTCTGTACCAATGCTTTTGGTATGGGCATTGATAAACCAAATGTAAGGGTGGTGGTACATTACGATGTGCCGGATTGCCTTGAAAATTATTACCAGGAAGCTGGCAGGGCAGGCCGTGATGGCAAAAGGGCCTATGCTGTATTACTTTATAATGACCGTGAATTGAACGATCTTGAATTGCAGGGCAATAGCAGGTATCCGGATAAGGCTGAAATAAAAACAGTTTACACAGCCCTGATGAATTATCTGCAAATACCTGCAGGTTTCGGTACGGACAATACTTATGATTTTGATCTGACCAATTTTTGTAATGCATTTAAGTTAAATTTTCTTACTGCCAATTATGCCATCAAAGCAATGGAACAGGAAGAGGTGCTTACCTATAATGAAGCATTTTTTAATCCATCCACTTTAGTTTTTAATTGCAGAAAAGATGAATTGGAAACATTTGAAAAAGATCATCCACAATTTGAGCCGCTGATCAAAGGTCTGCTGAGATCATATGCTGGTATATTTGATTTTCCTTCTTTTATTTATGAAACTAAGCTTTCAAAAATGATTGGTAAAAACCCGGCACTGGTTCTGCAGGAACTGATGCAATTAAAGGGCTTTGGTATTATTGAATATGAAAGGCAAAAAGACAAGCCTCAAATTACATTACAGCAAAACAGGATGTATGCAGACAGTTTTCAAATGAACCTTGAAAATCATTTAAAGCGGAAACTGTATTATGAGAACAGGCTAAAAGCAATGGTTGGTTACATAAAAGATATGGCAGCATGCAGGAGTAAAAAAATTGCAGCTTATTTTGGTGGGGAAGAAATAAATAAGTGTGGCATCTGTGATAATTGTATCAATCAAAAGGCTATGGAAATCAGTAAAAAAGAATTTGAAGAAGTATTAAATTTTATCATCAACAGGGTTAATGATAAGCCAACAGCTATTAATGATCTGTTGAGTGCTCTGGGTAGAGTAAAGAAAGAAAAGGTTTGGAAGGTGCTGGATTATCTGCAGGCAGAAGAAAAAATTATTTTAAATAAGAAAGGGGAATTTATAAATAAAATCTAATTGCAAACGTTTGCGATTAATGTTTAAACAACAAAACTAATTTTTAAATCTGGGCATAAAAAAAGGGACCAAGATAGAAATCTAGTCCCGCTTTAAAATCCAATATCCTATGAAAAACCAGAACGAAGATAGGGGGATATTGGATATAATGCAAAGATTTTTTAAATTATTTTAAGATTAATATTGGGAGTGGTGCGTATTATTAACACAGTTAATATTTATAAAAAATTGAACACCAATGTGTAATAGACCGTTTAGACCAGGATTTGAAGCTTTCTGAAAGTGGTTTTGGATATAATTTTATACATAGAAATCATTTTTTATGCCACCAAAATATTTTTTTTTGCTGCCCTAATTATAAAAACTCCTTACCGTGATCTTAAAATAAATTAGTATCAGCAGTAGGTGCCAAATCCTTTTTTTAATTTAAAATTTTTTTATACAAACTAAAACCATTTTGTGCTGTTGCTTTTAGATGACCTGCTCCTGCCTCCCAACCCCAGGGCTCCCAGCAAAGAACGTACAATTGTATTGCCAGCAGTCCTGGCCATACTTTTTACAACGGAGTTACCAGCAATTTTTTCAAATGTAGATGGTTCTTCTTTTTTCGAAGTTGTTTTTTCGGCTTCTTTTTCGGTGTTTTCTGCAGCCTCCTCCAGCTTTGCAGTAAGTATTTCATAAGCACTTTCACTATCGATTGCCTGGTTGTATTTAGCCACCAGTTTTGATCTTGAATTAATTCCATCAATCTCAGCTTGTGTTAATACATCCATTCTGCTTCTGGGGGTACACAGCATGGTATGCACCAGTGGTGTGGGGATACCTTTTTCATTCAGCATGGTCATCAGGGCTTCCCCAATACCTAATTGGGTTATCAGGTCTTCTGTCTTATAAAATTCAGTTTCAGGATAGTTTTCAGCGGTTTGTTTGATCACTTTTCTGTCTGCCGCTGTAAATGCCCTTAAGGCATGCTGTACTTTCAGCCCCAGCTGAGCCAAAACACTGGCAGGAACATCCATTGGATTTTGTGTACAGAAGAAAATCCCAATACCTTTAGAACGTATCAGTTTTACAATGGTTTCTATTTGTTGCAGTAACGCTTCACTGGCTTCCTGGAAGATAAGATGTGCCTCATCTATAAACATCACCAGTTTGGGTTTATCCAGGTCGCCTTCTTCAGGGCAACTGGCATACAGTTCAGCCAATAATTGCAGCATAAATGTGGAAAATAACTTTGGTTTATCCTGCAGGTCGGTCACTCTTAATACATTGATGATTCCACGTCCTTTATCGTCAATACGCATCAGGTCATCTACTTCAAAACTCTTTTCACCAAAAAACTGGTCTGCACCCTGTTGCTGCAATTCTATTACTTTCCGCAGTATTGTTCCTGTGCTGGTGGTAGATATTTTACCATACGTTTTTTCCAGTTCAGCCTTTCCTTCATCACTGATATATTGCAATACTTTGATAAAATCTTTCAGGTCGAGTATCGGAAGTTTTGCGTCATCACAATATTTAAAGATCATAGATACCACACCTCCCTGTGTATCATTCAACCCCAGGATCTTGCTTAATAAAACTGGTCCAAATTCACTAACAGTGGCTCTTAAATGAACCCCATCTTTACCAGTAAGTGTCAACAGCTCAGCGGGGAATACAGATGCCGCATAAGTCATATTGAGTTTCTGATACCGGTCCTTTGTTTTATCATTTGCAGATCCTTCTGCTGCAATACCACTCAAATCACCTTTTATATCCATTACCATCACAGGTACACTTGCATCACTCAAAAACTCGCTGATCATCTGCAATGTCTTCGTTTTGCCAGTGCCGGTTGCTCCTGCAATCAATCCATGCCGGTTCAAAGTTTTTAGTGGAAGATAAATACCTGCATCCGCTATTACTTCCCCATCCAGCACACCACAACCAATCTTAACTGATTCCCCTTTAAAAGTATAGCCATCTTTTACAGCCTGTATAAATGCTTCTTTATTTGCCATGATAAAATATTTTATGGAAAGATACTAACGGTAATTGAAAACAATAAATGCAATTTTTAATGAATGAAACCTTCTTTATAAAACTACCTTTAACAAAAAATTAGTCACTATATTAGCTATGTTAAAAATCAAATTATTTTATTTGCTAATAAACTTAAAAAAATGGAAGCAACAAAACCAAAAATATTATTGTGTGAAGATGATACCAACCTTGGAATGGTATTAAAAAATTATCTTGAGCTCAATGATTATGATGTAATACTGGAAAGAGATGGAAGGCTTGGCCTGGCTGCATTTCAGCGTGAAAAATTTGATATTTGCCTGCTGGATGTGATGATGCCAAACATGGATGGCTTTACTCTTGCAGAAGAAATTCGTGATATTAATCCGGATGTGCCGTTGTTTTTCCTTTCTGCCAAAACAATGAAAGACGACATTATACAGGGGTACAAACTGGGTGCAGATGACTATATCACCAAACCATTCGACAGTGAAGTATTGCTGTTAAAAATAAAAGCAATATTGAAAAGAAATGAGGAGCTGCACAGGGAAGAAGTAAATGCAGAATTTGACCTGGGTAATTATCATTTTAATCCCCGTCTTCGTGAATTGACCATTAATGGAAAAGTACAAACATTGTCTCCAAAAGAAAATGAGCTGCTGAAAATGATGTGTGAATACAAAAACGATTTGTTGCCAAGAGAGATAGCGCTAAAGAAAATCTGGGGCAGCGATACTTATTTTAATGGCCGCAGTATGGACGTGTACATAGCAAAGCTGCGTAAATATTTAAAGGAAGACAACACTATTGAAATTGTAAATATTCATGGTAACGGATTCAGGCTGGTGGCAAATTAATTTTGTATCAGCTTTAATTGAAACAGGCAGTAACATTTTGTTGCTGCCTGTTTTTATTTTAATAACATCCGCTGTTTGTTAAGCATTATTATATACTTTGATCACCGGCTCTCTTAAAACCGCAGCTTCATCTGAGCAATGATAACAAATAATGGAAGCAATGTCTTCTGGTTTTACCCATTTACTAAAATCTGTTTCCGGCATTGATTTCCTGTTTTGAACTGTATCAATAGTGCTGGGCACTACCACATTTACTACCACATTTTTTCCTTTTGCTTCTTCATTCATCAATTCTGCCAAACGAAATATTAAGGATTTGGCCAATCCATAGGCAACCATTCCTTTAGCATTCTTAGCATCAAGACCTGGCCTTGCACCAGTAATAAATATCCTGCCACTGTTTTGTTTGATCATCTGTACAAAAGCAGGGCGGGCAACATTATAAGTGGTTTCAAAATTTAATTGGTACTGTTTTAAGATGTCCGATGTGGAAGTCTTTTCAATATTGCCCATTGCAAACCCTCCAACGGTGAGCACTGCTGCATCTATGCTTTTATATTTTTCAATAACGGTAATAATAAATTTTTCTGCATCGGTTTCATTCATCAAATTCACTACCACCTTTTCAAAAACCTCCGCCGGGAAATCCATTGGCACAGGGTCATTTGGCACAACGGTGCCAATAACTTTATAGCCTTCAGCAATAAATTTTTTTACCACCGCCTGGCCCAGGTTACCTGAAGCCCCGGTTACAATTGCTGTTTTACCCATAACATTTATTTTAGGTGAATGATGATGCAAGTAAATCAAAATCCGGGTAAATTATGCTGGCTTTAAAACTTTTGAACATCTTTCAAAAGAAAAACAAAGGATATCTGTAGCCTGACAAATATGCTCATTTAAAAAAATTCTCCACAACCCAAACAATTTGTTTTGCTAAATGAATCCTTCAAATGATGGCACAATTAAAAAAGAAATTACAAAAAGAATTCAGCGTTTTCTCATTTTACATCTGAAAATCTTTTTAAAGAAATATTATTTTGTCCACTTTCAATATTTGAGTTCCTCTTTATTCCAATACTTTAAAGCTTATTACTACTTTTATATATGACAAACCGGAATAACTTTTAATTTAAACCGCTATGGTCAAAATTTCAGAACTGGATTTTGAAAAGGATTTGAATCTGTCTCATTTTACTTTAGAAAATTTGCAGGAAGCTGTTTTTTGGGTAAATGACCGGGGTGAAATTTTACATGTAAATGCAACGGCCTGTGCCATGTCGGGCTACTCCAAAAAAGAGTTAAAGAAGATGAAGGTGCAGGATATTAATCCTTCTGAAATAGTAATGGATTTTCCTAAATTTTGGCAACGGCTTAAGCAAGAAAAAAAATTCAGGTTTGAGGCAAAACATAAACACAAAACCGGCTATTTATATGATGTAGAAATTACCGGTAACTATATAGAACACAATGGACAAGAGTTTACCTGCAGCATTGTACGGGACATACGCAAAAGAAAGCTGGAAGAAGAATTATTGCGTACCATTTCTGAAGCTACCGCCGGTTATGTAGGCTATGATTATTTTACAGAGCTTACAAAATTTATTACCAATACATTAAATGTGCGGTATTCAATGGTTGTTTGCTGCTCTAATGATGAGGTTACCAAACTTCGGATGCTTTCTTATGTTGACAAGCAGGAAGTACTTGAAAACATTGAATACGACACAAAAGGAACTCCATGTGAAATTGTGATGCAGGGAAAGGAATTTTTTTGTGCAAATAAACTGGAAGAAACATTTCCCCGTGAAAAAGGTATCATCTCCTGGGTGGCAGTACCCATTTATAGTCCTTCTTCCGGTAAAGTGATCGGCAATATTGCAGCATTCGACAACCTTCCAATAGCAAGTGAACAAAATCAACTTTCCATACTTCGCATTTTTGCCGCCAGGGCCGGCGCAGAAATCGACAGGATAGGGGCAGAAGAAAAATTAAAGCTTGCCAACATAGAATTAGAAATTTTACTAAACGAAAGTGAGGAGCGTTTCCGTGACTTGTTTGAGGAAGCACCTATCGCATATGTACATGAAGGACTGGATTCCAAGTTTATTAAAGCTAACAGGGCAGCATTAAGGATACTGGGTGTACGTCCTGATGAAGTGCCATATACTTATGGAAAAACAATGGCACCCGACACGCCAGATGCACAACGGCGTATGAAAGAAGCTTTTGAATCTATAGGCCGTGGTACTGATACAAGTGGTGTGGTTTTGGAACTTCGTCGCAGAGACAATAATAAACCAATTTGGATACAATGGTGGTCGAACCCTGATATGGGTGGGCAATTTACGAGAACCATGTTTATTGACATCACTGATAAAGTATTGCTGGAGCAGGAGCAGGCAAAATTAAAAGCACAAAACCAGTACCTGCAGGATGAAATAAAATTAAGCCACAATTTTGAAGAGATCGTAAGCAGAAGTAAAAACTTTCATACGATATTGCAGCAGATAGAACAGGTGGCTTCTACGGATGCTACGGTTTTAATTTTAGGTGAATCGGGAACAGGAAAAGAATTAACTGCAAGAGCGGTTCACAATATCAGCAACCGAAGTAAACGTCCGTTGGTAAAAGTAAACTGTGCCACGCTACCGGCTAATTTAATAGAGAGTGAATTGTTTGGACATGAACGTGGCGCCTTCACCGGTGCAATGGAAAAAAAGATTGGCCGTTTTGAACTGGCTGATGGCGGCACCATTTTTTTAGATGAGATTGGTGAATTGCCATTTGATCTCCAGTCAAAATTATTAAGGGTTTTGCAGGAAGGTGAATTTGAAAGACTGGGCAATCCTAAAACAATGAAGGTAAATGTGAGGATCATTGCAGCCACCAACCGTAATTTAGAAACAGCGATTGAGAAAAAAGAATTCAGGGAAGATCTGTATTACCGGCTGAATGTGTTCCCCATCTTTACTCCGCCGCTTCGTGACCGTAAAGAAGATGTGCCTTTATTGGTAACCCATTTCCTGCGCAAGTATGAAGGCAAGATGGGAAGAAAGATTACTGCTGTTGAGCCCGAAGTGATAGCAGCACTTTGCGAATACCACTGGCCGGGAAATATCCGTGAACTGGAAAATTTAATTGAACGGGCATTGATCCTTACTAAAAATAATACATTGGAATATGGCGATTGGGTTCCAGTGAAAAAAAATATGGCAGGTGCAATAACTGCTGCACAAAAACTGGAAGATGTGGAAAGAGATCATATTCTGGAGATACTAAAACAAACCAACTGGAAAGTAAGTGGAGAAAAAGGTGCAGCAAAAATTCTTGGAATCAACCCCACCACACTGGAAGCAAGAATGAAAAAATTAGGTATTCAACGGGATTCAAAAACTGCTTCAGTATAATTCCTGCTTTGTTCGTTCATTGCCTTTTGTTTAAATTTTCCTTCTTGCTGCAACATTCCTTTTCCATTTAATATCTGCATGTTTTCATCGGGATGATATGCAACAGTCTTCACTGCTTTCAGCGAATATTTTGTATGCAGCTTGTACAAATGTATCAATGCGGTGATCAGTAAAGCCATCCCAACTATCCAGTTAATAATATTTTGATTGCTGCTAAATTGCTGTACCACCAAATTACCGCCATAAATAAAACCAGCAAAACCAGCAACGGTTCCAATTGTGATACCGGTAACGTATAGTAAATAATTCTTTTTCCCTGGAGTTAAAATATCTTTTTCCATCAAAACGGTGGTCCAGCCAAGCCAGAAAGGAATATGCATAGGGTTCAATGTATTTATCAGCAATCCTAAAAGATAAGGATGGATATGATAACCCGTAAAAATTCCCTCACCAAAAGTTTTCATTTCAAATGCTGCAACAAAACTTGAAAAGGCAAGCAAGAAAATCATGATGATGGTAATATATTCCAGCAGCCTGAAAAGTTGCTCCCTTTTTCTTATCCAGTTCATTGCAGCCAGTGCAATGCACAGGCATATTGTTTCTATGGTAATACACCCAAAAGAAAATAAAGCTGCCGAAAAATTACCATTGTGTACAGCAATATGTGTTGCAGTGATATTGATAGTGGAAGGCGATAAGGAAGCTACAAAGCTAATCAGCATGCCTCCAAAAAATATTTTATAATACTTGATCATTGGTTTTTATTTTAATGTCTCTGGTAATTGTGAATATTTTTAACCAGTATAAAAGCTTATCCCAAAACTAAACTTTACACTGCCGGTGCATTGTCTTGCTTGCGACAATAGCGTCACTTAGTTTATAAATATTTAAATCGGGAAGCCTTCTGGAAAACCAATAGCCTGAAAAAATATTATTTTCTGTTTTTAACCGGCATACTTCCAATTAAATTTTTCCCAACAGGTTGTGAGTGTCCCAACATGTTGGGAAATAAAGTTGGGTTTTATAATAAACGTCTCAAAACCTGAATGACAAGAAATCCAATACAGTTAAGGGTTTCAGCGCATAAAGTTTTTAATATCCGGCATTGGCATGCCATTGGACATAAATACTATGCCGAAAATTAAAGGAAATGATAAAAATAATTTCAAAAAAAAATTTTAAAAAGGAAGTAATAGAAAGTATAGGTTTATCCCTTGTACAATTTAAAACTGAGTGGAGTGGCGTATGCCATATTATTGAGCCGGTATATATTGATCTTGTGCATACCTACTGTAATGTGGCAAACTTTTATACCGTAGATGTAGAAGAGGAAGCAGGGTTAGATCAGGAATATGGAGTGATGGAAATACCAACCATTCTTTTTTTTAAGTCTGGAAAAATCGTTGATCACTCAATTGGTCTTACCTCTAAAATAGAATTGACAAAGAAGATTGAAAACG
>JAYVLZ010000338.1:0-4486 GCA_043759175.1 Chitinophagaceae bacterium | reverse complement strand
GGCCATGTGAGGTTAGTTTAATTAAGATTAGCAGATTCAAAAATAAGGAAAAAATAATTTTATGTTAATGGTCATTTGTCTGACCATCAATATTTTCTTCAAACCTTAGTTTTACATTCTAAATTTATAAGATGAAAAAAATATTATTGTTGGTTTGCCTTATTATCTCTGTTTATACTGTATCTGCACAGGAAGCACCGGAAGGATTATTTATTGCTTCCAAAGCTCCTGATTTTAAAGCAAAAGATCAAAATGGCACTGAAGTTCACTTAAAGGATTTGCTGAAAAAAGGCAAAGTAGTATTGGTATTTTATCGTGGCCAATGGTGCCCTTATTGCAATAAAGAACTTTCCAGACTGCAGGATTCCCTTCAATTTATTATTGATAAAGGGGCTACTCTAATTGCTGTTTCGCCTGAAAAACCTGAAATGGTATCAAAGACCGTTGAAAAAACAAAAGCAACTTACTCTATATTGTATGATAAGGAATTGAAGATAATGAAGGCGTATGATGTAGAATATGAGCTGCCCGAAAATACCGTGGCCCGATACCGCACTTCAGGTTTGGATCTTGAAGCAAATAATGGTGCCAATGGTAAATATTTGCCAGTACCGGCTGTATATGTAATCGATAAAGAGTCGACAATTACCTATCGTTTTTTTGAACCGGATTATAAAAAACGCCCCAGCGTAAAAGATATATTGAGTAATTTATAGTAGTTTTTTTGAAATCAAATAAACTAAGAGAACCTGGAAAGACTTGTTTTAACATGTCAGTCCAGGTTTACTTTTTTTTACTATTACAAAGTTCAGGATGTTTTCAATCACCGCTTTTTTCTATTCTATTTCTGCGGAAGGTGTAAAGTCATTATTTTTTCGATTACCTCCACACTAATTTTCCTACTTTACCATTATTACCGGCCAGGTAAATGTTTTTACCCGTTTTAGCAATACGGCATACATGAAAACTTTCTTTACTCACCCATTTCCATTCTTTTCCGCCATTTGAAGAATAATCAACGCCATTTAATCCGCAGGTGAGTACATCCTTTTCAGATAAAAATTCAACACAGCTTCTGTAACCGTGGGGAGGTGTTTTTGGAGCCTTCCATGTTTTGCCACCATCATTAGAATAAAAACAATTTTTTTCAGTGGATGAATCTTTACTAAAATCACCGCCTGCTACTATTAATCGTTTACTGCCTTTTCCATTCCCATTATCATATACATCAATTGAATTGGCTCCGGTACTTTCTTTTCCTTGCAAAACAGGCAGGTCAGTCATGCTTGTTTTGGTTATTAACCTTGATTTCAATCCCCCGCTTACGATATAAAAATTTTTATCAATCATCAGCCGGATATTAGTGCCGCTGGAGGCAAAGAAAGCTTCACCAGAATCGGCGATAAATCGTTGATCGTTGTTTGTTAATTCCTGCCATGTTTCCCCGCCATTATATGTTTCTGCGAGGAACACTTTATTATTAACAGGATCACCAACTACAATGCCGTACTCACTGCCCACAAAATCCATGGCATCAAGAAACATTCCTTTTGTTTTATTTGTGTACACTTGTTTCCAGGATTCACCACCATCCGTTGTTTTTAAAATATATGCCGGTTCCGCAATAGACATAATGATGGCTGTACTGGCATCAAATGCTTCAATGTCCCTGAATTCAGTTTTTTCAAATCCTTTTACAGTAAACCAGTTCCAGTTTTTCCCCCCGTTATTTGTGCGGCCTACCTTTCCTTTGCTACCACTTACCCAAACTACATTATCATTTACCACACTTAACCCACGAAGGCTGGTTGCAGTACCGGAAGTTAATATTTCTACCTGAGGGGTTTGTGACCACAGTAAGTTTGCAGATAATAATAAAAATAAAAAGCAGGTAATTTTAAGATGTGTTGATTTATTCATTGCATAATATGATGGGGTAAAATAAGCCGTTCTATTCATAATTCATCATGGTTCTTTTGGAAGAGCCGTCATCAAATAATTCTATTACAGCATAAGCAGGGGCAAATTCCTGGAAAGATCCTTTCCACCAATTACCCGAAATGGCTCCATTGCAATAATATTTAATACCAAGATACTCCAGTTCATCCTGCAGATGAATATGTCCGCTAATACACAATTTTATAGCAGGATATTTTATGAAAGTTTTTTTTAACTGCATAAAATCAGTGTGCATCAGGTTTCGTTGAATTTTCAAATCGCCATTGTCTTCTGTTCTATCAAAAAATAATCCGGCACAAATAGATAGAATAGGAATGTGTGATACAATACAAATAAATTTATCAGCAGGTACCTCAGCTAATTCTTTTTCCAGCCAATCTTTTTGTTCCGCATCCAATTTTGCAATATAGCCACCGGCAGGGTTTTGTTGTGTGCTATCCAGTATAATAAAATGCCATTTGTCTTTGGTAAAACTGTAAAACCGGTTTTTTAATTCAAGCGTTTCTACTACCCATTTTTTTCCATACAGAGCATCATTTTCAGGCCTGTCTTGTTTTATAAACCATCCCCACACATCATGGTTGCCGATGCAATGATAGATGGGTAAACTATTTTCCTTTTTTAATAAGGTATGAAAAAGATTCCATTGCATTTGTGTTTTTTCTTTATCAGTCTCTAAGGAGTCCATAATGGAATCGCCCCCATTAATGATAAAATCAACTTTTGATTTCAATTGCTGCACATGATGAAAGGCTTTGGCAGTAGCGGTTTCCGGAATAATACCTGGCTTTAAATGTATATCGGTAATATGTGCGAAGCGTATTTTATTTTTATCAGCCTCTTCTGCAAAAGATAAAGAGGGCAGGAGGCTGCTGCTGATAAGGGCAGCAGTATTTTGTAAAAAAATTTTCCTTTTCATTCCTGAATAATTAAAAGAAATAATAAAGGTATTTATCAGGCTATTTTAATTGTGCCAGTAATTCTTTTTTACTTACTATTCCTTGTTTTCGCCAAACCTCTTTTCCTTTTTTATACACAATAAAAAAGGGGATGGGTTCTGTATTTAATGTATTCATAACGTTGGTATGTATACCCCCATCAACTTTTACCAATAAGAAATTAAGCTCTTTAGTAGCTTGTAATTCCGCCAGTACAGGCTCCATTTTTACACAAGGCGGGCACCATTTGGCGCCAAAATCAACGAGTGTTATTTTATCTTTTGGTATACCGGCCCAGTATTCATCAATCGTCATTTGTTTTTCAGTGCTGGCTCCTTCCAGGGGCTTCTCTGCTTTTTTCCATGCGTTAATGCCTCCTTCCAATTCTATTACTGTATGGTATCCATTTTTTCGCATCCATTCAGCCGCCGCTGCACTCCGCATACCGGCCAGGCAATAGACATATACAGGTTTATCCTTATCTACATACTGAATCCTTTCAATAAACTGGGTCATGTTATTCCAGTCGGCCTGAAGTGCATTTTCAATATGGCCACTTTTAAACTCACCAGCAGTCCTTACATCAAGTAGTTGCACCTGTCCGCCAGTAATTTTTTTATTAAACTCATCCGCATTTATTTTGTCAGAAGAACCTGCCTGACCTTTGCAGGAAAGAATACCGGAAAATAAAAGCAAGAAAAAAACGTTTTTCATTTATTCTAATTTCATTCAAAAGTAAGACTAAGTTCTGGCTGCCCGTAATTAATACCACTTGTAACAGACTGGTCAGGGGTGGGGGAAGAAAAATATACCTAATTTTATTGAGTAAATATTCACCTTATATGAAAATTAATTTTTTTTATTACCTGGTACTGACATTTTCAGTAATGATTGGTTGCCGGAAAGAAGTGAGTTTTGAAGTAGGTAATAAATCTTCCGATGGAAGTCTGCAAAGCGAAATATCAGGCGATTGCCTTCCCAAGACAGTAAGTGGTACTTATGAGGCGGGAAAATTGCTGGTAGCCGCTACCAATACTATTAAGGTGGATGTAAATGTAGCCCAGACAGGAACGTATATAATTTCAACTGATACTATCAACGGCTATTTTTTCAGGGCAACAGGATCTTTTAGTAACACTGGTAATAATTCCGTAATACTAAATGGTACGGGAACTCCTTTTTCAGCCGGGGTCAATAATTTTGTAGTAAGCTATGATAGTACTATTTGTGATGTCCAGATAACTGTTTTGCCTGCTGGTGCAGGTGGGCCTGCGGCTTTTACACTTACAGGCGGTCCGGGTGCCTGCGCCGGTGCAACAGTTAACGGAACCTATATTAACGGATTAGTATTAACTACAAATAATAATGTAGTAATAAATGTAAATGTTACTACTATCGGAACTTATACTATTACTACTACATTTCAGGGTATGACTTTTGCAGCCAGCGGGGTCTTTAGTGCAACTGGCCCGGCTACCGTTACATTAGCAGGCAGCGGCACTCCTACTACTACTGGTATCAATACAGTTCCAATAACAGCGGGAGCAAGTACCTGTAGTTTTGTTGTAAACTGTCTGCCGCCGCTATCC
>JAYVLZ010000337.1:0-7123 GCA_043759175.1 Chitinophagaceae bacterium | reverse complement strand
TTTCAACCGCTGACGGGGTTGTGCAAGAGTAAAATTTATCAACAGATACGACATGATTAAAATGTATAAAAAAATTATCTAAACCACTCCATTTTGATTTGGAATAATATGCAAAAATTTATGGAAGTTTTTTTTGTAATGTTTTTTATCCAGCTTATAATAGAAAGCACCTTTCTTTGAATTCTCCTTATCTTTTTCTTTTTGTTTCTTCAGTAGGTTTGTCGACATTAATTTTCTGCTGAAGTTCCGGGTATCAAAAGTAGTTTCAAACACATCCTGGAAAAGACTCTGTAATAAAGGCAACGTGAACTTTGGTGGTAACAATTCAAATAGTATTGGATGCAAAGAAGCTTTATAGCGAAGTTTTTCCCTTGCCATGGTTACCATCTTCTTATGATCAAATATTAATTCCGGCATTTTGTCTAATGGAAACCATTCAGGGTGATACTCATGGCTGATCTGCTTTTCATACCGATGGCTGTCAATAAGGGCAAAGTAGGCAATGGAAATGGTTCTTTCTATTGGATCTCTGATAGGTTCTGAAAATGTATGTAACTGTTCAAGATATACACCATCAAGTCCGGTTAGTTTTTTCAGTACTCTTGTGGCTGCTTCATCTGCACTTTCATCTGCCTGGATAAACCCACCCATCAAACTCCAGTTATTTTTTTCGGGTTCAAAGCCTCTCTGTATAAGAAGGATTTTTAGCTTTTGGCCATCAAAGCCGAAAATAATACAGTCAACTGCTGCAAGTAACCTGGTCTGGTTTTGATATTTTGTCATATTGGTGTAATCGTTATGAAATTACGTGTTAAAAGATAACAGCGGATAAATTTACTGATAAAAATATTTTAGAAAGATAATTGTAAAAATGACAATTATTCAAAAAAGTTATTATTTTCGTTCTGCCAACGATTACAATCCGCCATAATAATAAAACGAATTGCTTCAAAGGAATAAAGTTTTTGCCGTATGATTAATTCGGTAGCGATAAATACACAACAACTACTATTAATCAATTTTGCCATTCAGATATAAACCATGTTAAATGCCATCAATAAAACCATATCATTTTGAATTATTTCTTTTTATCAATCCATATTCAAAAATATAAACTAATCATTTTATTACAAGCGTTCTCATGGTTAAATGCTCAATAAGGACATATAAAATTTATAAATAGATAAACGATTATGATAAAGAAAATTTCATCACTCTTAGTGATATGTTTTATTTCATTAAATATTGTATTTGCCCAGCAAAACATAGTATCTCTGAATGCTGCTGATGCAAAATACACGATCAGTAAAAACATCTACGGCCATTTTGCAGAGCATTTGGGGCATTGTATTTACGATGGATTCTATGTTGGCGACACATCAAAGATCCCTAACACCAATGGTGTACGCAACGACATTATTGATGCGTTGAAGAAATTAAAAATACCCAACCTGCGCTGGCCCGGTGGATGTTTTGCAGATACTTACCATTGGAAAGATGGCATTGGTCCAAAGGATCAAAGGCCAGCTATGGTAAACAAATGGTGGGGCGGCGTTACAGAAGATAATAGTTTTGGTACGCATGATTTTTTAAACATGTGTGAACTGCTGGGTGCAGAACCTTACCTCTCCGGCAATGTAGGCAGTGGCACTGTGCAGGAGATGGCCGACTGGGTACAGTACACCAATTTCAATGGCAAAAGCCCCATGAGTGATCTCCGAAAAAAAAATGGCAGAGCCGAACCATGGAAAGTAAAATTGTGGGGTATTGGTAATGAAGCATGGGGCTGTGGTGGTAATATGAAGCCGGAATATTATGCGGATGAATATCGTAAGTATGCAACATTTATTGCTGACTGGGAAAACACCGGCGGCTTGATGCGTATTGCTTCCGGCGCAAGCGATGCAGATTATAACTGGACAGAAACACTGATGAAAAATATTCCGCTTAATATGCTGGGTGGTGTGGCAATGCATCACTACTCTGTATTAGACTGGAATAAAAAAGGCCCGGCAATTGAGTTTAGCGAAGAGCAATATTTTGGTATTATGAAACAGGCATTGCTGATGGAGGAACTGGTAACCAAACATGCTGCCATCATGGATAAATACGATTCAAAACAAAAGATCGCATTGGTAGTAGATGAATGGGGCGGATGGTATGATGTAGAAAAGGGAACCAATCCTGGATTTTTATATCAGCAGAATACCATCAGGGATGCAATGATAGCTGGTGTAACGCTGAATATTTTTAATAACCATGCAGACAGGGTAAGGATTGCTAACCTTGCTCAATGCGTAAATGTATTGCAGGCTGTTATTCTTACCAATAAAGAAAAAATGATTCTTACACCCACGTATTATGTAATGGAAATGTACAATGTGCACCAGGATGCTATGATGCTACCGGTAAAAATTATTTCAGATGATTACACATTTGGTAATGAAAAATTGCCTGCGGTTTCTGTATCTGCATCAAAAGATAAAAATGACGTAACACATATTTCTTTAGTAAATATTGATGCTGTAAAATCACAGGATATCACAGTGAATATTAATGGAGCAAAATTTACTTCAGTAACAGGAAGGATCATTACTTCTAAAAAATTACAGGATCACAATTCCTTTGAAGAACCAAATAAAATACAATCAACAGAATTTAAAGATGCAAAATTATTGGCCAATTCATTGCAGGTTAAGTTGCCGCCATTTTCTGTGGTGTTGGTTACACTTAAATGAGAAGGCAAGTTGTCAAAACGAAGTTGTTGAAAATCTGTTCAATTATAAAAAATGATTTATTATGAAAATATATAAACACATTCTGCTTGCTTTATTAATTGTTTCGTTAACAGGTATCTGTTTTGCACAGCCGAAAAATGTGTTGACTGTAAAAGCAGATAAGCCTGTTGCAGATGTGCAACCTACCATGTGGGGCGTATTTTTTGAAGACATTAATCTGGGCGCTGATGGTGGTATTTATGCAGAACTGGTGAAGAACCGTTCTTTTGAATTTTACAAACCACTCATGGGCTGGATTGTCCGGCAACCTCTTAGAGAAAAAGATCCTATGGCGGCTTTAACCAGTCCTGTTCTGGTAGTGAACCGGAAAGAAGAGAACACCGCAAACCCAAGATACATAAGGGTTACAGTTAACAATGCAGCAAAGGGAGATCTCGGCTTAACCAATGAAGGGTTTCGTGGCATGGGCATAAAAAAAGATCTGCGTTATGATTTTTCAGTAATGTATCATCAGATGAACCCCGGTATTAAAATGCATGTGGAACTGGTTGACAGTACAGAAAAAGTTTTAGGAGGCACAACGGTTAATGCGGATGCTTCAGGCACAGCGTGGCACAAAGTAGCTGGATCGTTTACTGCCAATGAAACGGTGTTGAAAGCCAAAATGAATTTGTGGTTTGAAGGAACAGGTGTGATTGATCTGGATATGATTTCGCTGTTTCCTTCTGATACATGGAAAAACAGGCCTGGTGGAATGAGGGCAGATATGATACAAAAATTAGCCGACCTCAAACCTGGCTTTATTCGGTTCCCGGGCGGCTGTATTGTGGAAGGCTTTGACTTGTCACAACGCTATCAATGGAAAAAAACGCTTGGGTCTGTTGAACAACGGCAACTCATCATTAACAGGTGGAATACGGAATTTGCTCACAGGCCAGCGCCTGATTATTTTCAAACATTCGGCCTTGGTTTTTTTGAATACTTTCAGTTGGCAGAAGACATTGGTGCAGCGCCGTTGCCGATATTGAACTGCGGTATGGCCTGCCAATTTAACTCTGCTGAGGTTGTTCCTGTGGGTGATCTCGATCCTTATGTTCAGGATGCGTTGGATTTAATTGAATTTGCTAATGGAGCAATAACAACCCAATGGGGAAAAGTTCGTGCAGATATGGGGCATCCTGCATCATTTAATTTAAAGATGATGGGCGTGGGTAATGAAAATTGGGGGCCTCAATATATAGAGCGGTTGAAAATTTTTACCAAAGCCATTAAAACAAAATATCCTGACTTTAAGTTGGTGAACAGTTCAGGCATTGCACCAAACGGTGAGATCTTTGATTATCTCAATACTGAATTACGCAGTATGAATGCTGATATTATTGATGAACATTATTATCAGAAACCTGAATGGTTCTTTGCCAATGCTAAACGTTATGATAATTATCCCAGAACAGGTTCCAAAATATTTGGCGGTGAGTATGCGGCACAAAGCGATCACACCGTAAGCGTTGATAATAAAAATAACTGGCTCACTGCATTAAGTGAAGCAGCTTTTATGACAGGACTGGAACGCAATGCCGGCGTGGTAAGCATGGCTTCTTATGCACCATTGTTTGCTCACATTGACGGCTGGCAATGGACGCCGGACCTGATATGGGTTGATAACTTACGCTCTTATGGAACCACTGATTATTATGTTCAAAAATTATTCTCTACTAACAAAGGAACTAAAGTAGTGCCGATCACATTGAACAATGAAGTGGTAGCGGGTCAGGATAGTTTATATGCCAGTGCCTGTACAGATGCGGCAACCAAAGAACTCATCATTAAAATAGTGAATGCATCAGCTAAAGAACAATCGAATGTATTATCATTAGAAGGTGTGAAGCAATTTTTTGCGAAGGAAGGAAAATTAACTGTGTTGCAAAGTGATAACCTGGATGCAGTCAATTCTTTTGATCACCCGGATTTGGTTTCTCCAAAGGAATCAACCATTGCTGTTAAAAGTAAAAAGTTTGAATACAAATCAGCGCCATATTCTTTCAATGTGATAAGAATAAAAATGCTGTAAAATAAAATTATCGGAAGGTAAAATGAGTGAAGCATAAATGAAAATAATAAACCAGTAAATTATCTAAAAATAAAAACGCTATTCTGGATATGAAAAATTTAAAGAATTTAATAACTGTAACAATGATCTCAACAACTGTATTAGCTGCCTGTAATAATGCTGAACAAAAACAAGAAGAAAACAAACCAACGGCAACTTCTGAAAAAGTATCTAAAGCCGATTGGGGGGAAACAGACGGTAAAAAAATTTACCTATATACATTGACCAACAAAAATGCTGTGCAGGTAAAAATATCCAACTACGGCGGAACAGTAACGTCGTGGGTTACCCCGGATAAGAACGGCAATAAGAGCAGTATTGTTTTGGGGTTTGATAGTTTAAGTGGATACCTTGCCAAGCCTCCTTATTTCGGTGCCACCATTGGCCGCTATGGCAACCGTATTGGAAAAGGAACATTTAAAATTGATACCGCAACATATAAGCTGGCAACCAACAACGGCGAAAATCATTTGCATGGTGGCGTTAAAGGATTTGATAAAGTAGTGTGGGATGCAACACCTGCAGCAGACAGCACCGCATCTTTAACATTGAATTATTTGAGCAACGACGGCGAAGAAGGTTATCCTGGAAATTTGAAAGTATCAGTTAGTTATACTTTAACGGATGATAACGAACTGCTGATTGATTACAGCGCAGAAACAGATAAAGCCACACCAGTCAACTTAACCAATCACAGTTATTTTAATTTAACTGGTGATCCATCCAAAACAATTTTAGATCACACACTGCAAATAAATGCTGATAAATATACACCGGTAGACAAAGGGTTAATTCCAACAGGTGAATTAAAAAATGTAAAAGGAACACCGTTTGATTTTTTACAACCGCATAAAATTGGCGAACGCATTGCAGCAGTGGATGGTGGATACGATCACAACTTTGTGTTGACAGGAAAAACTAAAGAGCTTGAACTGGTTGCCACCTTATCCGACTCCGTTAGTGGGCGGCAATTAGAAGTATATACAGCAGAACCCGGCCTGCAATTTTATTCAGGCAATTTCTTAGACGGAACTTTTAAAACAAGCGATGGTAAAGCAATCAATAAACATGCAGCGCTTTGCCTGGAAACACAGCACTTCCCTGATTCACCAAACAAACCTGCTTTCCCAACAACCATTTTAAAATCAGGAGAAAAATATCATACTGTAACCAAGTACAAAGTAAGAATTGATTGAAAATTTAATATAGTTTTTATGGCAACAAATAATGCATACGTAATAGGGGTAGATTATGGTTCTGATTCGGTAAGAACGATCATAGCGGATGCACACAATGGTAAAGAACTGGCTGCTTCTGTGTTTTATTATCCACGCTGGAAAAAACAATTGTATTGCAATGCAGCGGAGAACCAGTTCAGGCAGCATCCGCTGGATTATGTGGAAGGATTAGAGTTTACCATTAAAGAATGCGTAACAAAAGTTGGTGCTGATATTATTGCTGACATCAAAGCTATCTCTGTTGATACAACCGGTTCTACCCCTGTGGTGGTTGATGAAACAGGAACACCCCTTGCGTTATTGCCGGGTTTTGAAAATAATCCCAATGCAATGTTTGTATTGTGGAAAGATCATACCAGTATTGCTGAAGCTGCAGCCATCAATGCTCATGCAGAAAAATTCGAAACAAACTATCTGCAGTTTATTGGTGGTATCTATTCTTCCGAATGGTTTTGGGCAAAGATGCTGCATGTGCTGCGTAAAGATGAGCAGGTAAGAAAAGCCGCTTATTCTTTTGCTGAGCATTGCGACTGGATTCCCTTTTTGCTGACGGGTGGCAAACATGTTCTGCTTATGAAAAGAAGTATTTGTGCCGCAGGACATAAAGCATTATTCGCAAAAGAATTTGGAGGCTTTCCGCCCAATGAATTCTTTGCAACACTCGATCCTTTACTGGATGGGTTTACTGAAAGACTTTTTACCGAATCTTATGCATCCGATACTGCAGCAGGAGTGATCAGTAAGGAATGGGCTGAGCGCTTAGGTTTACCGGCAGATGTTGTGATTGGTGTGGGTGCATTTGATGCACACATGGGAGCTGTTGGCGGACAAATAGAACCCTACTATTTAAGTAAAGTAATGGGCACCTCCACTTGTGATATGCTGGTGGCACCTGTTGATGAAGTGAGTGATAAATTGATCAAAGGTATTTGCGGGCAGGTACCCGGCTCCGTTATCCCCGGCATGATCGGCATGGAAGCAGGACAGTCTGCTTTTGGCGATGCGTATGCCTGGTATAAAAAAGTATTAACATGGCC
>JAYVLZ010000336.1:0-9217 GCA_043759175.1 Chitinophagaceae bacterium | reverse complement strand
CCACCCACTTCAATAAAATCCTGGCGGGGCAGCATTCCCTTTGCAAACTTTTCTTCATCTATTTTGTAAGACCATTCTGTATTATATGAATAGAGATATTTTACTTTATACCCTGATTCTTTTAATGTTTCGTATTCTTTTAATGCACGTGGGTTGGCGGCTGGCTGGTGGGTACTTAATATCACAATTTTTTTACGTTGCTTATCCACCATATCAAGGTATTGCCGGGCTATAACGGTTACGCTAAAACGCTTCATGGCCTGCTGCCGGCAACCTGCCCTGCTGAGCTTGTTTATGTTGGCAAGTGCAGCAATCATCTCACTGGTTGTATCTACCTTATAGCCGGTTATACCTTCATCAATCACTTCGTTTACCGAGCCCCGGTTAAAAGCCACCACCGGTGTGCCGCAGGCCATCGCTTCTATCATTACAATGCCAAAGGGTTCATTCCATTCAATCGGGAATAAAAGTGCTTTGGCCCTGCCCAACCATTCATTTTTCCGGGCATCATTTACTGGTCCAATATAGCGTATCTGTACCCCATCTATCTGCGGTGCAATTAATTTGTCAAAATAGTCTTTCTCTTCCGGCAGGGTGGAAACATTGCCGGCTATCACCAGTTTGTTACCGGTAGCTTTAGCCACTTCTATGGCGGTATGGCAGCCTTTTACTTTTTCTATCCTTCCTAAAAATATCAATGGCGCTTCTTCATTCAACTCTTGCTGTAAGCAGTAATTATTAAAGTCACAGGCATTATAAACGGCTTCCCAATTGCCGGGTAATTTGGCCCTGTTAATCAAATTTTGGCTGCAGCCTGTAAAAAACAATTGCTTACCGGGCAGCAGATCAGTCCACAAAATATTGCGGCGGGTGATCTCCCGCTGATAACTCATGATCTTTTTTACCGGGCTTTTTAATATGGGAAGCAGGTAGATGAGTCTTCCAAAATTATGTACCAGGTCAAAATCATGCTGGTGTTTTAATAAAAATTTCCATACCACCGGTATGGCTTTTCTTGCATCCCGTTTATCCGGAGGAAACCCTTCTTTGCCAAAACCATGAACCGTACAGCCTTGCACAGATGAGCCCTCAGTTATCAGCAAATGGACTTCGTGGCCATTCTTTACATGCTCCAATGCCAGCATTTCAATGATCCTTTCAATACCCCCATAACCCTTTACAGGAATTATAATACCGGGGTCCATGATGAATAGTATTTTCATTTAGTAAGGTGCCTGTGTAGTAAAGTGCAACTGATTATTGCAATGAAATATTCGTTTTAACAATGCCTGATTTATTGAACAGCCGCCTGATAGGCCTGAAGTACTTTTTGATAATGCTGTGTTTGGGTAACGGGTATTTCTTTGATACCGGAGTACTTGAAACTTGTAATCAACTTTGTCAATTGACTAACATTACCAGGCTCATATAAATGGCTCTTTTTTGAGTAAAGGCTGGCTAATTCCCGGCAGCCGCCAATGTTGGTAGTGATCACATCACAACCTGCTGCAATGGCTTCATGAAAAACCAGTGGGCCAATTTCCACCCATTCAGAGGGAATGATGATGCAGTGTGCCTGCTGCATCATTGCAGCAATTTTTTCCTGTGGCAGTTTACCCATCCAGTTAATGTCATTACGATGAACAGCCTGTTGAATGTATCTTTCTGTTTGTGGATCTGCTGATTGATTTTCTCCCGCAATCCACAATACTTTGCTGTTGCTTTCCGGTAAACTCATCCAGCTTTTTAACAATGTATAAAAACCTTTAAACTTATTGAACCTGCCAACATATAAAAATACATTTTCCTCTTGCGCTGATTTAGATTGATATGACTGAACATTATTTAAAAAAAAAACTTCGTTCACTCCATGCTGCAATTGAATTATTTTTTTTTGCGGTACTTCATTTAACAGCAGGATGTTTTTTATTTGTTCAGAAAAAACATGCCATACGTCAACCTCAGCATCAAAATATTTAAACCCATTGATAAATTGCGACACCAAAAATTTGAGCCTGAATGCTGTTAACAATTTTTCAGACTTTATCGCTGGCATCAATAACGAAAAAACTTTGGTAACGTTGATGGGCCATTGAGTTTTACTGCTAATAGAACAGGCAGTACAGACCTCAACAGATGGTTTTACGGTACAGGCAATATTACTGTTACCATATAGTAGTGTACCCTTAACACAGGATGTGGGTATATGATAGGAAGCTACTACAGCAATCTTCTTCGAATGCAGTTTGGAAGCCTTTATCAATGATCTGCCGATTGCTGCTGTGTTGGCATGCATATGTAAAATATCCCACTGCTTAACGGGCAATTTTTGTAACAATACCAGCCAGGACGAAACCCAGTTTAACCGGAATTTTGAATATATTTCCGTTGTGCTGCTGTCCTTCATTATTACGCCAATCACCATGATCCCTTCAAAAAAATACTGCACTGATTTTAACTGATCATCTTCGTAAAAAACAGGATGATCAATAAATGCCTGCGGAGCCATCCCGGCTATAATAATTACTGTATTTCCCTGCTGGTATAAATATTTAGCCAGGCCCGCTACATATACTTCAGTACCTCCCCATTGATAGGGGTAAAAACTATATGTAGCTAAAAGAAGGTTCAGGCTATTTTTATTTAAAAAAAAGAATTTATAGTAAAGAGAAAAAAGGAATCTGATAAATAAATTAAAACGGACAACAGCATTCAGGTAGCAGTATGCTCAATAAAATTTTTTTTAACCAAGTCGTAGCGTTTAAACCCATAAAATAATTGAGATAAACTAAGCCCGGATTCTTTATAAATAAGAAGCGCTGGTCTTAATTGCTTTTGTTTAAAAGCCAGGCTTAAAATATCACGGGCATGTTTCCATTGCAGTCGTTTTTTTATGCGCTGTATTTCTTCTTTATTCAGCGGGCAACAGTTGTCGTTTAAAAAATGCATGTCCATTGGATAAGTTAAACGCAGATAGGAAAAACTATTGTTGCCATACTTAAATTCCTGCTGGGGATGTTGCCTCTATTCTACCAAACCGGACTGCAATTTTATGACTGGGTAATCAGCTGCCAATTTTAAATAAAATGCAGTATCACTAATATACCGTGTTGGATTAAAACCATTGGCCGCATCAAATATTTCCTTTTTAAAGATGGCTCCTACTGGACCGTACCTAAAGAGTTCCATCCCATTGTAATGCTGCTGGTAAGCGCTTTGGGGTGAAAGCAATTGTGGGTAATCAATATTTGTTTCTGTATTAAACTGTGAAATAGCAAAAGCGGCTTCTGGAAACTGCTCCATGGCCTGCACCATCACTGCAAGGCCATCGCTGGTTATTATATCATCTGAGTCCACGTATTTAATGTATTTTCCTTTGGCATAAGTGGCAGCAATGTTTCTGTTGGGATAATCACCTAAATTTTTTTCATTTTGATAGACTTTTATCCTGGTATCTTTTGCTGCATATTCCTGTGCAATGGCCACAGTATTATCGTTTGAACAATCATCTGTTATGATCAGTTCAAAGTTGGTATATGCAGATGCCAGCACACTTTCTATGGCTTCTCCTATAAATTTTTCCCGGTTATAGGCCGTCATTAAAACACTTACAAAAGGAGTATTAATCATAGTATCAAAAATCACGTTTACTTTTTTAATAAATACTGATAAAAAATGGTGGGACTATTTGCTTTGTTGAAACAGTTTCAAAGCTCATTAACAGTTTACATTTCATTTATGATTTTTATATTTAACTATGAACAGCCGGTATCAATATCAGCTTACTAGTATCCCTCAAAGCTTATTCCATTATTTAAAATAGCCAGCTATAATATCAGTAAATTTAAAATCAGTTTCCTTCATCACTTTTTTCAGGGATTTTAAATTTTTGGTTACCAGAAAATATTTAGTAAGATTTATTGCAAATCGCTTAATCATTTTTTTATTCAAATATTGTATTTCTTTTTTGGTTAATGGTAATGGTACCTGCTCTATCAATTCTTTAAAATAGAGATAACCATATTTTAAATACCCTGTTTGATTATTTCCCTTTTCCTGATCTGGATGTTCCCTATAAAAAATAAAAATTTTCGGCAATAAAACCACAGGAAAAAAGGAAGCAAGCCTGATGTTAAAAAAATTATCTGATGCTACTCCAAACCGGGTATCAAACCCTCCCGTATCTTCAAATTTATCACGGCGGATAATTGTACCAGATGGGCCAATACACAGATACGTTCTATTAAAAAAATGTGAACGCACTATTTTTTTACTTTCCCAGCTAACTGGATCATTGATCATACCATCTTTATATAAATAGAGCATACCCATAGCAGCATCCGGAAATTTTTCCATTTGTTCTATACAATATTGCAGGCTAAAATCAAACAGCTTATCGTCGGAATCGAGGTATTTTAAATATTTACCCCTGGCATAAGATGCTGCTTTATTCCGGTTAGGATAATCGCCAAGGTTCCTTTCATTAATAAATAGTTTTACCCGTGGGTCTCTTAACTCATACCCATTGGCTATTTTAACTGTATCATCTTTGGAACAATCATCCACTATTATTAACTCAAAATTTTTATACGTAGATGCAAGCACACTTTCAATTGCCTCAGCAATATATTTTTCCCTGTTATATGCGGTCATTAAAACACTTACCAAAGGCCCCTGGTTTTCCATAAAGTACTCAATTTCTTTGAAGATATGATTTCAATAACCGGAATGAGGCATACAACGAATATTTGAAATAGTCAACTGAAAAATTTTTAATTGCCAGCCTGTAATTATTTCTTGCCTGAACCTTATCAGTTTGAAATACACCCAATGAGTAATAATTTCTAACCAGTGCCTCATTGATCCATTTTCTTACCGTACTATTTTCCACTATTTCCAGGAGCGACAAATAAACACTATTGGTAATTGACAATGCCTGAAGCGTATTTTTTGTAGAATAGCTACCGCAATCATGCTGCCGGTACACGGCTGTTATCTTGTCTAAATAAACAGCGCAGGTATTATCTTTAAGCATGCTCAAAATATAGAGTGGCCAGTCTCCCACCCTGAATTTTAATACCTGCTGCAGCATATTTTCATCTAAATTATTTTTCATTAATACGCTGCAGTTTGTATTTACATTTTCTTTGACCACATCCCTTAGTGTATATTTTTTTTTTGTTATCCTAGCCCAGTTATCTTTAAAATGGGAAGCATTATCCATTAACATTTTTATATCTGTAAAACAGATACCGGCACTCGTATCCTGCGTTAATAAATTTACCTGGGCTGCTAATTTATAATCATCAATCCAGTAGTCGTCACATTCGCAAAAGGCGATGTATTCACCATCAGCATTACTGAGAACACTTACAAAATTCTGCATCATGCCCACTCTTTCAGGATGGATAACTAACCTGATTAAATCCGGAAACTTATTTTTGTACCCTATACATTTCTCCAGCGTACTGTCATTGCATTTATCAATACCAATAATCAGCTCTGTTTGGTAATGAGTAATCTGCTGATTTAAAACTCCCTTAAAAAAATCATCCAAATAATTAACGTGATTGTATGCCAATGAACAAATGCTTATTTTCCCTTTTACCCTGTTCATGTTTAGTTCATTCACCTGATGCTCCTGACAGATTTAGTAATTACATTAGGAATCCAGTGTTGGTCCAGTCTTGATCCGTAAATTTTTTTTGCATTTTTTTTCACCTTTAAAGAAGCCAGTACCTGTTGAAATTGCTGTTCAATCATCTTGGTATTATCAACCGGGTCAAACAGGCTGTTTGCTTTTTCTATACAATTACGTTTGATTGTTTCAGATAGTGAACGGTTATTAAAAAGTTCAATTATTTTTTCTGTATAATCTTCAGGGTCATTCCTGTCTATCTTATAACCGGTCTCGTTATTTATTACCAGTTCCTGTATTCCACCGTTAATATTATTAACAACCGGGACCACGCCCGCTTTCATTGCCTCGATTACTGCTACCGGCATTCCTTCTGCAATGGAAGGAAGAATGAATATTTGCATATCTTTTAATAACGCAATCACCCGGTCATTTGAAACATTACCATAGAAATGAACATTGATTTTTTTATCCCAAACAACGGTATCCGTATCGTTAGGCGCTGCTCCTGCTATGTGCCACACAACATCAATATTTTGCAGGCACAATTTTTCTGCAATCAGCGGTAGCATTGGGTAGCCTTTGTCTGTTGTTAACCTGCCAACAAAAATAATATTACAATGCTGTTGCAACACCTGGTTATTATTGATACGGGGTATAGGAAAACGCAGGTATATTATATTGTCTTTCCTGTCAGGAAGTAATGTGAGCAATTTGGTTTCAATATTTTTTGCAACACAAATAAACTGATCAATTGCCGGTTCATGTTTTTGCGCTAACCCATAGTAATAATTATAATCACCATGTAAAAAAAATACTACCGGGTTTTGTAAACCAAGATTACTCATCATTCCTAACTCAAGCCAGTCATGTGCTACTATTAACACTTTTTTATTAGGTAATAATTTTGCCAACTGTTTGCAGGTATAATAAAAGTTCCACTTAGGAGAATAATAAAACACCTGTTGGGAAACAGCACCTGATATATCATCTGCAATAAATGAAGCTGTCTCCTCTTTATTAATGGTGTAAATAATATGATTGTCAATGTCAGGGTTTTGAGAAAATTGAATTAAGTTTTTAATCACAGACAATACACCTCCGCCGCCACCATTATGAAAATGATATACCTGCAATTTTTTATTCATTCACTGCTGATGATTTGTTTATAAAAATCATTAAAAAGAAGAACAGTTTCAGCAGCATTAAATTCAGCTAAAATTCTTGCCCTGGCATTTACAGATAACTGATACCGGAGGTTTTGATCATCGATCATTTTTTTTATAGCCGTGTATATAGCATCTGCATTCTCAGGATCTGTTAACAGGCCGCTTTCACCATCATTAATAAGGTCAGTCATTCCCCCGCTAAGGCTGCCAATAACTGCTTTACCTGCGGCCATGGCTTCGGCGCAGGTGTAAGAAAAGCTTTCAAATAAACTTGGCAACAATACAATTTCACTTTCGGTTATTGCTGACGGTAATGCTTCATAGTCCATTCCTTCTATAAACTCAACCTGTGGCATCACCGGGCTCAATTGTTTTTTAATCCAGCTACCCATCGAAATGTTATGCCTGGGCCCCTTGCCATCATCTCCAATGATCCTGAACTTCCATTCCGGGTATTCCAGCAAAATTTTTTTCATTGCCTTCGTTGCATTCACCAATCCTTTTAAAACATTCAATCTCCCAAAAAAAACTACTCTTTTATATTGGTTTGTTTTTGCTATTGGCATATTTAACCATGCAGCTCCCGGAGAAAATATATTGTGAATCACTTTTATTTTACCGGGCTGTAATTCCCAATATTTTACAGCCCATTGCTTCATTGATTCGGAGGGAGCAGTGATATAATTGGCCAGTTGTATAAATTGATAATCTGCATCCAGGTTTTTATCATAAGGTCGCCAGTATCCCATGTCAAATTTTAAGCGGCGTATGGATCCAAATAAAAAACGAAGTTTTGCAAAAAATGGAACATACCTGTTTTTCAGATGCTCCACCAAATAATTGGGCGCATGTAATCTTATCACCAAAGGAAGTCCGGGATATTGCTTTTTTATTACCCGGGCATTGCCATGTATTTCTGCACTTTCTACCAGGTCAAATTTCACAGCTGCATAATGCTGTTCAAATGTGGCTACTACCTTACCGGCAAAATCATGTGGATCGCTGCATTGTATGGTATGCACCCAATACCCTTCTGTATTATTTGAAATACCAGGTTCATTACTTCCTGCAAATACATGTACCTCCCAATTTAAACCAGCAAGTGCGGCTGCCATCTGCTTTACATAAGTGCCAATACCACCTTTGCCGGTGCCGGGTGGAAATTCATATGATATAAATGCAATTTTCAAAAACTTAAACCCTTCCTTAATTTTTTTATTCTCCTCACAATACCTGCAGGAACCACCGTACTCAATAACCACAACTTCCATTCTGTTTTGGTCATGCTAAATTGCTTCCACTTTTTAATCCATTGCATTAATTTAGCTACCATTATCAGGTCGCCCTGCACATAGTAACGAACGGCATAGGATGTTGCAAATGCAGCAGCAATATGCTGCGTTGGCTTTACCATTATTTCCCATACTTTATTTACTGGTGCAATATTTGGGTGCAGTTGTTGTTGCAGGATAACCGGTGCCCCCAGTTGCTCAAACAAAGACAATTTCATCCTGTCAAATTCAGCTTCAAACAAGTCAGCCTCACTGGTAGATTTAGCCTGCGGGTGAATCCTGAAATTGGTGAATACCGTATTGGTAATTAGAACAGCATCCTGGCCATATTTAAGTAAATAACTCCACCACAGTTGCCGGTCCATTACGTACCGCAATGAAATATCCAAAGGGAAAAAAGACGTGATGTATGCTCTTCTGAAAAAAGTGCAGGGCTGATCAATGATACCAATCCTGATGGTTTCAAAAACATTTTCTTTAATTATTGTACCTGCATGTAAAATTTTATCAGCCGGATCATCATCATTAAAACCCCACTCTTTTCCACAAACAATATTTACAGACGGGTTGGTGGAAAAGAGTTGTGCAAGCGTATGAAAGGTAACTGGTTCATAATAATCATCACTGTTGATCCAGTTAAAAATTTCGCCTGTGCATTTTGCAAAACCTTTATTGATGGCATCTGTTTGCCCTTTATCAGGTTCACTTACCCAATACGTTAAATGCTCTTCATATTTTTTTAAGATGTCTACTGTATTGTCTGTACTGCCCCCATCCATAATAATATATTCCAGGTTTGGATATTTTTGATCAATTACTGAACGTATGGTTTGTTCAATATATTTCCCCTGGTTAAAAGATGGTGTTACAATAGAGATTTTTGGATAAGTCAAGCAGCAAAAATTTTCAAGTCTTTTAATCTCAGAAGCTGTCTAAAAATAGAATTTTGATTCGCCATGTAAGCCGTTCGTGAGGACACCATAGCCCCCGATTTATCGGGGCAAGCTGTCAACTTAAGCTTTTGTAGAGCCGTAGGCTCGAATTTGTTTTGTAGCAACGGGTTTAAACCCGTTGCTACAAATGATATTTTATCAGAGTGCCTTAGGCACGGTTCATTT
>JAYVLZ010000335.1:0-7341 GCA_043759175.1 Chitinophagaceae bacterium | reverse complement strand
AAAATCAATTTCTGCCATCTATTACACATTTTTGCAAAACATATCCAAAAGCTAAGGTAGATTTATGAATTGTTTTAAGGCTTGCGGATTTTAGATGTTTGCCGTTACGGAATAAACTTTAATCATCTTCAAATCATAAAACAGGAAACTTCAAACAGGAAACAGATTTTATGCCTTCAATAGGAAAAATACAATTACCGGAATTCCCTTTGTTACTTGCGCCCATGGAAGATGTAAGTGATCCGCCGTTCCGTGCCGTTTGTAAAGACAAAGGTGCCGACCTGATGTATACGGAATTTATCTCTTCAGAGGGTTTGATAAGAGACGCCATTAAGAGCCGCAAGAAATTAGACATCTTCGATTATGAAAAACCAGTTGGTATCCAGATTTTTGGTGGTGATGAAGAAAGTCTTTCTTTAGCAGCTAAAATTGTGGATGTTACTAACCCTGATTTATTAGATATCAATTTTGGCTGTCCTGTAAAAAAGGTGGCGATGAAAGGCGCCGGTGCCGGTGTGCTGAAGGATATTGACCTGATGGTTCGGTTAACTTCCGCCGTGGTTAAATCTACTGCCCTGCCTGTAACAGTGAAAACACGTTTGGGCTGGGATGACAATACAAGAAATATTGAAGAAGTGGCCGAACGCCTGCAGGACGTGGGCATCAAAGCACTGGCTATTCACGGCCGTACCCGTACACAGATGTACAAGGGTGAGGCAGACTGGACACTGATTGGTAAAGTAAAAAATAACCCACGTATCCATATCCCAATTTTTGGCAATGGCGATATTGACAGTCCGGAAAAAGCATTGGAATATAAGAACCGTTATGGCATTGATGGCATCATGATCGGAAGGGCGGCTATAGGATATCCGTGGATATTTGAGGAGATCAAATATTTTTTAAACACTGGTGAACACCTTCCATCACCAACCATAGAAGACCGTGTGGAAGTTTGTAAAAAACACTTACATAAAAGTTATGAATGGAAAGGGCCGGTGGTAGGCATTTTTGAAATGCGCCGTCATTATGCCAATTACCTGAAAGATTTGCCGGGAATTAAAGATTACCGCCTGCAATTAGTAACCTCAAAAACCGTGGAAGAAATTGATGCGGTACTGGATGAAATTGTAACGAAGTATGCAGGTTATAGTTTTGAAAAAATGCCGATTGAACTGATTAACTATCATGAGAAGTGCCCGCTATAGGGTCGGGGCGCTCAAAGCGACCTGAACCGTAATGAGGGATGCCGGGTCGGGACGCTGCAAGCGGCCTGAACCATAATATGGTAAACCGTAACTTCAATAAAAAAAATACCACCATGCATCTTTCCCCCGATGAATATTATCATATCTACAACCGTGGCAACAACAAACAACCTATTTTTTTCAATCACGACAATTATCTTTTCTTCATTCAAAAAATAAGAGATCAACTGTTGCCAGTGGCCGATTTAATTGCATACTGCCTGATGCCGAATCATTTTCATTTCATCATACATGCCAATGAAAACAGCATCAAAGAAAGAAAATCATTTGGCGGCAAACCCATGCAGGAGTTTACCTGCCGGCTTGGGATTTTGTTAAGCAGCTATGCACAGGCCATCAACAAACAAAACAATACTTCCGCTTCTTTGTTTCAACAAAAAACCAACGCTAAAATACTAACCGAAGAAACAGATGGTAAAAAAATAAGTTACCTGGAAAATTGCTTTTTCTATCTGCATCAAAATCCGAAAGCAGCCGGATTGGTCAATCATCTTAAAGACTGGATGTATTCATCTTATCTGGATTATGTTGGTAGTAGAAATGGCACGCTGTGCAACAAAGAATTATTCTTTCAACATACAGGTTTAACGGAAGATGCCATTAAAGGCTGGACGGATTGGGATTTACCGGATGATGTTGTAAAAAAATTATACTGACTACAATGATGTTTCAGGTGGTGGTATGCACTAATGCAAACCTTTTACTTATGATGGTTCAGGTGGTGGTATGCTTTTAACGCAAACCTTCTACTTATGATGGTTTAGGTCGCTTTAAGCGCCCCGACCCGGAAGTTTAAACCTTTCAAATATTCATCACCCCTTTTTTCTGCAAAGTAATCTGCTGATAAAGTAATCAATGCCATGATGGCCAGGGTGATTCCAAAGCCTTTCCAGAAAATTTGCAATTCATTATTATTGAAATAATAAAATAAACCAATGCCCAACAGCAACAAAGTAATTTGTACATAGCGGTAGATCACAAAATTCTTCATCACTTTTTCCATCCTTGGTATTTCCTTTTCTTTTATTTCGGCAGGGTTCATATCATAAGCATATACATTCCGTTTGCGGTCGCTGTCACTTCTTGCATAAACAGTATATCCAGCAACACCCATCAACAATCCAATTGTTAACAAGGGAACTGCAGCGCCTTTGTAAAAATTTGTTTTACTAAAAAAGAAAACAAGAGCCAGGATAATACCAATAATACCAACGATGAGAAATAATAAACTCTCTTGCTTTTCAGCTAAGAAATATTTCTCGATATCGGTTTTGGAAAACATAGCTGGCTGTTTGAAAGGGAGAAATAAAATTTATATTCTGTATTAGAATTGCTTAAACAAGAGCTCATGAAAGATACATCAATTAGTTACATTTTTTGTACAACAACAGCCGCATTTAATTTGAAACAGCATCGGTCACTTCTTTTGAAAGGGGAGAAACAGCAGGCTCAAAATAATTGGTTAACACACCTTCTCCGCTAACTAAGTATTTAGAAAAATTCCATGTAGGCGCTGTATTATTCCAGCCATTCTTAGCGGCATCGCTCAACCAGTTAAAAACAGGATTTTGTGCAGTGCCTTTAATGACCGTACCCTTACTGGCGAGCGGAAAGGAAACACCAAAATTTATTTTACAGAACTCAGCTATTTCACTATCATTTCCTTTTTCCTGTTCTTTAAAATCATTCGCAGGAAAACCAATTACCAGCAATTTATCTTTATATTGTTCCGATAATTTTTGAAGGTCTTCATACTGATTGGTGTAGCCACAATCGCTGGCAGTATTTACCAGCAACACTTTTTTCCCTTTCAGTGTTTCGAAATTTAACGTATCCCCGTTATTTAAAACAGCGCTCAGGGAATAAAAAGGAATAACTGGTTTTGAATTACTGTCACTCAATACAGCATTTTTACGGTTGGCCCTGCTGATCCACATTAACGCCGGATAAAACGCTTTTAATAATTTTTGGCGGAACGTCATATTTTTTGTGTTTAAATTTACTGCCTCTGTGTACAAGACAATAACAGTAATGATACTTAAAATAACAACCAGGGAACGTTTTAGTTTTCTCCATTTCATTTTATCACCCATTTAAATAATTTTAATTTCCCTTTAAACGGAGGATACTTGATAGCAGGATCAAACCAGGTGGGAGTTTTCATGACAGCTTTTTTATGACTGAATGTTTCAAAAGAATATCTTCCATGATATTGCCCCGTGCCGCTAAAGCCACGCCCTCCAAAAGGCAGGTGATGGTTAGTAAGATGCCAGCTTGCATTGTTGATACAACCACCGCCAAAAGAAACTTTTTTCATCCAGTCATTTTCCTTTGCAGTACTGGAAGTAAATAAATAAAATGCCAGCGGGTTTTTATTTTGCTGAATAACTGCCAATGCCTCTTCAGTTGTATTATAACCAATAACGGGAAGGATTGGCCCAAATATTTCATCCTTCATCACAGCAGCATCCATACTAACTTCGTCAAGCAAAGTTGGTTCAATGTAAAGCTGCTCTTTATTAAATTTACCACCGTAGATCACTTTTCCATCCTGCAGATAATTTATAATCCGGTTGAATTGTTTTTCATTAATAATCTTCCCATAATTATAACTTTCTGCTGCGTTGGTTCCAAAAAACTGCAGAATGGTTTTTTTCAATTCTTCAATCAACTGATCCTTTTTAGATTGATGTACTAAAATATAATCAGGTGCCACACACATTTGTCCGGCATTATTGAACTTGGTCATGGCGATTCTTCTTGCTGCCACTTTAAGGTTTGCATCCGCTTCTACCACACAGGGACTTTTGCCGCCCAGCTCCAGCGTAACAGGTACCAATTTTTCTGCAGCCATTTTATAAATAATCTTCCCAACAGCTGTACTTCCTGTATAAAACACATGATCAAAAGAAAAGTTGGTCATCATTTCCGGAACCACCGTGGCCCCATCACCTTCTGCATACAGGATATAATCTTTTGGAAAAACATCTTCAATAATTTTTTTCATGGTTGCGGTAGTAGCCGGAGAAAATTCACTTGGTTTTAGTACTGCACAGTTGCCTGCTGCAATAGCACCTATTAACGGATTGATCAATAATTGAAAAGGATAGTTCCATGGACCGATGATAAGAACCACACCCAGCGGCTCTTTAATCACATGGCTGGATGAAGGCAGGTTCAGTAAATTCGTTTTTACCCTTTCTGGTTCCATCCAGTATTTCAGGTGGCTGATGGCTTCATTGATCTCTGCTATCACCAACCCGGTTTCTGTTACCCATACTTCTTCTTTGCTTTTTTTAAGGTCGGCATACAATGCGTCATACAATTCCTGTTCATGAGCAAGAACAGATTGTTTTAATTTTTTTAATTGGTCTTTCCTGAATTGGTAAGACTGTGTGATGCCGCTGTTAAAATTATTACGCAGGGCATCCAATTGCTGAATGGTGATCATATAGAATGCAACAGTTAATGATGGCTGCTGAGTTTGCAGCCACTTCATAAAATTAATTGATTCTTTCAATGAAACATAATTGCTGCTGTTTCTTCATCCATATCCATCACAGCGGGTTTCAATAATTTAATAACTTCGGCACATGATAAGAAACATCAAAACAAATGATTTTGAACTGATTTACGGCTTGTATATGCATCCAGAGATAACCCCCTACCTGCTGTATGAGATGATGGATAGAATTTCTTTTCAACCCATTTTTGATGAACTCCTTGAGAAAGATATTATTTATATCTACCAGGAAAATGGCAGCGCTATTGGAATGTTTAAATTAATTCGCTTGCAGCACCGCAGTTCACACATCGCTTATTTAGGCGGATTGGCTATTCACCCGGCGTTTGGCGGAAAAGGATATGGAAAGAAAATGCTGGAAGAAATAATTGAACTGGGTAGACAAATGAATTTATTAAGAATTGAATTAAGTGCTGCTGTCATCAACAACAAAGCGATCAGTTTGTATGAAAAAGTAGGTTTTGTAAAAGAAGGTATTCTAAAAAAATATACCTGGCTTAAAAGTGAAAACCGGTTCTTAGATGAGGTGATGATGGCATATCTCTATTAAAATAAAAAAGCCATCCGCTATTGAGGATGGCCTTGATATTGATTTATTAACATCAACTTACAATTTTAGTTTCTTCATGTAATCTGCATCATCCTTTGCGCTTGCTAATGGTGTAGTGCCTGCATATTTTTCCTGCTCTACTATAAAATATTCCATACCCAGTTGTTGTGCTTTTGGCACGATGCTCACATAATCTATACTGCCGGTTCCCAGGGTACAGGTATCTGCAGCATCAGTAGCATTTTTAGTACGATCTTTTATATGACAGAGTTTAAACCGGTTGGGATATTTTTTCATCCATTCCAATGGGTCTTGTCCTGCAGTTACTACCCAGTACATATCCATTTCATAATCTACCGTAGCTGCATCCGTTCCAGCCATCATCACATCTTGTGGATATTGGCCTTCCTGCAACTTGAAAGAATAATCGTGATTGTGGTAAGCAAATTTTATTCCTTCCTTTTTGCAGATCTCACCCCGCTTATTAAATTCATCTGCTGCCTTTTTAAAATCGTCTAAAGACTTTTGTGGGCCCAGGTGAGGACAGATCAAATACTTCATACCAATGGCAGCAGCCTCTTCCGCTTTCTTTTCAAAGTCTTTATTGATATTGCAATGGCTGGAGATCATCGTCATTCCCAAATCATCCAGGTATTTTTTATACTCTGTATTACTCATGCCCCAGAACATTCCCTGGCCTCCTTCAAAACCCTCCACCTGTTTGTAACCAAAAGATGCCACTTGCTTTAAAACCCCTTTTGGATCTTTTGGCAAATCATCTCTTAAAGAATATAATTGTAAACCAAAAACATCCATTTTTTTCTTATCAGAAAAAAAATCCCCCGACAACGCATTGGATGTCATGGATGCAAAAGTTAACCCTGCAGTAGCTGCACCGGTTAATTTTAAAAAATCTCTTCTTTTGTAGCTCATAAATTTTTTATTAAATTTTTTAAAGCGATTCGGCCCAGGCTCTGTCCCCTTTTTTATAGGGTAAAGCGCCATCATATTTACCGGGCACCTGTATGTGACGCAATGTTTCTGTAGCACCTGTTTTGGAAGTAAAGAAACCCATCAGCGTCATTTGCTTCATCATGGTATAATAATGCCTGGGCGTATTATCAAATTCTTTTGCTTCCTTTCTGGCTGCATCTCTCAATGTTTTTTCTTTATCGTCTATTGCCTGGTTGAATGGCTTGGCTTCTTTTTCAAGACTCACCAACAGATCATGCCGCTGTGTTGCATCAGCCTCCATAAAAGATTTATTATACACTTTTTTGCAGGCTTCATTCAGATCATCCATTCCTTTTATAAAAGCCTTCTGTTCTCTTTCTGTGTAACAATCTGTGACAAAGGTTTTCATAAATTCACCTACCTGTGCAGCTTTTGCACCCGGTGTATTGGTGGCAGGTATAATCGTTTCACCTACTTCATTCAGCAAAGCAATATTTTCCGCAGTAAACCCAGCTTCTGATTTAGCGCCTGTTTTGCAACCGCTTAGAAAAACTTCGCCGCCAATTACCACACCTCCTGTAAGCAATGCTATTTGTTTTAATAAGTCTCTTCTGTTCATTGGTTTTTATTTTTTTGCTAGAAGTTTAAAGAAGTAAAGAAGGGTAAAGAAGATGTATAATTTTATAATTTTTCTTTTAGCCTCTTTCTTTTATGCTCTTCGCTTTTTTATTAATTTTTTGGCTAGAAGGTTGAAGAAGAAAAGAAGGTTAAAGAAGACTAAAATTTCTTTTTGCCTTTTTTTCTTTTAGCAATTTATATATTCCCTTTTTTCAATTCCTTCACTGCATAGTCTGCTGCCCTTGCTGTAAATGCCATATAAGTAAGGGATGGATTTACACAACTTGCGCTGGCCATAAATGATCCATCTGTTACAAATACATTGGGTGCATCCCACACCTGGTTGTGCCCATTGAGTACACTTGATTTTCTGTCACGACCCATACGGGCTGTTCCCATTTCATGAATGCCCATACCTGGGGCATAAC
>JAYVLZ010000334.1:0-3229 GCA_043759175.1 Chitinophagaceae bacterium | reverse complement strand
TTCCCAACAAAATAAGAGCTGCCGGGCAGTCTTTTGGTGCCAGTGTACACTGGGTATTTGCAGCCATTATTACACTGGTAACACCTTTTTTCTTAGATGATAAAGACGGGGTTTTTAAAGATAATCCCTGGCCAATATTTGCATTTTTTTCGCTGATGATGGTGTTGCAATTGGTATGGGTGCTTACTAAAATGCCGGAAACAAAAGGGGTATCGCTGGAAGAACTGGAAAAAAAATTAACGGGACACTGATTGCAAAATACAGGCAATTTAATAACGTGAAAATCTTTTAAAATAAAATTTTATTAATCAAACAAAACTAAAGCGTATGAGAAAATTCACTTGTCTTATTACATTGCTGCTCATGGCAGTAATTACAAATGCACAGCTCAAACAGGTTTCAGGAACGGTAGTTGGTAAAGCTGGCGGAAAGCCTTTGCCTGGTGTTACAGTAAAAGCCCCAACAGCTGTAACCTCCACCGATGCTGCCGGTGCTTATTCAGTACAGGCAAAAAAAGGTGACAAAATTGTGTTTTCATTTGTTGGAATGAAATCATTTTCTTTAACGGTTGGAGATCAAAACAGTTTTTCAGTAACACTGGAAGAAGACCAGCAAAGCCTTGGCGAAGTAGTTGTGGTTGGTTATACCTCCCAGAGAAAAAAAGATTTAACAGGCGCTGTGGCAGTAGTTGACCTATCTGCTGTAAAAAACAACAGTTCGGGTAATACCATGCAGGCCTTACAGGGCCGGGTAGCCGGCTTGTACATTGAAAAAGACGGATCCCCCAACGGTTCCAACGGCAGGATACTAATACGTGGTTCTAATACATTGCCGCCAGACGAGCGCAGCTCTCCTTTGTATATTATTGATGGCGTTGCTACAACAAGGCCGGAAGTGTTTCAAAATATGGATCCTGCAACCATTGCTTCAATGCAGGTATTGAAAGATGCTTCTGCTGAATCTATTTATGGTGCAAGGGCTTCCAATGGTGTAATCATCGTAACAACAAAAAATGGTGGTAATACCAATGGGAAAGTAAATTTCCAGCTGAATAGCAGTATAGCTTCCCAATCAGAAAAATCTATGCGGTTTAAAATGCTGAATTCAGTTGACAGGGGCAAAGCTTTGTGGCAGGCATCGGTAAATGACAGGCAAAACCCTGCCGACGGTTATGGCGATATTTACAATTTCGACTGGAATAATAATTTTGATAACCCGGTTTTAAACAGTGTATCTGTAAAGCCGCTTGTAGGTGGAGATCCCAATACACCAGCAGGGAATACCAACTGGCAGGATGTAATGTATAAAACAGGTATGGTTACCAATACCAGCTTAACTGCTTCTGCAGGTAATAAAAACTCCTCTGTAGAGATTAATATTGGATACCTGAAAAATACAGGTATGTTACGCTACACCGGATACAAACGTTTGAGCGGAAGCATTAATGCTATCACACGCTCTTTTAATGACAAAGTAACATTTGGTCTTAATTTGAGGGTAGCTAATTCAGATGAAACCCTTACTGCAAGAGATTTAGGTGGAGCTTCTACCACATTTTTGGCAGTTACTTTAGCCCCAACTATTCCTGTGTATCAAAAAGATGGTACCAGTTATGCCGGTGAATTAGGTGGTGGTTATTCTGATAGAAATAATCCATTGCACATGCAGGACCTGGCAAAATGGAACAATGCCAACCGCCTGAGTACCCTGGGTAATATTTATGTAGAAATTCAGCCCATTAAGAATTTATTTTTCAAATCCAATATCGGTGTAGACAATGCCAATTATTCCAGTAAAGTAATTGCACCAACTTTTGCGGAAGGAGCCCTGGCACGTACTACTAATAGTTTGTCTTACGACCGTAATCATTGGCTTGGTATTACATGGTCTAATACGATACGGTATAACTGGGATTTGAATGAAAAAAACAGTTTTAAATTTTTAGCTGGTATTGAGTATCTGAAAAGAAAAATTGACTTTGATTTTACCAAAAAAGAAGGTTATGCAATACAAACAGAAGACTATTTTGATTTAAATGCTGCAACTGGTAATACTACTGCTATTGGTAGTTCAACCGGACACCAGTTGTTCTCTCAATTTGCAAGGGTTGACTATAGTTTTTCTGATAAATACCTGGCAGCTGTTACCGTACGTCGTGATGGATCTTCCCGCTTTGGGGCAGATAACAGGTATGGTATTTTTCCAGCAGCTTCTATAGGATGGAGGATAGACAGGGAAGCATTTATGCAGAACAGTAAATTGTTTTCTGAATTAAAAATAAGGGCTGGCTATGGCCGTGTAGGTAATCAGGAAATTGGTGATGTAAACAATGTGGCATTGTATGCTACAAGATATGGTACTACTCAAAACCAGCTTTCACCAGGTTTTTGGGAGCAGTATATGAATATTGGAACAGCTTATTCTTTAGGTGGCACCAATACCGGTACATTGCCTTCAGGTTTTGTACAAACACAGGCTGCTAATCCATTGCTTAAATGGGAAGCAACCAAAGAAATTAATGTGGGTGTAGATTTCACCATTTTGAAGAATAAAATCTACGGTTCATTCGATTATTTTTCAAGAAATACAACTGGTATATTAATTACCCCACCGGTAGCTGCTGTTTTGGGAGAAGGACAAAATAAAGCGGTAAATGGTGCATCAAAAAGCAATAAAGGCTGGGAGTTTGTAATAGGCTACCGTGGCGATAAAATTGGAAATTTAAAATACAATGTGCAGGCGAACTTTGCCCATTTCAGGGATAAAGTAACAGAGTTGCCGGAAAATGTACGTCCTGCTTATCCTGGAATTATTGGGAATACAATTCTTGGACACTCACAATTTGACATCTTTGGTTATAAAACGGATGGTATTTTCCAATCACAGGCTGAAGTGGATAAAGCTCCAACACAAAATGGTGCAGGGCCGGGAAGAATCCGCTATGTGGATGTAAATAAAGATGGCAAAATTGATGACAATGACCGTGACTGGATTGGTACACAGCTTCCATCATTAGAATATGGATTGCGGGTTGATTTAACTTACAAGCAATTTGACCTGTCCTTGTTTGGATCTGGTGTTGCCGGAAGAAAAGGGTTTGATGTATATTCAGTATTTAACCGCCTGATGAGAGGTAGGGAAAATGTAGGGCCCGGCGTATTTGATGGCTGGACACCGCAGCACACCAATACTGATGTTCCTGCATTAACACTTAAGGATAATAATGGCG
>JAYVLZ010000333.1:0-7869 GCA_043759175.1 Chitinophagaceae bacterium | reverse complement strand
TTAGACAAGTGAATAACTAAAAACGCTGTAAACCCCTGAAACTTTATTGTGACAGGGGTTTTAGGCTTATGGCCTTTTTTAGCTTGCGGATTTTAGATGAACGATTATCCACAAAAAACTACCTGACTGACATGAAAAATGCTATTCTATATACCTATTTCTGCCAAATAAGGGTGGTTTCAATTATCAACTGATCCAGGCTCTGGAAAATTCGTGAACTGATATTTTTTTCATTTGCCCTTGCTAAATAAATTTTTTATCCAATATTTACACGCAGGTAAAAGAAAAATCAAACAAATCAGGATTATACATGGAGCTTACTTTTAGTTTATTGGTTACCCTTCTTTTAGAATTACCCATAGTGGGCTTCTTTTTAAAAAAAAGAAAAAGAAGATCCGCCTACATGGTTTGTCTTTTTGTAAACATTGTTACCTGGCCCATCATCAATATCATCAGGCTGAATACAGACTGGGATCTGAATTTAGTAGAGATGTTTGTAGTGATAGCAGAAGGATTGGGATATTGGTTCCTGCTTAATTGCGGATGGAAAAAAGCCACCCTTATTACTTTGGTCAGCAATGCTGTCAGTTTTATTGTTATTAAACTGGTGCATTTTGAACCGGATATTCTTCCGCAGCAGATTGATATTATACAATAAGGAGGTTTGAGCTACGAGCTATAAGCTGTGAGCTACGAGCTGTGAGCTGCGAGCTGTGAGCTGTGAGCTGTGAGCTGTGAGCTGCGAGCTGTGAGCTGTGAGCCAGGACATTTGAACATTGAACATCCTCCCAACAGGTTAAATCTTTCAAACCTCATCTCGCCTTAGGCGAGACAAACTTCAAACTGCTAAACCTCTAAACTAATTGCTACCTTTGCCGCTCTGTCATTTTGGCTACTAAAATATTTCAGCACCATATTTGACATTGCAGAATACCTGTAAAATTATTTCAATAAATACCAATAACACGGAATTATATGATAGGCTTGATATCGAAAATATTTGGTGGTAACAAGAGCGAAAAGGACGTAAAGAAAATAACGCCCATGGTTGCAAAGATCAATGAGTTTTTCAACCAGTACCAGTCTCTTAGTAACGACCAGTTGCGTAGCAAAACAACAGAATTCCGTAATCGGATACAACAGCACCTGAGTGTTATTGACAAACAGATTAACAGTAAAAAAGAAACTGCTGAAAATCTGAGCTCCGAAAACATCAATGAAAAAGATATCCTGTATCATGAAATAGATGCCCTGAAAAAAGACAGGGATAAACAGATAGAAGATATTTTACAGCAATTATTACCCGAGGCATTTGCCGTGATGAAAGAAACTGCCCGTCGTTTTAAAGAAAACAACACATTAGAAAGTTCCGTTACTGAACTGGATAAAACATTAGCAGTAAAAAAAGATTATATCCGCATTGAAGGTGATAAAGCAATCTTCCAAAATACATGGAAAGCAGCCGGTGGTGATATTACCTGGAACATGCTGCACTATGATGTACAGTTATTGGGAGGCATCGTACTGCACTCTGGTAAAATTGCAGAGATGGCTACCGGTGAAGGTAAAACGCTGGTGAGCACATTGCCTGCTTACCTGAATGCACTCACTGGTGAGGGTATGCACATTGTAACAGTAAATGATTACCTCGCAAGAAGGGACAGTGAATGGAACGGGCCACTTTTTGAATGGCTGGGTGTTACAGTAGATTGTATTGATAAGCATGAACCCAATAGTGATGCAAGACGCAGTGCTTACAACGCCGACATAACATACGGCACCAACAACGAATTTGGCTTTGATTATCTCCGTGATAACATGGTACACAGTCCTGCAGAAATGGTACAGCGTAAACATCATTACGCCATGGTGGATGAGGTGGATAGTGTATTGATTGATGATGCCCGTACTCCACTCATCATTAGCGGACCGATTGGGCACAGTGATAATATTCAGCAGTTCTTTGACCTGAAACCAAGAATCGAGAAATTAGTAGATGCCCAGCGTAAAGCGACCAATCAATATTTAATTGAGGCAAAGAAAAAAATTGCAGAAGGTAATGATGATCCCAAAGATGGCGGCCTGGCTTTGTTCAGGTCTCACAGGGGTTTACCCAAGAACAGTGCATTGATAAAATTTTTAAGTGAACCGGGTATCAGGGTAAAATTGCAGAAAAGCGAAAACTATTATCTCGCCGATCAGCAAAAAGAAATGCCAAAGGTGGATGAAGAATTATACTTCCACATTGATGAAAAAAATAACCAGGTTGATCTGACTGATAAAGGGATTAATTTAATCACCCGGAGCGGCGAAGATCCAGAGTTTTTTGTGTTACCGGACATTGCTACCAAGCTGGCCGATATAGAAAAAAGCACCTTAAGTGCTGATGAAAAACTACACGGCAAAGAAGCCTTATTAAATGAATATTCTGTAAAAGCAGAACGCATACACACCGTTCAGCAATTACTAAAAGCATATACATTGTTTGACAAAGACACTGAATATGTGGTGATGGAAGGCGCTGTAAAAATTGTGGATGAACAAACAGGCCGTATTTTGGATGGCCGCCGCTACAGTGATGGACTGCACCAGGCGATTGAAGCAAAAGAAAATGTAAAGATTGAAGCCAGCACACAAACTTATGCGACCGTTACGCTGCAAAATTATTTCCGTATGTACCACAAGCTTTGTGGTATGACGGGTACAGCAGAAACAGAAGCAGCAGAGCTTTGGGACATTTATAAATTAGATGTGGTAACGGTACCCACTAACCTGAAAGCCATTAGAAAAGATGAACAGGATTTAGTTTATAAAACTAAACGTGAAAAATACAAAGCCGTTATTGAAGAAATAGAAAAGCTCCGCAATGCAGGCAGGCCGTCACTGGTTGGTACTACTTCTGTAGAGATCAGTGAATTGCTGAGCAGGATGCTGAAGCAAAAAAATATTCCGCACAATGTATTGAATGCAAAACAGCATGCTAAAGAAGCACAGGTGGTAGCTGAGGCTGGGCTATCCGGCGCCGTTACCATTGCCACTAATATGGCTGGCCGTGGTACAGATATTAAGCTGGGGCCTGGTGTAAAAGAAGCAGGTGGTTTGGCAATAGTTGGTACAGAAAGGCATGAGAGCCGCCGTGTGGACAGGCAGTTACGTGGACGAGCCGGTCGCCAGGGAGACCCCGGCAGCACCCAGTTTTTTGTAAGCCTGGAAGACGACCTGATGCGTATGTTCGGCAGCGAACGTATTGCTTCCCTCATGGACAGGATGGGTTATAAAGAAGGCGAAGTGATACAGCACAGCATGATCTCCAAGTCTATTGAAAGGGCACAAAAGAAAGTGGAAGAAAATAACTTTGGTATCCGTAAAAGATTATTGGAGTATGATGATGTGATGAACAAACAAAGAAACGTGGTGTACAGCAAACGTAACCATGCGTTGTTTGGAGAACGTTTAGCGCTTGACCTGGATAATGCATTCTATTCAGTGGCTGATGGACTGGTAAATTCATTCAAAGAAATAAACGATCATGAAGAATTTAAGTTAGCCGTGATATTGAACTTTGGAATTGATACTGCGGTTACACCAGAAGAATTAGAAAAAGGTGTTGCGAATGTAGTAGCTGAAAAGTTATATGCAGAGGCCAAGACCAACTACAACCGCAAAATGAAAGGCATTGCGGAACAAACCTTCCCGATCATAAAAAACATTCGCAAAGAACAGGGCAACCATATCGAAAATGTAGCGGTACCGTTTACGGATGGACGAAAAGCAATTCAGGCATTAGCAAATTTAGACAAGACCATTGCAAGCGAAGGTGCTGAATTACCAAACGCCCTTGAACGCAGCATTACACTGGCGTTGATTGATGAAGCCTGGAAAGAACACCTGAGAGCAATGGATGATTTAAGGCACAGTGTACAAACTGCAGGGTACGAACAAAAAGACCCACTGGTAATTTATAAGATTGAAGCCTTCAGTGCCTTTAAGCAAATGGATGATTCGGTGAATAAAGACATCGTGAGTTTTCTTTGCCATTGCGCCATACCAATGGAACAAACCAATGCCGGCAGAATAAAAGAAGGCCGTGAAGAAAAAACCGACCTGAGCAAAATGCGCCAGCGCAAAGAAGAATTTGCAGGTGCCACTAACAGTACCGGCGGCCCTGAATACATGAGCCAGGAAAATGATTACAACGACCCTTCTCCGGCAATAAAGCAGGAACCTATCCGAGTGCAAAAAGCACCGGGTAGAAATGATCCTTGTCCTTGTGGAAGTGGGAAGAAGTTTAAGAATTGCCATGGGAAGGATGCGTAATATTTTTTGATAAATATTTTTGAAGCCAGTCTAAAAAGATTGGCTTTTTTTATTGGCAATTTAAAAATAATAGATTAGTGCTCCTTATATTTTTATTAATTTTGAATATGCCGGTAATATCAATGTTTTATGGGCTGATTGTATCTATGTACTATCTTGATACAAAGCAGCACAACCTGCCTCATATACATGTGAAGTACGGAGAAATGGAAGGCATCTATAAAATACCGGAAGGCAGTTTAATTGAAGGTTCACTGCCGGGCAATAAAGAAAAGCTGGTGCAGGCATGGATAGAAATTCATAAAGAAGAACTGCTGGCAAACTGGCAACTGGCAGTAACGGGCAATAAAATATTTACTATTGATCCATTAAAATAATGACAATGAATCCAAGGGTAACAGCGGTTAAATATGAAAGCAAATACAAGGTTGTACTTACTTTTTCAAACAAAGAAGTAAGGGAGTTTGATTTTTCTTCTTATCTCGGCTACCCTGTATATTCTCCATTGAAAGATGAAAGCTTTTGCCAAAAAGTGCAGGTGTTTAACGGCACAGTATCATGGGATGACACAATAGATTTTGACCCTGATACACTTTACCTGGAATCGAAACAGTTGGCTGCTGCTTTTTAAGCTGCTGCTTTTAGCTGCGAAGGTATAAACTGGGAAAATTGATACTACGGGCCATCAGCACCGGTGAAACACGAACCTATCCGTGTGGAAAAAGCACCGGGAAGGAATGATCCTTGTCCTTGTGGAAGTGGTAAGAGGTATAAGCAGTGTCATGGGAAGGATGTGTAATATTTTTTGAGAAATTATTTTAAAGCCAGCCTTTTTTGAGGTTGGCTTTTTTATGCAAACACAAAAGTGTATGGGCTTGCATCAATATGTTGAACAGATGATAATTTCAACCTTTTCTAAAAATAAATTCAAAAAAAAGATATTCTTACAAAAGTTAAAGGCATTTGATTGTGTTAACGCAATAAATTACTTTTATGATGTGTCAACGCAAGAGTTATAATTAACCCAATCACAGTTTATCAATTGCCTTTACGTTTTAAATAAAGAATGTCCCTTTAAGTAAAATATCAGACAGATCAAAAAATGAAAGCAGCATTCCATTATATAGTAAAAGCAAGGCTTATACGCCAAACAGAAAATAATGAACTTGGTTTTGAAGAAATTAATAAAACCTTTGAGAACGAAAATCCAATCATAGCAAGAGAACAAGCATTTAACTATTATCAAAGCTGGATTGATATTTTGCTTCAGCACAAAGGCAAGGAGTATGTTTCTGACAGAGAAGCCAGAAAAGATTTAATCACTTTTATTGAACCCGGCTCTACGACAAAATTACAAGCAGGTGGAAAAGAAATTGAATTTAGTGATGATAGTTTTGGAAATGGAATTGGAGTTTATATTGTTAATGACCATCCAGAAAATAGTTTTTCGTTTCTTAATGTTGGAGATGAAGGATTGATTCATGGTATTGGAAATCTTAGCGACCAATTCATGATTGATATGATGATTATTCTTTTGATCGAGGAGGCCGAAAATTATAAGAATTTAAATTTTGAAACGAACAATAAAGAGATTGAAGTTACTTTCTGCGCCCAGAGTCCATGGATAGATGGAAATGCAGCAATTGGTACTCATAAAATTTTAAGAACACCATTTAACTGGGAAGGTTATGACAAGCCTTATTGGTGGGGAAACCCTGAGAAATATGTGGTTGAACAAGTACCAAAAACAATTGAAGAAAGAATTCAAGGAGGGGAAAATAATCAAGTTGAATTTAAAGCAACTTTGCATTATATAAAAGGCAAAGACACAAAAATAAGGGAAGATATAGCTAAAACAATTTGTGCTTTCCTAAATTCAAACGGTGGCTTCCTTTTTATCGGGGTTAAGGATAATAATACAATTGAGGGCCTTGATTATGAATATAGTTTAGCAAAAGGAAAAAATCCCAAAGATTATTTTCTCCTTGAGTATGACAATATGCTACAAAATTTTATTGGTCTTTCGATTATAAGCAATATAACTGGACAGTTTTATGAAATTGGTGGAAAAGAGATTTTTTATATTGCAGTTATACCAACAAGTAAAAAGAGACTGATTTTTCTAAAAGGGCAAGAAGGAAAAGAATTGTATGTTCGGGGTGAAGCATCTACTCGCCAAATTAAAGATGCTGAAGAAATAATCAACTATTGGAAGGAGAGGCAAGTTGATTAATTCTACCAAGCTGAAACTATCACCCGCTTACTTTTTTAAGCCGCTGTTGGTAGCCCATCTAAACTCCAAGCTATCCACCTCCGCCGCTGTTGCGTCTCCTGACCAACAGCTGAAGCGATAACTATCTTCTCTTGTTCCCTGTTGGCGTTATTTTAAAATTTGGTTTTAAAAGACCCAGAGGGTCGAAATGTTAGTAGAAACGAAAATCAAAAACTGTATTTAGCTCCGGAGGAGCGATATGTTTCTTACATGACGCTCCTCCGGAGCTTTAAAAAGATAATGAAATCCAATTTTACAACTACTAACATTTCGCTCCTCTGGAGCTATAAAATTTAACTCCGCCAACACGTTCTTGTTATATAACTTTACTCACCGCATTAAAAGTGTTATCTGTAAACAAAAGATAAAATCATAAATAAACCGTCATGCCAACAATCGAAATAAACAAATACACTTCCATTTACCAACATGAAGTAGCCGATCTCATTGTAACGATCCAGCAAAAAGAATTCAATATTCTCATTGACTTAGCTTCTCAACCCGATCTAAAACAAATAGAACAATTTTATCAAAAAGACAATGGCAACTTTTGGGTGGCAACCGTTGACAATAATATTGCCGGCACTATTGCTTTATTAGACATCGGCAATCAGCAGGTGGCATTAAGAAAGATGTTTGTAAAAGCAGCATACCGAGGAAAAGAATTTGGTGTGGGGCAGGCTTTACTCAATACTGTTTTTGAATGGGCGAAAGAAAAGCAACTCACAGATATCTTTTTAGGCACAACAGAAAAATATTTAGCAGCACATCGTTTTTATGAAAAGAATGGATTTACAGAAATTAAGAAAACTGTTCTCCCACCTGCATTTCCCGTAATGCAGGTAGATAATAAATTTTATCAGTATACCACAGGTTATTAGCAGGTTCTCCTTTGGCAAGCACCCTTATCAAAACACTTGCTGAATAATGGTTCTATGAAATAGAAGTAATTTAAATATCGCTGTGGCATCATTAAAAAATTACAAAAAAGAAAAAAATTACGCAGGTAACAATTACCTTCGAAAAATGAACGAGGGCGAAATTTGCCATTTTTCGCCCTCGTTCAAATAACGGGGGCGAAATTTACCCTCGTTATTTATCAGCATAAAAAATACAAAAACAATGAAGTTCAACCCACTAAAACCATATAACGATCTGCCGGACCTGCCACCCAAAGGAGACCTTGAAACAAAAGATATTCTTAAAAAAGTAATTGCAGCAAGCAGGGCATTATCAGAATTAAAAGGCGCCATTACAAACTTACCCAATCCTCTTTTGTT